>JBMFHR010000011.1:0-30541 GCA_049976725.1 Conexivisphaera sp. | reverse complement strand
CGCGGGACAGAGCTACAGCGTGCGCGTCATGAGCATCCCCGCGACGAACGCGACCACCACCGTCACGGCCGGCTGAGGACACCAGACCTTTTATTTTTCTTTTATTTCTAATTTATTATAACCATCCTACTCGCGATGTTCCGGCGGCGCTGCCCCACGTTTTAATTGCGGGGCGAGAATCCCGCGGCGTGGCCTGGGAGACCGCGGTCAGGATGTGGATAGTGGCCAACGTGCTGGGGGCGGCTTTCCTGGTCACCGTAATCGTGATACTCATGCTCACGGGATCGCTGTACGCGACGCCCCAGGCTCGCCTGCTGCTCGTGAGCGCCAACCCGGCCGGGGATGCCTCGAAGTCGCTCGTCGGCTTCCACACTCCGCCCGTGTACGCGGTGGTGAGCGCCCCGAACGGGAGCGTGCGCGTTTGGGCCTACAACCCGAACTCGCTGCCAGCCGTCTTCAACGTTTCGATCAGCGCCGTGGCGCCCAACGGGAGCCTTATCCCGTGGATAGCGGTTCAGCCGACTGATCCCAAGGCGGGATCCACGGGGGAGATCTGTGGCTTCGACTTCGGATACTTCTCGGCCTCGGCGCGGCCCGCTGGACCCCTACCGATGCCCCCGGAGGGCGTCGCGGAGGGGCTGGGGGGCTGGGGCCTCGTGCTGGTGGCAACCGAGGGTTACCCGACGGGGACGTCGGAGACGGTCGAGTGGTTCGTGCGCGTCGGGAACGGCACCTGGGCGGCCACCCCATCGACGGCCCCCGCGCCTGCAGCCCGCTTCCAGGTGTGGCCCCAGGAGGTGCCGCCGGACTGGCCCTACCCGGAACTGGTCAACACGACGAGCGCCCCCCTGCCGTGGTGGTGGGGGATCAGGAGCTACCCGCCCTGCTTTCCGGGCCCCTAGCGGCGGGCTGTTCCGAACCCATCAACGCGCCTTGAGCTGGGCGGCAACTCCAGTCGACAAGCAGGCGATTAGCCGCACGTGACCCTCCACGCGCCGTGGCGGACGATGACAAGGTCAGCATAGAGGAGCTCAGGAGCGAGCTGGACCAGGTGCTGATGGCGCTGGTCGGGAGGATAGACGGGCTCAAGGATGGGCTGGACCCCGAGGTCCTAAGCAGATGGTACAGGGAGATAGAGGAGCAGGCGCGCGAGAGGGCGCCCGAGGAACTGAAGGACAAGATCAACTTCATGCAGGACCCTGACCTCCCGATGAAGTTCAGGATACACGCGTCGAGGAGGGCGGTCCCGTTCATCGTGGACGCCATTGAGTCGAACCTCAAGAGGATGCCGCTGGCGACCAGGATCTACTTCATGATTGTGGAGAACGCGATATGGGAGGAGTACCACAAGGAGAGGAGTGGGGCCGCGGGGATTTGAACCCCGGACCGCCAGCGCCCCAGGCTGGCATCCTTGTCCATGCTAGACGACGGCCCCTTCAGCCCGTCGAGGTCAGCCCATAAATAAAGGATTCCGGGCAGCTAGCCGGCCCACGTGGACACGTGGAGCAGCCCGGCGGCGCCCGAGGATAGCCTCTCGAGCAGCCCCCTGGCGGAGTTCGTGAGATCCATTTCAAGCGCCGCCGCGAGGTCCACGAACGCCACCTCTGACGCGTCGCTGCGCGCGACGGCATCCCGGGGCGAGCTCTCCGGCTCCACGAGCACGTCCACGAGCACGTAGTGGTAGAGGACGCGCCCCGAGTCGTCCCTCTCTATCAGCTCGGATATACCGACGACCCCCAGGGGGCGCCCCCTGACCCCAGTCTCCTCCTCGAGCTCCCTGAGCGCGGCCTCGTAGATGCCCTCGCCGAGCTCCAGGTGGCCGCCCGGCACGCTCCACTTACCCCTGCCCGGCGGGTTGGACCTCCTGACCAGCAGGACCCTGCCTTCCGAGATCACCAGAGCGCCCACGCCGACCTCCGGCTCGGCCGGGTACCTCACGCGCCACAGGCAGCCGCGGGGATCTTAAGAGGTTGTTTCCCCCGCGAGGGAGTCCAGGAAGCGCAGCCTCTTCGCCGGATGCGGGTGGGTGCTGAAGAGCTCCTCCCAGATGCTGGGCTTCTCCTCCTTGATGGCCCTCACCAGCTCGTCTATGTCGCCGCTCCACCTGACGGACTGGCCGGGATCCGATATGAGGAACATCTTGAACGCGTTCGCGCTGCTGGAGGCCCTCCTGCTCCTGGGGATCCTGCCGCTGGCGACCAGGATCCTGGCCAGCGCCCTCTGGAGCTTCCTGGCGCCGTTCGGGACCACCGCGGCTGAGTGAGAGTCGGCGTAGTATTCCCTGAGCCTGCTTATGTAGAAGACGAACAGGTTGAACAGGAAGCTTATCGCTATCAGCACGATCCCGACCAGCAGGAGGAGGCCGCCGTTGTTGCCCCTGCCGTCCCCTCCCATGCCCCCGAAGACCCCGGAGAAGTAGAGGGTGTAGCCCAGGTAGTAGACTATCGCGGGCAGCATGCCGACCATCATCATCACGTAGACGTCCCTGTGCTTCAGGTGCCCCAGCTCGTGCCCGAGGACCGCCTCCACCTCGTCCTGCGGCAGGTGATCGAGGAGCCCCTTCGTCACCGCCACCATGTTGCCCGTGAGCGGTGACCCGTAGGCGAACGCGTTCGGCACGTCGACCTGCGCCAGCATCACCTTGGGGCGCGATATGCCGGCCCTCTGGGCTATCCTGGAGACAGCCTCGTGGATCCAGGGCTCCTCATCCTCCCCGAGCGGCCTCACCCTGTACACCGCGTTGATCATGTACGGGCCGAGGAGCCATTGGACGAGGTACAGGAGGAGGACGAACCCCAGTATCCAGATCACGGCGTAGCCGATCCCGAGCAGTGACATGACGCCCGCCAGGACGAGCATGCCGAGCGCAGTGACCGCTACCCACGCTCCCAGCATGGCCAGCCGGAGCTTCAGCAGGCTGCTCGGCACGGGGTCGCCGCGCAGCTTCTTGTTATTAAGCGTTACCGGCCTTCCCGGCGATCAGGGACCTGGGCACGTAGGGGCACGCGGGATCCTCGCCGAGGGGATCGCCGGAGGCTGCGAATGCCCTCGAGCGGCTGCCGCCGCAGGGATCGCGGTACTCGCAGGCGCCGCACCTGCCCGAGAAATCGGCCGCCCTTATCGCCCTGAGCAGGCGGTTCCCCCTGTAAATGTCGACGAGGCTAGATCTCCTGACGTTCCCCAGCGGGATCGGCAGGAACCCGCTCGGGTAGACGTCGCCGTTATAGGCCACGAAGATTATCCCCTTCCCGTCCCGCGTGTTGGTCACGCGCAGCGATCTCCGGCACCTCGGCTCGCCCAGCAGCTCGCGCGCGCGGCGCGAGAGGATGTTGTAGAGGACGCCAGTCCTCAGGCCGCCGCCGGCCGCTATCCTCCTCACGAATGGACCCTCTACGGTCCTCACGGTGAAGCAGTAGGAGGTGGCGTCCACCAGGAACGCGGAGACGTCCTCGTACTCGGCGGGCGTGAGCTCCTCCATCCCATCGGCGGCGCGGCCCACCTTCACCAGGTAGAAGAACTCGAGCGTGTCGATCCCCAGCGACCTCGCGATGGCGAGGATCCCGGGGATCTCCTCTACGTTCCCCCTGAATATCAGCGTGTTGAGCTGGACCCTCAGGCCGGCGGCCGACGCCGCGCGGACTGCCGCCAGCGTGGCCGCGAAGTGCCCGGGGGACCTCCTGACCCACTCGTGGGTGGAGGGCGTCGCCCCGTCGAGGCTCACGGAGACCGCCGAGAGGCCGGCGGCGGCGAGCGACCTCATCCTCTCCTCCGTGAAGCGATCCGTGACGGCCGGGGCGGCGCTCGACCTTATGCCGAGATCCCTCGCTGTGGACACGAGCTCCTCCAGGTCGTCCCTCACGAGGGGGTCGCCGCCCGTGAACACGACCATGGGCCTGGGATCCCCGAAACCCGCTATGTCCCTCAGGAGGCGCTTGCCCTCATCAGTGTCCAGCTCGCCCGGGAGGCGCTCGCGCATGGCATCGGCCCTGCAGTGCCTGCAGGCCAGGCCGCAGGCCCTGGTGGTCTCCCAGAAGACGAGTATCGGGCTCAGGTCGAGGTCCAAGACCGCGCCTCCTCCACGAGTTCCTCGACGCGGCGCATGGCGCCCTCCAGGTCACCGCGCGCCGCGCGGTCTTTGAGCACCGGGTCCTCCAGGAACCTGCGGTAGAGGGGCATCCTGGCCCTGTGGTCGGGCACCGCCCCCTTCAGCAGGTCCTTGGCGTGCCCCATGGCCTCCAGGAGGACCTCGAGGTCCCTCCTCCCGGACAGGCAGCGCGCCACCTCCCCGGCGGCCATCTCGGCGACCAGCGTCGACTTGCCGCCCGAGAACACAGCTATCCTCATGCCGGCGGCCCTCACCTCTATCGGCATCGCGGCCATCGTCCTCTCGGCGTTCGTGCTGAGTATGCAGATCTTCCTCGCGGACTCGCACTCGCGCGCGGCGAATTCCTCCTCATCGGGCAGGCCGGGTATCGTGTATATCGTCACGTCGTGCTCCCCTATCAGGCGCGCGACGGCGGCGCGATCCCTGACGTCGCCCCGCACCAGCCGCAACGCGCCGCTCCTCCCGGCCTCGGCGAGCCAGTCCGTGAACTCGAGGCTGTAAACGGTCACGCTGGACCCGTGGCTGAGGAACCTCCTTGCCTTCTTCTCCGCCTCCGAGCCCCCGCCGAGCACCAGGACCCTGAGGGCGGAGGCCTCTATGAAGATCGGTATCTTCAAGCTGCGTCACCCGTGCGCCGCGCGTAGGAACTCCGGAAATTTGCGCATATCGCCCATCTCGAATACTGCGAGCGACGAGATCGACTCGTCGCCGCGCAGGGCGGCAGCGACCCTGCGGCTTATGGCGGCCGCGCGGGGGCGGGGCGCGAGCCCGATCCTGACGCGCGACCACGCCTCGACGCTCGCCATGGACGCGAAGACCACGAGGTCGTCCGCGGACAGCGAGGACCTTATCTCGTCCGCGGAGCGCTCGTCCACCTCCAGCCTGTAGAGCCTGACCACGATCCCGCCGGCGCGGTACACTGCCCTGGCCAGGGACTCCTCCACGCCCGTCGAGCACCAGAGGACGCGCCTCCCGCCCCTCAGGAGGGCAATCAGGGACGCGGAGTCGTGCGACCGGGGCACCGACACGCGCGCGCCGGGCACCACGTCAAGTATCGCAGAGGCCGTCATCGGGCCAATGGCGATCGAGTCCGAGAGCGCGGACTCCAGCAGGTCGCGCGGGAGGAGGGACGCCATCGCGTCCACCGCGTTGGGGGACGTCACCACTGCGGGCAGCCCGAGCGAAGCCGCCTCCAGGGCCTCGGCGCGGGAGGCGACGGGCACGGGCCTGAGGACCGGAGGGGCGCGCACGGGGGGAGACCCCAGCTCCCGGACCAGCCAGTCGATGAACCTCGCCGTCGAGAGCGGCACTATCAAAGCGCGTCCCTCCAGCCCCTCATCGCCTCGGGACCGCCGGCGCTCCTGAACGCGTCAACGAGCTCGCCCACCACGTCGTCCCCGAGGTTCCCCGATGCCCGGACGAGCACCATGCCGGAGCCCTCGGGCGGCACCACGGCGGCCACCATGGCGAGCGTGGAACCCTGGACCCTGGCGAGGACCCCCACCGGCGCCCTGCACCCGGCGCCTATCGCGCTGACGAATGACTTCTCCGCCTGGACCTCCGCCCTGGACACTGGGTCGTCCACCCTGGAGAGAAGGTCGATGACCTCGCTGTCCCCCTCCCTCGCGAGGACCATGAGCGCGCCCTGGCCGGCCGCGGGCACGAAGTCCTCCGGGGGCAGCCTCCTCCAGGCGCCCCTGAACCCTATCCTCTCCAGGCCGGCCTCCGCCACCACGAGCGCGTCGACGCGGCCGCCCAGCGCCCCGAGCCTCGTGTCAAGGTTGCCGCGGATGGGCAACACCTCCAGATCCGGCCGGACGCGCCTGAGCATGCTTATGCGCCTCAGGGAGGAGGTGCCCACCCTGCTCCCAGGCGGCAGGTCGCTGAGCGCGGCTCCCCCCGGCGCGACCAGGGCGTCGTAGGGCGAGCGGCGGCGCGGCACCGCTGCCAGGACGAGGCCGGGCGGGATGTCCGTGGGCACGTCCTTCGCGCTGTGTACCGCTGCGTCGGCTTCCCCCCTGAGGACGGCCGCGTCGACGTCCCTCTCAAACACCCCCTTCTCCTCCATCGCGTAGAGCGGCGTCCTGAGGTCCACGTCGCCCCTGCTGAGCACCTTCAGGACCTCGACGCTCGCGTACGCCCTCAGCGGCGCGACGACCTCATCCACCTGGGCGAGGCTCAGCGCGCTCGACCTGCTCGCTATCCGCAGCACGCGCACGGCCCTGCCAGGCCGGGACATCGATTTAACCGAGCCGCGAAGTCCGCGCGTGGGATCGCGGGACAGGATTAAATCGGGAGGGAGCGCCTCGTGGCCGCGTGGACCTGAGCCCCCGGGATGTCCTGCTGCTCGACTCCCTGCAGTACTCGATGGAGCCGGGGCCGGAGCCGTTCGACGCTGCGGCGGAGTCGCTGGGCGTCGACGCGGAGCTCCTGGTCCGGGACGCGAGGAGGCTGAGGGAGGGGGGCGCCATCAGGAGGATCGGCGTGTCTCTCAACTCCAGGGCGCTGGGCGGAGCCTCGGCGCTCGTGGTGGCGGCGGTCCCACCCGAGAGGGCGCTCGAGTACGCCAGGGCCATCTCGTCCAGGGGAAGGTCCAAGCACAGCTACGTGAGGTCCTTCCCGGGGTACAACCTGTGGTTCACGTACAGGGCGCCGGATCCCGATGCCCTGCTGAGGGAGGTGGGCTCCCTCATGTCGTCCATGGGCGTGAGGGACTGGATAGTTCTGGCCACTGCGCGTGCCTTCAAGCTGTCCGTCAAGTACGACCTGGAGAGGGGCGTCAGCTGGTCCCCGCCCGCCGTCATTCGCCCCGATCCCCCCACGCTCGGCGACCTGGGGATCGACAGGAGCATCGTGAGGAGGCTGGAGGACCTGCCCATCTCCAGGAGGCCGCTGAGGGAGGCGGCGGCGGACGTCGGGGAGACCGAGGAGGGGCTGGCGGACGTCCTGGAGGAACTCCTCTCTAGGGGAGTTGCGGTGGACTTCGGGGCAGTGCTGGAGCCCGAGGCCGTCGGCATCCGCCACAACGCGGTGATCATGGGCGAGGGCGGTGAGGCCGAGTGTGAGGCGATCGCCCGCTGGGCGCCGGAGGCCACGCACGTCATACTCAGGGAGCCGCTGGGCGCCGAGTGGAGGATGAGGGCATACTTCGTGGTCCACGCGAGGAGGCGCGAGGACGTGGAGGCGGCCGCGGCGCGCGCGGCCGAGCTCTCCGGCCTGGGGGAGATGGCCGTAGCGTACGGGGAGGGCGGGTTCACGGTTTGATCCCGATCACCGTCATGGTCACGGGGCGGGGCACAGTCTCCAGGAAGATAAAGGGGGAGTACGGCCCGGGGCGCCCGAGCAGGTTCAGCGACGTTTGGAGGCCCGTCGTTTCGTGGAACATCACGTCGGAGTGCAACCTGAGGTGCGTCCACTGCTACATGAGGGCGGGGGCGCGGAGCGACCGGGAGCTGGGGAGGGAAGAGGCCAGGGCGGTGCTGCGCCAGATGTCGGAGGTGGGGATCCCCCTGGTGCTGTTCTCCGGGGGTGAACCGCTCATGCGGCGGGACGCGCTCGACCTAATGGAGGAGGCGGTGGACATGGGGATCAGGGTGGCGCTCAGCACCAACGGCACGCTGATAACCGAGGAGGTTGCGCGGCGCCTCTCCAGGATCGGGGTGTCCTACGTGGGGATATCGTTGGACTCCCCGAGGCCGGAGTGGCACGATTCGTTCAGGGGCGTCAGGGGGGCGTTCGAGGCTACGCTGAGGGGGATAGGGAACTCCGTGCGGGAGGGGCTGGACGTCGGGCTGAGGTTCACTGTGACGAGCCGCAACGTGGGCGACGCGGCCGAGGTGCTGCGCCTCGCCGGCGAGCTGGGCGCCAGGAGGGTGACATTCTACCACCTCTCGGCCGCGGGCAGGGCGCTGGAGCTGGACAGGAGCTGGTACATGAACGGGGCCCAGTACGATGAGTTCATCGATGGCCTGGTGGAGGAGAGCCGCCTCCGCGCCGGGGAGCTGGAGATAGAGACTACCATGGCGCCGTTCGACGGGATAGCGGTCGCGGACCGCGTCTCCAAGAGTCCGGGCGAGTTCCGCGACATGATGGAGCTGGTGGAGTCGCAGGGCGGGTGCGGCAGGAAGATCGTCTCGATATATCCGGACGGGACCGTACGCCCGTGCCAGTTCGTGGACTTCATGGAGCTGGGCAACGTGCGCGGGGCGCGGCTGCGCGACATCCTGGACCCGTCCCGCGAGGAGGTGGACTACTTCGCGAGGACCGAGAGGTACCTGTCGGGGCCCAGGTGCTCCAGGTGCCCGTTCCGCTCGGTCTGCAAGGGGGGCGACAGGGTCAGGGCGTACTACATGGGCGGGGGCCTGGGCGCGGACGACCCGCAGTGCCCGCTCGACGTGGACGCGATCGCCGGCAGGTGGGGATGGGATGGAGCAGCCGGCGGAGGCAAAGGATAAGGGCACGGGGGACGGACGAGGCGCCATGAAATTCCCCACGGTCAGGCCCAGGAGGCTGCGCTCCAGCAGGGCGCTGCGCGGGCTGGTGGCCGAGACGGACCTGAGCCCCGAGAGGCTCATAGCGCCCCTGTTCGTCCAGGAGGACGCCAGGGAGCCCGTCCCCGTGGACGCGATGCCGGGGGTCTACAGGTGGCCAGTGGGGGGCGTGGCGGAGGAGGCGAAGAGGATCCTCGAGGAGGGGGTGGATAAGTTCCTGATATTCGGAATCCCGGCGCGCAAGGACGAGGCGGCCAGCGAGGCCTACAATCCCAACGGGGTCGTCCAGAGGGCCCTGAGGGAGCTCAGGAGGGAGCTCGGGGAGCGCGCCACGCTCATGACGGACGTCTGCATGTGCCAGTACACCTCCCACGGGCACTGCGGGATAGTCGCGCGCAGGGGCGAGTCCTGGCGCGTGGACAACGACGCGACTCTGCCGTACATGGGGAAGATAGCCGTGAGCCATGCGGAGGCCGGCGCTGACGTCGTGGCCCCGAGCAGCATGATGGACGGGGTCGTGGGACAGCTCAGGGAGTCGCTCGACGAGGCCGGCTTCACGGACGTCCTGATCATGGCCTACTCGGTAAAGTACGCGAGCAGCTTCTACGGGCCATTCAGGGAGGCGGCCGAGTCAGCGCCGGCGTTCGGGGACAGGAGGACCTACCAGATGGATCCCAGGAACGCCATGGAGGCCCTGAAGGAGGCGGAGCTCGACGTCGAGGAGGGGGCCGACATCCTGATGGTCAAGCCGGCGATCCCGTACCTGGACGTCATAAGGTTGGTCAAGGAGGCCTTCCCGCAGTACCCGCTGGCCGCTTACAGCGTGAGCGGCGAGTACTCCGCCCTGAGGGCGGCGGGCGAGAGGGGGTGGCTGGATGAGGACCGCGCGGTCCTCGAGGTCCTCTACGCGATAAGGAGGGCGGGCGCCGACGCGATAATCACGTACTACGCGCCGCGCGCCGCCAGGCTCCTCAGGGAGCTGGGCGGGAGTGTCTTCTGAGGGCGGTCCCGAGGAGGAGGCCAGGCGCCTCCTGCCTGGGGGAGTCAGCAGCCCCATAAGGGCTTCCGTGAGGCCGAGCCCGTTCCTCACGGAGTGGGCCAAGGGGGCGCGGATAAGGGCGCTGGGGGGCGCCGAGCTCGTGGACTGGGTCATGGGGTACGGGCCCCTGATCCTGGGGCACTCGGACGAGCGCGTCAGGGCCGCCGTGGTGGAGCAGCTGGACAGGGGGTGGCTCTACGGGACCCCGACGAGGTCGGAGGTCGAGCTCGCCAGGAAGATATCTGAGTACTACGGGCCCGGGAAGGTCAGGTTCGTCAACTCGGGCGGGGAGGCGGCGATGACGGCCGTGAGGCTGGCGAGGGGCGCCACCGGCAGGAGGCTGGTGGTGAAGTTCGACGGGTGCTACCACGGGGCGTCCGACGCCCTGCTCTCCCGGAGGGGTGGCGGCGCGGAGGGCGTCCCCTCGTCGGCGGGAGTCCCCGAGGAGTTCTCGCGCTCGACGCTGGTCCTCAGGTACAACGACCCCGATGAGTTCTCGCGCGAGATGGAGAGGAGAGGGGAGGAGGTGGCGGCGATAATCGTGGAGCCGGTGGGCGCCAACATGGGGGTCGTTCCCGCCACGGCCGACTTCCTGAGGGCGCTCAGGGCCGAGGCGGATCGCGCGGGCGCGATCCTGATATTCGACGAGGTCGTGACGGGATTCAGGCTGGGGCTGCGCGGGGCGCAGGGGCTGTACGGCATCAGGCCGGACCTCACCGTGCTCGGGAAGATCATCGGGGGAGGGTTCCCAGTGGGGGCGGTTGTGGGGAGGCCGGAGCTCATGGACCTGCTGGCGCCCTCGGGCCCCGTCTACAACGCCGGGACGTTCAACGGCCACCCCGTGTCCATGGCCGCCGGGCTGGCGACGATCAGGATCCTGGAGGAGGGGTGGCCGTACTCCCGCGCGGAGCGCGCCGCGAGGGCCGTGGTCGAGGAGCTCTCGGACATCCGCGTCGGGGGGAGGAGGGTGGCGGTCAACGCGGTCGGCAGCATGTTCCAGGTCTTCATGAGGGAGCCGCCGGTGGCGAACGCTGACGACGTCAGGGGGTCCGACGGAGAGGCTTACTCGAGGTTCCACGAGGCCCTCACGAGGAGCGGCGTCTTCTCGCCCCCCAGTCAGACCGAGTCCTGGTTCGCGAGCGCCGCCCACGGCGAGGAGGAGGTGGCGCTCACGGTGGAGGCCATAAGGAGGGCGCGCCCCCGGTGAGCGGCACGGTTTACATAGTTGGCGCGGGGCCCGGGGACCCCGAGCTGCTGACGCTGAAGGCCGTCAGGCTGCTCTCGGAGGCGGACGTCGTGCTCTACGACAGGCTGGCGCCGCCTGGTGCGCTGTCCTACGCGAGGAGGGATGCCAGGCTCATAGACGTCGGGAAGGCGCCCGGGGGAATCGGACCCACCCAGGACGAGATAAACGAGGAGCTGGTCCGCCACGCTGCGGCGGGCCTGAGGGTCGTGAGATTGAAGGGAGGGGACCCCCTCGTCTTCGGGAGAGGCGAGGAGGAGTGCTCGTACGTAGTGTCCAGGGGGATCCGGTGCGAGATCGTGCCGGGCGTGAGCTCGGCCACCGGAGTCCCCACCTGCGCGGGGATACCGCTCGCGAGCAGGTGGGGGTCCTCGAGCTTCGCGGTGACCACCGGGAGGATCGCCGGGGGCCCCGCGGCGAGGGTTGGGGAGCTGGCGACCGCCGCTGACACGCTGGTCGTGCTCATGCCCCTCACCAACCTGCGGGCCATCTCGGAGGAGATAGCGTCGAGGCTGGGCGGGGAGGCGCCCGCGGCCCTGGTGGCCAACGGATGCACGGGCGCCCAGCGCGTCATCGAGGCGCCGGTGTCGGAGATCCCGTCGAGGGCAATCGGGATCGGGACGCCCGCCGTGCTGGTGGTGGGGAGGGGCGTCGCCCTCAGGGGGCGCGCCCTCCGCCCAGGTCCAGCTCCATGAAGAGGGCTGAGGGGCGGAAGCCGAAGCGCCTGTAGAGCCTCAGCGCCGGCGAGTTCCTGACCTCGACGCGCAGGCCGAGCCTCCGGTACCCTTTCCTCCTGCAGTACTCGACCGCGCCCTCGAGGAGGGCCTTCCCCACGCCGGAGCGCCTGCTCTCGGGCCTCACCTCCAGGTCGTAGAGGTACGCGTACCTCTCGTAGTTCACGGTGTCCATCTCCTCCTTCACCCAGGCGACGCCGATGAGCCTGCCCGAGTCGTCGTAGGCGGCTATGAACCTCTGCTCGCCCGGCGAGTTGTATATCGAGAGGAACAGCTCGCGGTGCCTGCGGGAGTACTCCTCGTACCCGATCGATGACCGGTGCTCCTCGTCCATGACCTCCCAGCTGATCTCGCGGTCCAGCTCCAGGACCTCCTCGAGGATCTCGCCGCCGCGCTCCTCTATCCTGAAGCCCATAGGTCCCCCTCCGACGCCCTCCTGAGGGCCTCCTCCCTCGTTATCTCGACCCACTCGCCGCCCCTCAGGTAGGCGTACCCCCTCGTGTATGGCTCGTAGATCGACCATATGCGCTCCCTGAACTCGGGCGGGGCCGCGTCGAACCTCGAGTTCCTGTCGTCGAACTGGAGCATCTCCACGTGGGGATGCTCGCGGCCGCCCGGGAACCTGAGGCCGGACTCCCTGGACGCCAGCGCCATGGCGTGCTCGAGCTCGTCCCTGTCGAGCCTAACCCTGCCCTCCGCCACGCGCTGCGGCAGTCCCCTCACGTGCTCCTCGCGGTACCCTATCTCCCGCGGATCGACGCCGTTGGCCAGGAGGAATAGCTGTATCCCGTTGCACTTGAAGCACGTCCCGCAGGGCAGCACCTCGCCGCCCTCGGCGTGCGCCGAGTGGCAGCTGACCTGCAGCCTGAAGAGCTCCGGATACCTCCGGGAGAGGACGCGCTCGACCACGAGCCCGGAGAGGGGCCTGACGGCCGACCACTGGCGGATCCTCCAACCGCGCGACCTGAACCACCTGGTCATGTAGACGTCGAACTCCTGGCTCTGGTCGTACACAGCGTAGTAGTGCCTTATCCCGTTCAGCTCGTACGTGAGGCCAGAGGGATCGTCGTACTCGTTGCCGAGCAGGACGTTGCCGACTCCCTCCCTGAGCAGGACGGGGAGGCAGGACAGGACGTAGTGCTCGAAGAAGAACAGCCGCACTGGGTAGACCTCGGGGCGCCTCCTGCGCAGGGCCTCCCGGCGTATGATCCTCATGTTGCCCTCCACGAACGAGTAGAGCCTGTCGACGTTGCTCCAGACGCGCACAGTCCTCGGCTCGTTCGCCCTGAACCACCTGTAGGCCCTCAGCGCGGTGAACCAGTGGTGGCCCGACTCGTTCAGGAAGCAGGGCCGGGGGTCGCAGCCCACCTCGCGCGCGACGCCGTACGTGAGGAGGCTCTCCTTGCCGCCCGAGGACATCACCGCGCACTTGCTGGGATCCGGGGGAGGCAGGGCCGCGGGGTCGCGCAGCTCGGGGAACGCGAGCTCGGCCCTGGAGCGGGCGTCCTCCGGCCCCACCTCGGAGGGGTCGGGCAGGTACTCCTCCCTCACGTATCCTGTCCTGTTCACTATCCTGTTGACGAAGATGTCGCGGGCCGTGACGTCGGACATCTCCGCGAGGAACTCGGCGTCGCGCTCCGCGAGCGGCACCTCGAAGGATATCCTCCGGGAGAATAGCGCGTAATTGACGGCCGGCACGGACACCATCAGCGGGGCCACCTCGGCCGAGAGCCCCGGGTCGAGCTCCTCCTCGTACGAGTGGATCAGCCGGTAGCGGAGCTCCGAGCCGCCGATGGTCCTCAGGTAGTACTCCGCCGATATCCTGCGGCGCTCCACCCGCAGGTCGCGCACCCTTATCTCGTCGAAGCAGGTGAGGTCGGGGGACGTCATTTCCGCGTCCTCGCGGCCTCCGGGCGCAGGCGCGGGAAGTCCTCCAGCATGCGATCGACTATCCTCCCCACGCCGTGCAGGAGCGGGGCGCAGGAAACCACCCCGTAGCGCCGCTCGTATTCCTCGGCCACGGCGTCCGCCTCGGCGGGCGACATCCCCTCGGTGTTTATCGTCACGGCGTAGACGCGACGGCCGGTTATCAGCTCCAGGAGCCCCATGTACCTGTCGAGGTCCGGCATGGGATACTGCGGGTAACCGTCGAGGTGCTTCCTCCTGGGGGCGTGCTGGAGCACGACCACCTCGGGCCTCACGACGGTCAGTATCTCGAGGCTGCCCGGGAACGCCGGGTGGAGCAGCGATCCCTGGCCCGGGACCACTATGACGTCGGGCCTCTCCTCCCTGTATGCCCTGACGATCTCGCTCTCCAGCCCACCGGTTATGAAGTCGTTGACCATCGCGTCCAGGACTATCCCGTACTTGGCTCCCTGCATCCAGGCGGTCTGCCCCGTCCCGATGAAGGCGGCCCTTATCCCGCGGGACCTGAGCTCGTCGGTGATCATCAGGGCCGTGGTCCTCTTGCCTATCGCCGAGTCCGTCCCGACGACGACCACGCGCAGGGAATCGACCGCGTCGATCTCGCCCGTGTAGAAGGTGCGCCACCCGCTGTAGATCTTCCGCACGTCGACTATCTCCACGCCCCGCTCGGCGGCCGCCCGGGAGATCTCGGGGTCTTCGCTCAGGAACTCGTGGAGCCCGGAGACCACGTCCATCCCCCTCCTTATTGCGGCCAGCACGACGTCCCTGTACCCGGGGGGCAGGCGCCCGCCGGCGACGGCCGCGCCTATTATGAGGACCTCCGCGTCGGGGTGCTCCTCCAGCGCCTCGTCCAGGCTGCCGTAGATCGTTATCCCGCGGCGCCTCCCGTCGAGGACCTCGCCAGCGTCCATCCCGCGGAACGCGCTGTCTATGACCCCGAGTATCTCGAAGCGCTCGGAGCGGCGGACGAGGCCGTGCGCCGTCTTCCCGTCGGTGCTCCCGTAGACGCCCTCGGCCAGCACTATGGCCTTCCTCCTCATGGCGAGTGCCACCGGCTGGTTATTATCAGCGCGTGGGTTCCGCCGTCGAGCAGGCGCAGGGCCTCCACCACGGAGGCGGAGGCCGGGAGGACGTCCAGCCCCTCGATCTCCCTCAGGAGCCTCGCGTGGCTGAGCATTGCCCTATCGGACACCCTGAGCGCGGCGCCGCCGCTCTCCCTGAGGGCCGCGAGCGCCGCGTCCCCATCGAAGGAGATCATCGACACGAGGGGCTCGTTGTACCTCGTCTCCTTCACGTTGGGGACGGGCACGGCCCTGTCGAGCCCGCCGAGGAAGCTGTCGACCGCGGAGTTGCCGTGCACCGTGGTGACGCCTATCATCCTGGGGACGCGCTCTATGTAGCCCAGGCCCTTAAGCCTGGCGAACCCCAGGTAGACGCCAGCGAGCGTCGTGCCGTTGCCGACAGGTATCACCACGGTGTCCGGGGGATCGCCGAGTTCCCACGTGAGCTCGTACGCCAGCGCTGAGTACGCCTCGAAGTTCGCCGATGTGTTGGAGGACCCCGGGTTCGCGTCGTACCAGCCGTTCTCCGAGGCGGCGCGGACGCTGGCGCTCACGGCGTCCTCGTAGGATCCGTCGACGAAGACCAGCTGGGCCCCGTACCTCCTGAGGTCCGGGGCGCGCTCCAGCGTGTAGCGGCGGGGAACGAAGATGACCGCCCTCGCGCCCACCATCCTGGAGTAGTAGGCGAGCGAGACCCCGAAGTTCCCGCACGTGCCGGCGGTGAGCACCCTGTAACCTCCCTCCAGCGCGCGCTGCACGTGGAGCGCGGCGGCGCGGTCCTTGTGGGTCCCCGTGGGGTTCACTCCCTCGTACTTCGCGTAAATCCTGGTGCGCGAGTCATTCCCCCTGAAGAGGCGCTCGAGGGACGAGAGCCTCAGCAGCGGTGTCCTATAGTAGCTTAGCTCCTGCCTCACCAGCATGCAGCGCAACCCCCTGAGGGAGAGGGGAGATGATCTGGAGGATGAGCGGGCGAGGCCTCGCCCGCCTCTTCGGACCGCTCAGAGTCGAGCGGCATTCCTTCATATCACCTAGTTCTCGTATCGCTGGGAGGCTAACTCTGATTTAAGATTTGCTGTGCGCCCGCGTGGGCCCGGCGCGCGAAATCGCTGAGTGGGACGCGATCAGAGCAAATGGACACCTCACGGCCGCGCGCGCGGCTCGGCAGTTCCGACGCTCATCATCCGCGGGGCGCGGGGACCGCGCTCAATATTAATGTGGCGCGCCGCCCAAGGCGCGCACGGGATGATGAATTTGCCGAGTCCTGAAGCGTGATGAGGGCTTTCGGCTGACCGTCCTAGAGGCCGCTCCTCAGGTACCAGCCCGCGTCGAGCAGGTTCGAGTAGACGCGGCCGCGCTTCCTGGCCCACCCGAGCGGCTCCCGCCTCACGTTGAGCACGGCGTAGATCCCACAGGGCGAGTCCGAGCGCCTGAGCACGCTGGAGGGAAAGATGTCCCTGCCGTAGAGGAAGAGGGCCTCGGCGCGCTCGTTCACCACTATGTACCCCCGGTCCACCTGCCCCCAGAGGGCGGACAGCAGCCCCATCAGGGGCTCGATCCTCCCGCCGCAGATCCTCGCCGCGTGCACCCCGGCCACGAACGGGGTCCTCGAGAGTGCCTCCGCCGAGGCTGAGGGGCGTACCATGAAGACCTCGACGCAGCCCGCGCCGTCCGCGCAGAGCGCGTCGAGCCCCACGAGGCCCCGGCTCGCGTGGCAGGTGACGGCCGACCTCAGGAGCTCCAGCTCGCCCTCGCTGCACGCCCTCAGCGGCGCCTTATCTTGCATATCGTGAAGCCCTCCGTCGCGTGCCTGTGGGGGTAGAACCTGCGGCAGGCCCTCAGGTGATCCGGGAGGCTAAGCCCCGCGTAATCCGTGACGCCGGGATCACCGTCAAGCCCCGCGTCAACCACGGAGAAGCCGTCGAGCGACTCCAGCACCGAGTGCACGACTAGCTCGTTCTCCTCAAAGTTCGTGGAGCAGGTCGAGTAGACGAGCTCGCCGCCGGGTCCCAGGGACCTCAGCGCTGCCTCCAGGAGCTCCGCCTCCAGGAGCGCCGCCCTCTCGACCTCCTCCTGGGGACGGGATCTCCTGCCCCTGGCCAGCGGCATGAGCCCCTCCCCGGTGCAGGGAGCGTCGAGCAGGGCCTTGTCGAATGTGCCCATCTCAGCGACCCTCCGGCCGTCCATCAGGTAAGCGACTATGTTGAACGCGCCGAGCCTGCTCGCGTTCGCCTTGAGCGCCATGAGCTTCCGCTCGCTCACGTCCATGGCGATCACCGGGGATCCGGGATTGTGCTGGGAGATCTGCGTCGTCTTGCCGCCCACCCCCGAGGCCACGTCGACTATCCGGGAGCCGGACTCGGGCGATAGGGCCAGCACGGGCAGCATGGAGGCGGGCCCCTGTATGTAGAATAGCCCGAGGAGGTGCTCGTGGTAGGCTGCCAGGGGCACGGGGGACTCCTCGATCACGAGCCCGTAGGGGACGCGCGCGTAGGGCCTGACGGAGGCCCCCTTGGACTCGAGCCGCGAGGCGAGCTCATCCCTGGTGATCCTCGCGGTGTTGACCCTCACGGTCCTCAGCAGGTCGCCCTCGCCCACCCTCAGGAGCTCCTCCGCCTCGCGGCGGGATCCGAGGAGCTCCACGTACCTGGCCGCCTGGTCCTCGTGTATGCCGTACTTCCCCGCGAGGTCCCCCTGGCCGCGGAGGGCCCTCCTGATGCGCGAGAGGCCCTCCCGCAGCAGCTCGCGCGCCGACATGGACTCGCTCATCCGCCACCAGGCTGACGGATCCGTCCGGCAGCAGGAAAGCGCGCACGTCCTCCGTGAGGACGCCATCCCTCACCAGGTTCCTCAGGGACCCGCTGAGCTGGGCCATCAGGGTGGGCATGTTGAGCGAGAGCTTGAGGCCGACCGAGTTGGCCCTGTCGACTATCATCGGCGGGACGTCCACCAGGCGCGTTCCCTTGGGGATCAGGATCTCCTCGCCGGCGACGGCCGCCGCGGACTCTATCGTCTCCTTGGCAAGCCTTATGTTGCGGATCGCCCTCTTCTCGAGTATCATGACGTTCTCCTTGGTGGTCCCTATGACCTTGGCCACCTCCTCGTAGCTCATGCCCTTCCTCCTCATGCGCAGGATCTCCAGCTGCCTCTCGGTCAGGAACCCGCCGACCCGCCGGCGCCCCCTCATGGGACCCGGAAGCGCCCGGACGATATTAACGCTTTCGCTTAGCGAAGGACGCTGAACCCGGCGAACTCGCCCCTGTACTCCTCCTCGACCTCGTCGACGCGCTCCACCCTGGCGGCGGGAGGCCCGCGGCGGGCCCACTCGGCCAGGGCCCTCACCGGACCCTCCTCCCCCTCCAGCACGGCCTCCACGCGCCCGTCCGGCAGGTTCCTCACCCAACCCCTGACGCCGAGCCTGTCCGCCTCCTCCTTCATGCTCGACCTGAAGAACACGCCCTGGACCCTGCCGGATATCCAGAGGTGCAGCCTCACGGCGCGCGGCCCCATGCGGGGCCATTCGGCGGGGGCGATAATTATCCGTAACGGCGCGAGCAGCGGCATCGCTCGGTCAGGATGCCGCCAAAAAATGGCGCGAGGGGTCCGCTCACAGGAGGGCGATCAGGGCGTGTACGGCCCCCGCGAGCGCCGTCAGGGCGGCGCCAGCCGGGAAGAGACCGCCGGCCGTGTGGAGCAGCTTGTCGACCGCGACTATCGCCGCAGCGAAGACGACGGAGACGGTGTTCACGACCTTTATCAGCGGATTGAGGGACGGGCCCGTGGTGTCCTTGAAGGGGTCCCCGACGACGTCGCCGACGACCGCGTTCTTGTGGGCCGGGCTACCCTTGCCGCCGAGCGATGGGTCCCTGTTGGCCTCTATGTACTTCTTGGCGTTGTCCCAGGCGCCGCCGGCGTTGGCCATGAGGAGCGCCCTGGGGAACCCGACGAGTATCGTGCCCAGTATAAGCCCGACGAGCGCCACCCAGCCGAGCAGGAGGCCGACGACTATGGGGAGGGCCACCGCCAGGAGGCCGGGGAGCATGAACTCGCCGAGCGCGTGCCTGGTCACTATGTCCACCGCCCTCGAGTAGTCCGGCTTCGACTTGCCCTCCAGTATCCCGGGTATCTCCCGGAACTGCCGCCTGATCTCCTCGACGAGCTCCATGGCGGTCCTGCTGACCGACATCAGGGTCCTGCTGGAGAACAGGTAGACCAGGACCGCGCCGAGGAACGCGCCTATCAGGAGGTCCGGCTCGAGGACCGAGGTCCTGGCGAACGCCTCGGATATTATCTGGGTGGAGCTGGCCACGCTGCCCGCGATCCCCGGCAGCCGCTCCACGATCTCGTAGACGAACCCGACGAAGAGCACCAGCGCGGCCAGCCCGGCCGAGGCGATCGCGTAGCCCTTGGTGGTGGCCTTCGTGGTGTTCCCTATGGCGTCCAGCGCATCGGTGGCCTCCCTCACGTTGGGCGGGAGCTCCGCCATCTCGGCGAGGCCGGACGCGTTGTCCGAGACGGGCCCGAACGAGTCGAGGGTTATGACAGTGCCCGCCATGGAGAGGAGGCCGACCGAGGCGACGGCGGTGCCGTAGATGCCCCCCATCACCGGGGTCGGGGTGCCTATCACGTAGTACCCCAGCGCGAAGCTGGCACCCAGGACTAGGGCCACGACGAGGAGCACCGGGACTGCGCTGGCCAACCCGTAGGAGTAGCCCGTCACTATCACGTTGGAGGCGCTTATCGTCGACTGACTCGCGATGTTCCTGACGGGGCCGTGAGTGTAGTGCGTGTAGTACTCCGTTATGTGGAGCACCGCTATGGCGGTCACCATGCCCAGGAAGTCGCTTACCAGGATCGCGGCGGCCGTCGCAGTGGGGCCGAACTGCAGGACGGCGACCAGCGCCACGAGGACCGTCGTCACGCCCGTCGCCACGTAGAGCGAGGCGTTCAGCTTGCCCATGGCGCCCTCCGCGCTCTCGACGCGCCCCCTGACGACCTGCATGCCGACCAGCGCCCCCACGAGGGCGGAGGCGCCCACCAGGAGCGGGAGCTCCGCGAACCTGGAGGACATCCCGAAGACGGCCGCGAGGAACATGGCGCCCGTGAGCACCACCACGAGGCTCTCGTAGACGTCGCTGGCCATTCCGGCCACGTCCCCCACGTTGTCCCCCACGTTGTCCGCTATCGTGCCGGGATTCCTGGGATCGTCCTCGGGTATCCCGGCCTCCACCTTGCCCACGATGTCCGCGCCCCAGTCGGCGGCCTTCGTGTATATGCCGCCGGCGACCCTTATGAAGAGGCTCATCAGGCTGGCGCCGAACGCCGCCGGTATCAGCGCCTCCCCCCACTGGGGCAGGGCGCGGTAGGCCAGGAACAGGACCGTGATTATCAGGAGCGCTATGCTCGCCAGCATCGTGCCCATGACGCTGCCCGCCCTGTAGGAGACGCGGAGGGCCCCGCCGAGGCCCTCCCTGTTGGCGGCCTGCGCGGTCCTGGAGGCGCTCCTGGTGGTCACGTACATCCCTATGTAGCCGGCGAGGCCGCTGCCCAGGGCCCCCAGCGCGAACGATACCACGGCGAGCGCCGCCATCAGCCCGCTCTGGAATCCGAAGTAGTAGGCCGCGCCCACCAGCGCCGCCAGCACCACGCCCACTGGGAATATCGTCCTGTACTCCCTGGCCAGGAAGGCCCTGGCGCCGATCGCTATGAGGCCGCTGATCTCCCTCATGCGATCGGTGCCCGGATCCTGCCTGAGGACCCAGGCGGCCACCCAGCCGCCGTAAGCGAGGCCGACGATCGACACCACGAGTGGAAGGAGCGGAGCATAGCCCGACATGTTCGAGTGGGGCCGGGAGTGCCTTCCTTTTTTAATTTTCTAATGGCATGTGTGTTGATGGATGGCCGCAGCGGGGCCTCACGCGGTGAGCTTCAGCTGTATCGTGACCGACTCCGGTATGTTGAGCCTGGCGAGCTGCGCCAGGACGCGCTGGTCGGCCGCCTCTATGTCTATGAGGCGACGGTGGATCCTGAGCTCCCACTTGTCGAAGGTCTTGCTCCCCTGACCGCACGGGCTCTTCCTGGTGACGACCCTCAGCTTCTTGGTCGGGAGGGGCACTGGACCGCGGACGCGCGCCCCCATCTTCTCGCTGATCTCCTTTATCTGGGCCGCCACGCTGTCCACGTCGTTCAGGCTCTGGGAGATCAGCTTGATCCTGGCCCTCTGCGGCATGGCAACGCGTTCCCCGGGAGGCCCTTTAAACCTTTATGCGGTGCCCGGGGAATCGAGCAGGACCACGCGCCCGGTGAACCCCACGTTCAGCTGGAGCCTGCCCCTGAATGACGTGACGTAGCCGTCCTCCACGCGTATGCGGCGCCCCACCTCGACCCCGTCCATGTCGTAGTTCCACAGCGCGAGCTCTATCTCCGCGCCGTCGCCCGCGAGCTTGGCTATCGTGTACCTGGCGGGCTCGAGGGGCTCGGGCAGCTTAAACTCCCTGACCGGGCCCATGTCCTTCACGACCCCCTCGACCACCACGTGCTTGAAGCCCCTCCTGAGCTCCGAGACCTTGACCTCCTGGAGCGCCATTCCGAGCGCTGGCCAGCGCGTGCATGATAAAGTTATTGCACTCAATAGCGTAGACGAGGCCGTTAACTCGATGAGACGTGGACGGGCACCGGTACGACGCGCGGCGCAGGAGGCGGGGCCCAGCCCACCCCGCAAAGTTATTTATTGGTGGCGGATCGCCCAGCATCAACGTTGGAACCGTCGACCGCGCTGATCCCGGCGGCGCTGGCGTTCGCCCTCTCGGGAGCGCTCGCGTGGTACCTCTCCAGGATCCTCCCGAGGATCGGGAGGACCGTGCCGGACGTCATGAAGGGCAACAGGCCGGTGGCCCACCCCGGGGGGCCCGCCATATTCGCCGGGATGGCGGCCGGACTGCTCGCCCTCTGGTCGCTCGTGGGTGACCAGAGGCTGCTGGCGATGCTGGCGGTGATATCGATAACGTTCGTCGTAGGGATTGTGGATGACCTGAGGGTGCTCCCGGGGCCGGTCAAGGTGGCCGGCACCGTGATCGCGGCCATCCCCATACTGGCCATGGGGGCTTATCAGCCCACGCTGAGCCTGCCAATGGTCTACCTGGGCAGGCTCACCATAATATACCCGTTGTTGGTCCTGGTGGGGGTGCCCGTGGCCGCGAACGCGGTGAACATGGTGGACGTGGTGAACGGCCTCGTCTCGGGGGCCGCCGCGATGGTCGCCGCCACGGTGGCCGCGTTCGAGCTCATGGCGGGCAACGCGCGGGGGGCCGAGGTGGCGGCGATCGTGCTGGCGGCGGCGCTGGGGTTCTGGCTCCTGCACAGGTACCCGAGCAGGATACTGCCAGGGGACAGCGGGAGCCTTGTCCTCGGGGCCGCGATCGCCGCCCTCGCGATATCGTACAAGGCCGAGCTCGTCGCCACCGTCGCGCTCCTCCCGGAGGCGCTGAACGGCTTCTTCATACTCTCGACCGTGAAGAGCCTGGCGGAGCACAGGAAGATGCGCGCCCGGCCCACGGTCATCGTCGGCGACTCGATAGTGGCCAGCGACGACCCAGCGGCGCCGATCACCCTGGCGCGCCTGCTGGCTTCGCGGGGTCCTCTGAAGGAGAGGGACGTGGGGAGGGGGGTGCTGGCGCTCCAGGCGCTCAGCTGCGCGCTCGCGCTCCTGACTGGGCTCCTCCTGATCCGCTGAGGGCCATCAAGGTTAAAGCGGGCGGGGGCCGCGCCCCAGCGTGAGCCTCAGGGAGGTCCTGCCGGCGCTGATGCTGCTGACGGTGGCGGCGTGGGCGCTGCTGCTGACGGCGATCTTCGTGCTGGCGGCGGCCATTCTGCCGATAAACGTGCCGGGGCCCAGGATCGTGTACGTGGAGCTGCAGGTCGCTAAGGCCGCGGCCGGCGCGCTCATACTGGGGGCGTGGATATACTCGTACCTCAGGCTCAGGGACGTGGTGGCGCGCTTCCTCCTGACTCCCAGGCGGCGCGCTTCCGATCGTACTCCTCCCTAGAGTAGAGTATCCTGGCCGGGACCCCCGCGACGACGGTCTCGGGGGGAACGTCGCGCACCACGACGCTCCCCATGGCCACCACGCTCCTCCTGCCCACCGTGACCCCGGCGAGCACGACGCTCCTGGCTCCTATGACGGCCTCATCCTCGACGGTCACGCCTATCATCCTCCTGCTCGGCGGGTACGGGTCGTTCGTGAAGACGGCGGCGGGGCCTATGAAGACGTTCCTCCCTATGACCGTGAGCGGAGGTATGTAGACGAGCCCTTGGATCCTGGTGCCGGAGCCTATCTTCACGTCCCTGTCGACGTGCGCGAGGCTCCCTATGACCACGTCGTCCCCTATCTCCACGTTGTCCCCCACGTACGCGAAGTGCCATATCTTCACGTTCCTGCCCATCTTCACGTTCCTGCCCACGTAGTTCACCGCGCTCAAATCAGCGCACCTCCACGGGCGAGCCCAGGCGGGCTGACCTCTCGGCTGCCTCGGCAATCTCGGTCGTCCTCAGGGCCTCCTCACCCGCGACTATCCTCCCGCCGGACCCATTTATCGCTTTCAGGAAGCCCTCCAGCTCCGCCCTGAGCGGCTCCCAAGTCTGTATCCTGGGCTCCCAGCGCCCCCTGTCATCGTCTATCGTGAGCTTCATGGCGACGAAGTCGACCGTGGCTATCGCGTCCGAGAAGACGACGGTCATGCGCCTCTCCTTCTTCGGCGTTATCCAGTTGGATGTTATCACGGCGACCTTCGGGTCCTCGAACTCCAGCACGACGACCGCGTAGTCCTCCTTCGGTCCGGAGATCGTCGAGAGGCGGGCGTAGACCCTGCGCGGGTCGCCCAGCAGCCACCTCGCCGTGTCTATGTCGTGAACCGACGTGTCGTGGAGTATCCCCACGTCGGATATGTGCACCGGCCTCCTGTTCTCCCTGTGGAACTCCGCGAAGAGGGGCCGGCCCATCCTGCCGGAGTCCATCATGGACTTCAGCTCGGACACGGCCGGGTTGAACCTCTCGATGTAGCCGGTCGCCAGGACAACGCCGGTCCTCGACGCGGCGTCCACTATCTCCTTGGCCTCCGCGGAGCTGGGGGCTATGGGCTTCTCCACGAGCACGTGCTTGCGGGCCCCTATGAGCCTGAGGGCCACGTCCCTGTGCGTGGACGTGGGGGTCGCGACCACCGCGGCGTCGAACTCCTCCCTCGATATCAGCTCGTCGACACCGAGGTAGCCCGGGACCCCGTAGAGCCTGGAGAACTCCTGCGCCCTCGACGGGTTCGCGTCGCAGACCGCGGCCAGGACGCCGAGCTCCCTCAGGACGCGCGCGTGGTTCTTGCCCCAGCCGCCCACCCCGATCACTGCGACCCTGGTGTTCACGGCGGGGCGCGGGCCGCGGCTCAAATTAACTTAACCTTCGCGGGAGGGCGGAGCGCTAGACCTGCTGCTCCACCTCGGGCGCCGGGTACAGGGCCCTGACGATCAGACGACCATCGAACCTCCTCCTGGACAGCGACTCCTCGTCCTGCTTCGTGCACACGACCGCCACGTCCTTCCTGTCCAGCTGCAGGAGGCGGTCGGACCTCACGAAGCTCAGGTCGACGAACGTGGACGCGAGGGCCTCCCTGAGGCGCTGGAACGCCCACGCCTCGTCCCCCCTGGCGGACGCCTCGTCCACCGTCCAGAGCACGGCGACCCTGGCGCGGCTTATCTTCATCCCGATCCCCCTTATCGAGTCCTTCAGGGCCAGCACGAGCCTCCTGGCGTACTCGTCGAACGCGCGGCGCACCATGGTGTACAGGCTGTGGGCCGAGCTGCCCGGGTCCGCGCTGGCGCCCAGGAGAAACGCCTCGAGCGCCCCGGAGAACGCGTCGCGCAGGTATCCGACGGGAGGCCCCCTCGCGACCACCCCCCTGATGATCGACGGGGCCATCGACGATATGACGTGGTCCACGTGCGCGGCCTCGGCCTCCTCCACCCCCATGACCTCCCCCTTCGTGGCCTCCAGGAGCCAGCCCGGGGCCTCGCCGCGGCGGGTGCCCAGGTACCTGATCGAGCCGCCCGGCCCCACGGGCGCGTACACGTACCTCGGGGCCCTGCCGGTCCTCCCGGCCAGGAACTCCTCGATCTGCGCGTTCTCGCCGAATCCCACGGGGAGCGCGTTCACGATCGTCCTGTCGCCGAGGAAGGGCGCCAGCAGCTCCAGGTGGGACCTTATCTCCTGGAGCCTCGCCTCGGGATCCTCTATCGAGCGGTAGCGGGGCGCGAAGACGACCGCGGTGGACGACGATATTGCCTCCTCGAGCGAGGTCATGGGCGTCAGGGAGTCCGGCTGCGAGGAGCGCCTGAGGTCTGCCGCCCCGTACGCGGCGCCCAGGACCTCGTCCACGAAGTACGAGCTGTCCGATCCGGGGATCCTGGAGGAGAGCCGTAGCAGCTCGGACGACAGGCCGTAGAACGCTATGCGGCGCCCCATCCCCGGAGGCAATGCTATTCTATCATTATTAACGATACTGGGACGTGCGCGCGTGGCTCGATGCGCTGACGCCCAAGCAGCTGCTGCTGCTGGCCGCGATTGGGGAGGAGCTGAGGTCCAGGGGGGCTGGGGTCCTGATCACGACGAGGGGGTACGAGGAGCTGGACCCGCTCGAGGTGAGGATGGGGCTCAGGACGGTGAAGGTGGGATCCCACGGGGGGAGCGACCTCGGGGGAAAGCTGGAGGCGAGCCTGAGGAGGGCCGTCGAGCTCTACGGGATCGTGAGGGAGTTCGACCCCGACGTGGCGCTGACCGTGGCCAGCCCGGAGGCCGCCAGGATCTCCTACGGGCTGGGCATCCCGCTGCTCACGTTCAACGACTCGCCGCACTCAGTGGCCGTGGCGAAGCTCGTAGTGCCCCTCTCGAGCGCCCTCTACTCCCCCTGGCTGATCAGGAAGTCCGACTGGCTCGCGGCGGGCGTGGAGCCGAGCAGGTACGTGAAGTACCGCTCCGTGGATCCGGTCGCCTGGCTCAGCAGGAGGCACATGTGGCCGCGCAAGGAGCCCTGGGAGGACGCCGAGGGAGCGATCGTGGTGAGGGCCGGCGAGTCCCGGGCGTACTACTACGGGGGAGGGGAGGAGGCCGCCGTGGAGCTGGCCAGGCGCCTCGCCAGGCGCTACAGCGTGGTGCTCCTGTCCAGGTACGCGCGGATGGACGTTGAGGGCGTCCGCGTGATCGGGCCGGGCTTCTTCGGCCCCAACGTGCTCGAGGGGGCGCTGGCCTTCGTGGGGTACGGGGGCACCATGAGCCAGGAGGCGCTCCTCATGGGCATCCCGACCGTGAGCGCATACCCGGGGGGCTACAGGATCGAGGAGGAGCTCGCGAGGAGGGGGCTGATACTGAAGGCGGAGGGGGTGGACGAGGCCGAGGAGCTCGTCCGGCGCTCGGTGGAGGACGGGGAGGAGCTCAGGGCCAGGGCGCTGGCATTCCGCAGATCTCTGGTGGACCCGGCCGCGCTGGCGGCCGAGGAGGCCGTGAAGGCGGGCCAGAGGTTAAATCCCGGCGATGGCTCGCCACGGGCAGCCCGGTGGTCTAGCGGTCAATGATGCCGGCCCTTGGAGCCGGTGACGGGGGTTCGAATCCCCCCCGGGCTATCGGACAGCGCGGCGCCCTGGCGCTGCCCGGATCGGGCTGCTCGTTTCACATGGGCTTCTGGGGATTCATGAGCGAGAAGAAGATCCTGAGGACGTCGACGCCCTCTCCCGCGCGCAGTATGCGCTCGAGCGCCCTCCCCTCGACCTCCTCCACGAACTCCTCCGTGAACTTGACCGGCAGCTCCACCTCGCTGTCCACCAGATCGAGCGCCATGGGCAGGTTCGTCGCCTCGTTGAAGAACCCCTCCCCTCCCATTATCCCGAGTATGCGCCCCAGGTCCGCGTCGGCGGGGAACTCCACCTCGCAGACGGGCGCGCCCGGGTGCGCCCTCACCTGCATCCTCCTGAGCCTGGAGAAGTGCGAGCTGTCGATCCCCAGTTCCCTGAACGCCCTGAACGCGTTCCTCCTGGCGACGTCCATCACGTCGCTGCCCCCCTTACCCCACATGATCAGACGGGCGACGTTCGTGTACACCTGTGGGTGCTCGTCCCCTATCAGCGCCCTGTAATCCACGTACGTCCGCGGGGGCATCGAGTAGCTCAGTATCATCTTGTCGAGCACGCTCTTCAGCCTGGTTCCCGGATCCCTCAGCGCGACGTAACCGCCTATGACCCTCGTGTGGCTTCTCTTCACGATCCCGACCGCCCTCCCGCTCCTCACCAGCTCGGAGGTCGCGTCGGCTATCTCCCTCACCAGCCTGGCCTCCTCCTCGCCCAGGAACCCCTCCTCCTTGGCCTTGAGGGCCGAGTACATGAAGCCGTAGAAGCTGCCGTCCACCAGCACGAGGTCGGCCTCCTTCAGCGCCCGGAGCGCCAGGTCCCTCTCCACGCTGACCGTCAGGAGGTCGAAGAAGTGCTTGCTCCGATCGGCCGAGAAGACCTGCCTCCTCTTGAAAGTACCAGCGCGGAACTCCTCCCGCCTCCCGCCTTTCCCCAGGTAGACCACGCCGGCCGAGAACACCCCGTACCTGACGCCCAGCCTCTCGCTCAGCCTGGGCGAGCGGGATCCGTCGACGGCCGCGACGGTGAAGCCCTCCTCGCCCTCCGGCAGGGGCTCGAACCGCAGTAGCTCGCTCGCCCTCCTCAGCTCGTCCGCCAGCTCCCTCACGGACTCGGCTATCTTCCTCGACTCCTCCTCGGCGAGCTCGAAGAACCTGCCCTGCAGGTCCTGGGGGAGCTTCAGCCACTCTACCTTCCCTTCCCCCAGCTCGTCACCGATGGGCATGCTCACGCACCCTGCGGCTCGTACGTGATCAGGATGGGCACGGGTGACGGGTTCATGGCCCCGGAGAAGTAGAACCTCCCGGGCTTCAGCTGGAGCATGGCGTCGGGATGTATCCCGTAGGGGGACAGCCACTCGGAGGCGCCGCCCTCCCCTCCCGCGTCCAGAGGGTGTATTCTGCCGAAGAAGTGGGTGTTCAGGTTCCTCCTCACGGCCGCGTTTATCCCTATGTCGCCCTTTATTCCCTGGGCTATGAGCGTGAGGTTGAGGCCCCTCTTCCTCCCCAACGCGGCGAGCTCCCTTATCATCTCCGTCGTCTCCAGCTGTATTCCGCTCGCGTTCCACGGGGCGTACTGGGGAGCCTCGTCCACCACGAGCGCGATCCTCAGGTCCCTCCCCTCCTCCATGAGCTCCTCCAGGCGCCTCCCCAGGGAGAGGAAGATGCCGAGCTTTGCCTCCGACGTGACGCCGCTCATGTCGAGGACGAGCACGCCATTTCCCCGGACGGAGTCCACGAGCTCCTCCATGGGCCTGGTGCCCATGACCGGGCGGAGGTCCCTCGGGGCCAGCCTCCTGAAGGACCTCCTGAACGCGCGAAGGGCGCTGTCCTTCCAGTCGTCCCTGCGGATGCTCTGCACGCGTTTATCCACGAAGCTCGCCAGCTCCTCCAGTAGTATCTCCTCCGGCGGCCTCCCTTCCTTCTCCGCCCTCCCCCTGGCGTCCCTCACCTTATCGATCCAGCCGACCGCGAACTCGTCCACAGCGTCCCCGACCGCATCGTTCCTGGCGAATCCGCCGGTCCTGTCCCTCAGGTAGCTGACCACGGACTCCTCATCCAGCGCGATGTCCGACACGCTAACCACGCTGCCCGGGTAGTGGGGCGCGTAGTCGGTGCCACTCCAGTCGAGTATGAGGACGCCGTAGCCGGCGGCCCTGTAGAGGGGCACGAGTATGTTCCTGGCGAGCCACGACTTCCCGCTCCCGGTGGATCCGTAGATCCCCACGTGATAGGGTATGTACGCCGGGTCGACCGGCACCCTCCATCCCGGGTGCCCCTCCACGTGGGCGTTCGTCCAGATCACGTCCCTACCGGCGGCTATCATCCTCATCGGCTCGTCCTGATCCTCCAGCAGGTAGACCGGGGAGCGGGGCTTGATTATGTGGCGGTTCGGCTCGAGGTCCCCGTCGACAACCCCTATCGGCTTCACCGCGAACGAGTAGACCTCCCTGGCGCCGGACGGCTCGCCGCCGTGCCTCATGTAGGCGACGTCGGGCCTGTACGAGCTGTGCTCCAGGAACTCGTTCTTCCCCAAGCCCTCCCTGAGGACGCCCAGCACCTTCCCGATGGGGTTCTGGTCCCCGCCGTTCATCACCAGGACGAGCTCCTCGGCCGTCACCACGTTCTCCATGTCCTTCAGGAGTATCAGCCTGGCTGACGTCTCCGTGGCGCCGTCCGCTATCCTGCCGATGAGCCTCAAGCCCCAGCACCTGTGGTTGACCTGGAGGAACCCCCATAATAATGTGCTGAGCGCCCGCTCACCCTTCCGTCCGAGACGGCGCCGTGGGGGCGCTAAGCGCCCTCCGGGCCGCCCTTCGGGGGCTCGTCCCCCGTGGACCCGGACACGAACTCCACGAGCGCGGCCAGCCCGTCCCGGGCCGGGCTCGGGGGGAACGACGCCAGGGCCTCCATGGCCTTCGAGCACTCGGACCTCATGCGCTCCAGGAGCTCCGGCCCCGCGAGCCTCGGGCTCACCAGGTTGACCAGCTCACGGCCCGAGCCGCCCCTCATGTCCTCCAGGTCGTCCGCGATCTGGTAGCCCATGCCCAGATGCCACCCGAAGGAGGATGCCGCCGGGAGGCTCGCGGGATCCCTGGAGAGGATGGACCCCAGCTCCGCCGCGACCTCGAAAAGCGACGCCGTCTTCAGCCCTATGACCTCGAGGTACTCCTCGAGCGTGGCCGAGCCCCTTGCCACGAGGTCCAGCTCCCTCTCCTCGCCCTCCGCCATCATCATGGCGGCCCTCGAGACGGGGCCCAGCATCGACACCCCCTCCCTCCCGTAGGAGGAGGCTATGTCGAGGATTATCGAGAACGCGAAGTCGGCCAGGACGAGGGATCTCCCGACGCCGTAGACCCTGTGGAAGGGAGCCCTGCCCCTCCTGGCGATCTCGTCATCTATTATGTCATCGTGCACCACGGATATCGTGTGGAGGAGCTCCGGTATCATAGAGGCGGGGTACGGGCTGGCCTCGCCGGGGCCAGCGGCCTCGTTGACCAGCACGGCGACGAGCGGGCGCAGCCTCTTGCCGCCCCCCATCGCGTACTCCAGCATCGGGGTCAGGGGGTTCCCGGAGTACCTGCGGAGCAGCACGGCGGCCTCGTCGTCCAGCCTCCTCAGGAGGCCGTTGAACATCCGGCTGTACTCCCGCGCGCGCCGGTCCACTCCAGTCCACTCGCTGGCCACGTGGAGCCTCCCCCGGCCACGCGTATAAAAGAGTGGGGGTGCTGTTGACGGCGCCGCACCGACGATTTCCGCAAACTGCTTATAGCGTGGATCCATCCCCCGTCCACGTGGGGACTCCGGGGCTTGCACCCGCCGTGTGAGACTATGGTCAAGGTGGCCCTGCCGGCATTCAGGTCCCTAGTTGCGAAGAGGCTGGCGGTCAGCTACGGCCTGCCCCAGACCGAGATCGCGAAGCTGCTGGGGATAACGCAGCCGTCCATTAGCTTCTATCTCTCCAGCAAGAGGGGCAAGTGGATAGACGCCCTGGAGGAGAATCCGAAGATAAGGGAGCTGGCGGACCGCTTCGCGGCGGGGCTGGCCCAGGGAACCATGACGCAGGAGGAGAGCGAGGCCCTGCTCTGCCAGCTCTGCATGATCTTCAGGGAGGTACCGGTGAGGAACGCCGACCACCTGGCGGTCAAGAGGCGAGGGCCGGGGCAACCTTTAATCCCAGGGGAACCGGGGATGTCGACCGCTCCGGTGGTGTAGCCCGGTCAAGCATGGCGGCCTTTCGAGCCGTTGATCGCGGGTTCAAATCCCGCCCGGAGCACTGGGCGCC
>JBMFHR010000010.1:0-31728 GCA_049976725.1 Conexivisphaera sp. | reverse complement strand
ACGGCAACTATTTAATGGCGGCAGGCGGATTCGGGGCGTGCCCCGCGTCCGATTCGGAATAATGCAGATGGGCAGGGTGAGGGACCTAGGGGAGGGGCTTCGCTCGATCAGGGATCTGGCCTCGACGCTCGGCAAGGTGGATCTGGCAGCGCTCCCCGAGGGCTGGATCGAGGGCACCCTCGGCGATGACGACGAGAGGGCTCTCCTGGAGGTGGGCGCGTCGACCGCGGCCTCGCTGGGCGGGACCCTCGTGATGGGAGGGTATCGCGTCGCCAGGGGCGAGCGCTCGCTCGTCGTGTCTCACGCCGTCTCGGGGGAGGGCGTGGTCGCGGAGGCCTCGAAGAGGTTCCCCTCTAACGCCGTGGGCGAGAGGATGGATGTGGCGGCGGGGGAGGGACCCGCGACGTTCGAGTTCCCCGGCGGGAGGGCGGGGACCGTGATATGCGTGGACGCGATGTACCCCGAGCTCGTGCGCCTGCCCGCCCTCGCTGGAGCGCAGGTCATAGTGAATCCAGCATCGATCCCATTCGATCGCGCGTACCTCTGGAGGGCGCTGGCCCAGTCCAGGGCCGCTGAGAATACCGTGTTCTTCGTCGTGGTGAACCTAGTGGGGGCCGCGTACAGGGACGGCAGATCCGTCGAGGGCAACAGCGTGGTCGCCTCCCCCGAGGGCAGGATACTGCTGGAGCTCGGCAGGAAGGAGACGACGGAGGTCGTCAACCTGGATCTGGACGAGATAGGCACTAGGAGGGCGCGCTGGCCTTACCTGGACGATATCAGGGATTTCTACGGGAGCAGGAGGCCCTAGCTGCCCGGCCCCGCTCGAAGCCCTTAAGTGAACGACGCCCCCACACGGTGGGCGTGCCGCTTCACGTCGATCAAATAAGGGGCAAGCTGACCAAGCTGCTCTGGGGCACGAGGATCGCGCTCTGCGTGACGGGGAGCGCCGCGGCCTACAGGTCCGTGGACCTGGCCAGGCTGCTGATCAGGCACGGCGCGGACGTCGTGCCCGTGATGACCGAGGCCGCGGCCGGGCTCGTGGGGCCGCAGCTGTTTTTCTGGGCCACGGGCAACAGGCCAGTGCTCGGGCTCTCCGGAGCCCTGGAGCACGTCGAGCTGGGGGGCGAGGGGCCCGGCTCCGCCAACGTGGTGCTTGTGGCCCCAGCGACCGCGACGACCATCTCCAGGATAGCGTCGGGGGACGCATCCAACGCCGTGACCGCTCTCGTGAACGTGGCGCTCGGCTCGGGGAAGCCAGTGATAGTGGTGCCCGCGATGCACGAGCAGATGTACAGGAATCCTGCGGTAGCCCGCGCCATGGAGGCGCTCGGGTCGATGGGCGTGAGCATCGTGCATCCGCTCCTGGAGGAGGGCAAGGCGAAGATAGCGCCGCCGGAGGAAATTCTCGAGGCCGTCGTGGCGGCGCTCAGGCCCAAGAGCCTGAGGGGCAGGAGGATCCTCGTGACCGCGGGACCCACCGTCGAGCACCTGGATCCCATCAGGCTGATAACCAACAGGGGGAGCGGCCGCACCGGCGCTTACGTGGCCTGGGAGCTCATCGCGAGGGGCGCCGAGGTCACGGTGGTCAGCGGCCCGTCGGGAGTGCCGATGCCGAGGGGCGCCGAGGTCGTGCGCGTGGAGACGACGGAGGAGATGGCGGAGGAGGCCGGGAGGATCGCGAAGGAATGGAGGCCGGACCTGGCCGTTGCAACGGCAGCGCCAGCCGACTTCAGGCCCGAGAGGACTGCCGGGTCGAAGATACCGACCGAGGGAGGGCCGCTGGACGTCAGGCTGATCCCGACCCCCAAGGTCGTCGACGCGATAGCGGACGCGGGAGTGCCCGTCGTGGCCTTCAGGGCTGTCCACGGGCTCGCCAGCGACGACGAGCTGGCGCTGGAGGGCCGGGAGTACCTGAGGAGGCACCCGGGGGTCGTCGCCGTGGCTGTGAACGACGTGTCGGAGCGCGGGATGGGCTTCGGGAGCGAGTACAACCGCCTGATACTCGTGTCGAGGGACCGCGCGGAGCCCCTGCCGCCGCTCCACAAGCGCGCGCTCGCGGTCCACCTGGTGGATTTCATCGAGGGGCTCGGGCTTCTCCGCGGGCGGCGACGATGGCTCCTCGCCTCACATCCACTCGAGTATCATCCCCTCGACTATCAGGGGAGGGCGGGCGGCGACGATGGACAGGGCCTCCTGGAGCTTCGTAGATCTCTCAGCGTAGATCTCCATCAGGGCCTCGCCCTTCCTGACGACGTGCCCCACCTTTGCCCTCAGGACGACGCCCGCGCCCCTGTCGCGGGGGGCGCCCGCCGCCCGCGCCGTCTCGGCGATCGCGTCGTTGTCGACATATGTGACGAAGCCGTCGGCCGGGGCCTCGATCACGTGCACCTTGTCGCCGACCGGGACTTCCTCCGGCCTCACGTTGGGGTTGCCGCCCTGGGCCTCCAGGATCTCCCTGAACTTCGAGTAGGCCCTGCCCGAGTATAGGATTTCCTTGGCCACCTCGTAACCGCGGCCGGGCGGAGCCACGCCGGCGTCCTCGAGGAGCAGGCCGGCGACGCCGACAGATTTCTCTATGAGGCTCCGCGATATGTAGTGCTGAGGGTCTATGAGCGCGGAGAGGGCCTCCCTGGCCTCCAGGGCCGGGCCGACGGCCCTCCCCACCGGTTGCCCACCGTACGTGAGCGCGGCCCTGACCCTTATCCCGAGGCGCTTGCCGAGCTCCGAGAACAGCCTGGCTATCCGCTCGCCTTCCTCCGTGGTCTCGGCCTTCGTCCCCCTGCCGACCGGGATGTCCAGCACCACGTGCTTGGCTCCCACGGCCATCTTCTTCGCCATTATGCTGGCCACCATCTGGGGCAGCGGGTCTATGCGCAGCGGGTACTCCACCCTGATTATCAGGTCGTCGGCGGGCGCTATGTTCAGCGATCCTCCCCAGACTATGCAGCCGCCCACCCTCGTGACGATCCTCCTCAGTTCCTCCAGCGTGAACTCCACGTTGGCGAGCACCTCCATGGTGTCGGCGGTGCCGGACGGACTGGTGACGGCCCTGCTGCTGGTCTTCGGTATCGTGAGCCCCGATGCCGCTATTATGGGGACCACCAGGAGGGAGATCTTGTTGCCCGGCACTCCCCCTATGCTGTGCTTGTCCACGACGCGCCCGGGCAGCTCGAGCCTCTCGCCAGTGTCCACCATCGCCCTCGTCAGGCTCTCGATTTCGTCCAGGCTCATGCCGACGAACTGCTCCGCGAAGAGGAGCCCGGCCACCTCCAGGTTGCTGAGCCTGCGGGACACGACGTCCGAGATCACGGAGTATATCTCGTCCTTGGAGAGCGATGACCCCCTCAGCTTCTTCCTTATGTGGAGGACGCTGAGAGGGGTGGGCGCCACCTCGACATCCAGCTCCTCGCCGTCCCGAACGCCCAGGGAGTCCGCGATATCGCGGTATATCCCGATCTGGCCGGGCTGCACCATCGTGCCGGTCAGCTCCGCGAAGACACTAATCGAGCCCTTCCCCGATGATATTGAGATCCTGTCGTGCAGGCCCACGCCCAGCGCCTTGGCGTCGCGGTGGTTCAGCAAGGCGGACCACTCGCCCTCTATGTCGAGCACCCTCGCATTGAGCTTCATCCGCCGGTGCGCCCGGGGCCGCTCAAACAATAAATTTTGCCCGCTCCCGGCACGGTTGGGCGTTGAGGGTCAGCACGAGCGAGCTCCGCTACTCGAGCAGGAGGGAGTTGGAGCTCATAGACGTGACGGAGGACGTGGAGCGCGCGGTTGGCGCCTCCGGGATCTCGGAGGGGATCTGCCTCGTCTCCGTGCCGCACGCGACGGCCGCGATCCTGGTGAACGAGCATGAGGATGGCCTGCTGGAGGACATAGAGCGCAAGATAGCCGAGATGTTCCCGAGGGGGCGCGGCTACGCGCACGACGAGATCGACGACAACGCCCACGCGCACCTGGCCGCCTCCTTCCTGGGATCATCGAGGGCCTTCACGGTCAGCGGGGGGAGGCTCGTGCGCGGCACGTGGCAAAACATCTTTCTAGTCGAGCTCGACGGACCAAGGTCAGTGAGGAGGGTTGTCGTCACGGTCATCGGCGATTAGGCGCGTGTCCGCGGACGACGTTGCAGCTTGGATGCCCGCGAGGGATCGCGGCAGGCGCAGGGTTCTGGTCGTTGGAGGGAGCTGGAGGGCGCACGGGGATCCGGCGCTCGCGGGACTGGCAGCGCTGAGCGCGGGCGCCGAGGAGGTCTACGTGGCTGTTCCCAGCAAGCTGGCGGACTCCGTCAGGTGCCTCTCCCCCGACCTGCGCGTCCTGCCCCTGCCGGACCAGAAGCTGACCAGGGGGGCCGCCGCCTGGATAGCCGATCACCTGAGGTCGATCGACGCGGCCTACATCGGGGCCAACTTCGTCGACGGCGGGGGCGCAGCGGATCTGGAGCTGGAGCTGGCGGCCAGTGGCGCGAGGCTGGTGCTGGGATCGGCCGGCGCCAGGAGGGAGCTGCTGGCGCGCCTGGCGAAGTCGGGGGCGAGGTTCGCGGCGCTCTATGGCGAGGAGGAGCTGGCGGAGGCGCTCGGGGGAATGCCCGGCGGCGAGGAGGAGCTGGCGGAGGCGCTCAGGAGGGCCTCGGTGGGGGCCGGAGGAGCAGTAGCGATCCTCGGGCCCCGCTCCCTAGCCTCGGACGGAAACCTTGTGTTCCTGTGCAGCGCGGGGATCGGGCCGCGGCCGGCCGGGATCGAGTCGATCGTCGGCGGGCTCGCGGCCGGGCTCGCGGCACTCGGCATGGACGAGCTGAGGGCGGCCGCGGCCGCCCTCTTCATAACGGGGCTCGCGGGGGATGCTGCCTCCAGCAGGAAGGGGCTCCACTGGGGGGCCTCCGCGCTGATCGAGGAACTGCCGGGGGTGCTGCTCAGGTTCGACCGCGTGAGGCCGTGAAGGGAATGGCCACAAGTCTGGGCGACCGCTGGGCGGAGGTCGTGGCAAGCATAGGGGCTCTGATGAACTACTACGAGAAGGGCAACGTGCTGCTCTCGCTCGGCACCATAGGGCACCTGCGCAGGAGGGCCGCTGGGGCCATCGGCCGCTGTGGGATCCTGCTGGACCTTGGGGCCGGCCCCGGCTACATGGCGGAGGCGGCTGGCTGCGGGTCCCGGAGGCGCTGCGTCCTCGTGGACGCGGTCCCCGTGGGCCTCAGGAGGGCCAAGCTGGGGCCGCTCGCCGAGCGCGTGGTGGCGATGCACGAGTGGCTGCCCTTCAGGGAGGGCGCCTTCGGCTGCGCCACCGCCGGCTTCAGCCTGAGGGACTCGTGGAGCGTCGGGAGGGCGCTCGCGGAGGTCAGGAGGGCGCTCGCGGAGGGGGGCCGCCTGGTCGTGCTCGACCTGGGGAAGCCGGACGGTCGCATCGAGAGGTTCCTCGTGGGGGCGTACTGGAGCCTCGCCCCGGAGATCCTCGGGATGATGCTGGGCCCCCTGGGACCGCTCTACTCCAGGCTCAGGCTGACCTACTACAGGCTGCCGAGGAACGGGTTCCTGAGGCGCGCGCTCGGGGCAGTGTTCGGCGAGGCCAGGGTCGAGGAGCTGCTGGGCGGCGGGGTCATAATAGCCGTGGCCGTGAAGGCGCGGACTCACGTTTAATACCGGGGATACCTCCCGAGGGCAGCGTGGCAGGATCCGGGGTCAGGATAGGGCTCGAGGTCCACGTCCAGGTGCTGAGCCTCAGGACGAAGCTGTTCTGCTCATGCAGCTCGGATTACAGGGACAAGCCCCCGAACACGAACGTGTGCCCGGTCTGCATGGGGCTCCCGGGAACGCTGCCGACGCTGAACGGCAGGGTGATAGAGGAGGCCCTCAAGGTAGCGCTGGCCCTCCGCTGCCGCGTGAACCGCGTGTCCAGGTTCTGGAGGAAGAACTACTTCTACCCCGACCTTGCCAAGAATTATCAGATAAGCCAGTACGATAGGGCCGGGGGGGTGCCGTTCGCGCAGGACTGCGCGCTCAGGATAAGGGGCGGCAAGACCGTCCGCATAAGGAGGATACACGTGGAGGAGGATCCGGCCAGGATACGCTACGAGGGGAGCATGGCCCAGTCGCCCTACGCGCTCGTCGACTACAACCGGCACGGCATAGCGCTCCTCGAGATAGTGACGGAGCCCGACATGGAGGAAGCGGAGGAGGCCAGGGACTTCCTGGAGAGGCTCGCGGGCATACTGGAGTACCTGGGCATCTACAGGCCGGACGTCGAGGGATCGATGAGGTGCGACGTCAACGTGTCGGTGGCCGGCGGGAACAGGGTCGAGGTGAAGAACGTGTCGGGCTTCGCGGACGTCGAGAGGGCGATAAGGTTCGAGCTGACGAGGCAGAGGAACATGAGGGCGCGCGGCATGAGCGTGGAGAGGGAGACGAGGCACTGGGACGAGGTGAGGAGGGTGACCGTCAGCATGAGGTCTAAGGAGGCGGAGGAGGAGTACAGGTACTTCCCCGAGCCGGACCTCCCGCCGCTCATAGTTAGGGAGGAGGACGTGGAGAGGGTCAGGTCGGAGCTGCCGAGGCTGCCCGAGGATCGCCTCAGCGACTACGTCAGGATGGGGCTCAGTCCCACGATAGCAGAGCCGCTAGCATACTCGCCGCGCCTGTCGGGCCTCTTCGAGAGCGCGGTGTCCATGGGCGCGGATCCCCGGAACGCGGCGACCCTGATAGCTGTGGACCTGCTGGCGTACGCCAACGACCGCGGCGTGGACGTGGGCAACGTGGCGGTGGATCCGGGCCTGCTGGTGGATCTATCGAGGCGCATGAGGGACGGGCTCAGCCACAAGGACGCTAAGGACGCGCTCGCCTACGCGCTGGAGCGCGGCGTGAGCGCGGAGGAGGCCCTGAGGGCCCTGGGGATCTCGGGCGCCTCGAGCGAGGACGAGCTCAGGAGGGCGGTGGAGGACGTCCTGAGGAGGAACCCGAGGGCGGTGGAGGACGCCAGGAGGAACCCGAGGGCGGTGAACTATCTAGTCGGAATGGTCCTGAGGGAGGTCGGCAGGGGAGCGAACGCCAAGCTCGTAGCGAAGATCGTCGAGGAAATGCTGGGCGAGGATAAATAGAGGGGAGCTCCAGCGTTATCGTTTGTGGTGGAGCAGGAGGACCGCCGAGGTCAGGAGGAGGAGGGCCAGAAGCGTCCTCCACGAGTACTACGACGTGGAGGACGGGAGGAGGGGCCTGACCGTCAACCCGTATGTTGGATGTTCCCACAGGTGCGTCTACTGCTACGCTACGTACGAGTGGTTCGAGAGGTTCCACGACGTGGTTGAGGCTAAGGTGAACGCGCCGGAGGTGCTGGCCTCGGAGCTCGCCGTCCGGAGGGGCCGGAGGGTGGACCCGGTTTTCCTGTCCACGGCGACCGACCCGTATCAGCCCGTGGAGGGCGTCCTCCGGCTGACCAGGAGGGTGGTGGAGGTCCTGCAGTCCAGGGGGATCCCGTACTACATATACACGAAGTCCGCGACGATAGTCAGGGACCTGGACCTCCACGCGAGGTACAGGGACAGGTGCGCCATAGTGTGGAGCCTGACGACCGTCGACGAGAAACTGAAGAGGGCACTCGAGCCGGGCGCGTCGAGCGCGAGGGGGGTTCTGTCCGCTATGAGGCGCTTCGCGGACGCGGGGGTGCTCGTGGGCGTGAGCGTCGATCCGATGATACCGGGGGTCACGGACGACCGCGGGAAGGTCGAGGAGCTGCTAGCGAGGGCGCGGGAGAGCGGCGCATCGTTCGCGTACAACGGGGTCCTGAGGCTACGCGAGGACATCTGGGAGCGCCTGAGGGAACTGCTGAGATCGATGGGCATGTCCAGCGCGGTGGAGCGCATCGAGAGGCTCTACTACTCGGAGGGGCGCAGGCTGGGGCCCTACCTGGTGCCACCCGAGGACTACTATTCTTACGCGGCGGGGCTCGTGAGGGAGATCGCCGGGAGGCTGGGGATGCGCTACGGGATACCGGTCGGCGAGGGCGAGGCCGTCGCCCCGGTGGAGAGGTGGAGGGACTCCACGCTCACCAGCTACATGACGGGGGAAGGGGCCGATCAGGAGGGCGCCGGGGGAGCGGGGCCCTTGAGCAGCTCCTCCTCCAGCCTCTCGGAGAGGGCCAGCAGCGTCGCCTCGTCCATGCGGCGCCCTATGATCTGAAGCCCAACGGGGAGCTCCCCGGATTTCCCCACGGGCACTGAGAGCGCGGGGAGGCCGGCGAGGCTGGCCGGTATGGTCTCGATGTCCATCATGTACATGGAGAGGGGATCTGCCGTCATCTCGCCGATCCTCGGGGCCAGCACCGGCATGGTGGGGGAGAGCAGGAGCGAGTACTTCCTGAGCGCCGACGAGAGCTCCTCGGACACGAGCCTCCTGACCTTGAGCGCCTTCAGGTACAGCTCCTCGAAGTAGCCGGCCGAGAGCGCGTAAGTGCCCAGCATTATCCTGACCTTGACCTCGCGGCCGAACCCCTCCCCCCTCACGGCGGAGAAGTACGAGCGCCAATCTCCCGAGTGAGGCGGTGACATCCCATACCTCAGTCCGTCGTAGCGCGCTAGGTTGCTGCTGGCCTCGGCGCTGGCTATGACGTAGTACGCGGCCAGCGCCTCGTCCATCCACCTGAGGCTTATCTCGTCGACGTCGATCCCCATGCTAGACATCGCGTCCACGACCCTCCAGAACTCCTTGGACACGGGCTCCCCGACGCCGGGTCCCACCATCTCCTTGACGACGGCGACCCTCCAGCCGGAGACGTCGCGGCCGAGCGCCCCGATGTAGTCCTGTGCAGGCGCGGGGCTGGACGTAGAGTCCATCGGATCGCGACCCGCCATTATCGAGAGCATCAGCGCCAGATCCCTCGTGCTCCTCGCGATGGGACCGATCTGATCCATGCTGCTGGCGTAGGCTATGAGCCCGTACCTGCTGACCCTGCCGTAGCTGGGCCTCAGGCCGAACGTGCCCGTGAAGCTGGCCGGGCACCTGATGCTGCCGCCAGTGTCGGCGCCCAGCGCGGCGGGCGCCAGGGCGGCTGCGACCGCGGAGCCGCTGCCGCTGCTGCTGCCGCCCGGGACCCTGGACCTGTCCCACGGGTTCCTGGTGGGGCCGAAAGCGCTGTTCTCGCCGGTGCTCCCCATCGAGAACTCGTCCATGTTTGTCTTGCCCAGCACTACCGCGCCCGCCGAGAGTAGCCTGGCCACGGCGGTCGCGTCGTAGGGCGGCACGTAACCCTTGAGGATCCTGGAGCCCGCAGTGGTCTCCAGCCCCCTCGTGCTTATGCTGTCCTTGATTGCGATCGGTACGCCGTGCAGGGGCGCGATCCCCGCCGAGGCGCGCGCCTGCTCCGGCGCGCGGTCGTTCACGGCCAGGAACGAGTTCAGCTCCCCGTCGAGCGACCTGATCCTCTCCAGCAGGAAGTGCGCCAGCTCCTCGGGGTACCTGGGATCCGATCTCGCTTCCTCGACGGCCTCCCAGAGCGTCGGGACCCTCATGTCACATCATCTTCGGGGCCCTGACGTAGCGATCCTTCCTCCGGGGCACCACGCGCAGGACCTCGTCCGGGTCACTGCCGGAGGGCTCATCCGGCCTGTACACGGCCTCCTCCTCGCCGGCCGAGTACATGGGCTCGACCCCCGAGAGGTCGAGGGACCTGAGCCTGTCCAAGTACTCCACTATCTTCCTCAGGCGGCGGGCCACCTCGGTCTCCTCCTCGGGGGAGAGGTCCAGCGAGGCCAGCCTCTTGAGGCGATCCACGTCGAGGCTCATGGAGTCAGCCTCCTCATGTCCCTCGGGTAGGCCACCACCTCCCTTATGTTCTCCTGGCCGGTCAGCACCATGAGGAAGCGATCGAGGCCCAGCCCGAAGCCCGCGTGCGGCGGCATCCCGTAATCGAAGACCCTCAGGTGGTACTCGAAGTCGCGCGGCTTCAGCCCCTTCTCCCGGAGCCTCCTCGTGAGGAGGGATCTGCGGTGGATCCTCGTTCCCCCACTCGAGAGCTCCAGGTCCCCGTGCATCAGGTCGAAGCTCTCCGAGAGCTCCGGCCTCCTCGGCTTGGGCTTTATGTAGAAGGGCTTCAGCTTGGTGGGCCAGTCGGTTATGAAGTAGTACCCGCCGATCATCGAGCCGAGCTCCCTCAGGTCGTTCGTCTCCAGGTCATCGCCGAACTCCTTCTTGACGCCGGCGTCCCTCAGCATTGAGAGGCACTGCTCGTACGTGAACCTCGGGATGGGCCTGGGAGGAACCTCCGGCTCGCGGCCCAGGGCAGCGAACTCCTCCCGGGCCTCCTCCGCGACGCGCTTGGTGACGCGCAGCACCATGTCCTCCAGCAGGCCCATGACGTCCCCGTAGTCGGCGAACGCCATCTCCACGTCGACGCTGGTAGCCTCGCTCAGGTGGCGGAGCGTCCTCGAGGGCTCGGCCCTGAAGATGGGGCCTATCTCGAAGACACCGTCGAACGCCATGGTCAGCTGCTCCTTGTACAGCTGGGGGCTCTGCGCGAGAAACGCCTCCCTGTCGAAGTAGAGCACGGGGAAGAGCTCGGCACCGCCCTCGGTGGCGGTCGCTATTATCTTGGGCGTCTGGACCTCCGTGAGCCCCCTCGAGGCCAGGAAGTCCCTGATGGCCCTCAGGGTCGCGTGCCTTATGCGGAATATAGCCCTCGCCTTGACCCTCCTGAGGTCCACCGCCCGTATGTCGAGCCTCTTGTCGAGGCTGGGCAGCTCCCCACCGTAAACGCTGAAGGGCGGCTGCTTCCTGGCCCTGGAGACGACCACCGCGCGCGAGGGCACGAGCTCCACGCCGCCCGGAGCGCGGGGATCCCTCCTGAGCGTCCCGCTCACGACGACGGAGGAGTGGGTTGGCACCCCGCTGAGGGTCCTCAGGACGGCGTCCGGCACCTCCCCCCTCTTCGCGGTCACCTGGACCTCGCCCCAGCCGTCCCTGAGCACGACGAACAGTATGGATCCCTGGTCGCGGACGCTGGACACCCAGCCGGCGACCTTGACGCGCCTGCCCTCCCTGAGCCTGCCCAGCTCCGACGTCCTATGGGTCCTGAGCATGCGACGCCCCGGAGCCGGCGGCCGTGCACATTAACGTTTCCCACGCGCCGGCGCATCCGAGCCGCACGATAGCTCCGCTGAAAATCATCGCGAAAACGGCGCGAAAACACTGCTTGGCGCGGCTCCGATCAGCTATCGGGAGCCGGCGCGCCCGCACGAGGACATCAGGCCCTCCAGCAGCGAGCTCTCGCGCTCGCCGAGCGAGCGACCGTAGCGCACAATCTCGCTGAAGTTCCTCAGCTCCCGGGGCGTCACGCGCGCGCGGGACACCAGCTCCTCGTACGCCTCCTCGACAGTGGCCCCCCTCGACGCCAGCTCCTTGATCAGCATGGCTATCGTCTCGTAGAGCTCCCACGGGTATATTATCCACGCGTCGGTCCGCGCAACGTAGTAGTCCGGGATTATCTTGGACCAGGGCTTGAGGTGGAGCGTGGCGGTGCGGACGGACGAGGCGCCCCGCGCCCTGACGAGGTCCCTGACCGCGAGCAGGCTGTCCCCGTAGTCGGCGACGTCGTCGACGACGAGCACGTTCCTCCCGGACACGTCCAGGTCCTCCGGGTTCCTCACGATGACGGCCCCCGCGCGATCGATCCCCCTGTACCGGTCGACGGCGACCAGTTGGTAAGGTATGCGTATGTCCTCCGCTGCGAAGAAGTCCTGGAGGGAGCGGAGAACGAAGAGGCCGCCCCTCCCTATGCACACGTTGACGTCCGGCAGCCAGCCGGACGATCTCACGCGGTGGTAGAGGGCCAGCGAGAGCTCGTGAACCTCGTCGTAGCTGAGCTTGAGGTAGGCGCGATCCACAGGTTTTCCTGAGACCGGAATTGCTTGCGTTATTAACTTTTTGCGCCCGTACGGGCAAACGTTTTTGAGATCGGGGCGGTCTCCGGCGACATGGTATGCCGGGAGCAGTTGTGGTGGGTCTTCAGTGGGGCGACGAAGGCAAGGGCAAGGTCGTCGACCTCATCGCCTCAGGATTCGACGCCGTCGTCAGGTTCCAGGGAGGTTCCAATGCCGGGCACACCGTGGTCGTCGGCGGCAGGAAGAGGGTGTTCCACCTGGTTCCCTCGGGAGTCCTCCAGGGCAAGCTGGGGGTAGTGGGCAACGGTGTCGTGGTGGACCCCAAAGTGCTGGCGGAGGAGCTCGGGTCGCTGGAGGAGGCCGGCATCGAGCCCAGGCTCCTGGTGAGCGATAAGGCGCACGTCACGACGGAGCTCCACAAGCTGCAGGACGAGGCGGAGGAGATGAGCCGGGGGGAGGGAGCGCTCGGCACGACCAGGAGGGGAATAGGACCCACGTACGCCGACAAGGCTGCCAGGATAGGCATCAGGATGGGCGACCTGCTGCGCGGCGACGTGCTCAGGGAGAAGCTGAGGCGCATGTACGCTGCCAAGGAGTGGGTGGCGCGCGCCAGGGGAGGGCTGCCGCCGTTCGATGACCTGTACTCGGACCTGCTGCGCCACGGGGAGATGCTCAGGCGCTACATAGGGAGGTCCGAGTACGAGCTGAACAGGATGCTGTCGCGCGGTTCCCGCGTGCTCTTCGAGGGCGCGCAGGGCACGCTGCTGGACATAGATCACGGCACGTACCCCTACGCCACCTCATCGAACACGGTCGCCGCGGCGGCGTCGATCGGCAGCGGCGTCCCGCCCTCCGCGATATCGGAGGTAATAGGGGTGGCCAAGGCCTACACCACTAGGGTGGGGGGCGGGCCATTCCCCACGGAGGATAAGGGGGAGGCCGGGGAGACGCTGAGGAGGCTGGGGGACGAGTACGGCGCGACCACCGGGAGGCCGCGCAGGTGCGGATGGTTCGACGGAGTCGCGGGGAGGTACTCGGCAATGCTGAACGGCGTGAGCTACGTCGTGCTGACCAAGCTGGACGTCCTGGGGCAACTGGGCAAGGTCAAGATTGCCGTGGCCTACAGGCTGAACGGCCACGCTGTCGACGAGTTCCCCTCGACGGTGGAGGAGCTCGAGGGGGCGGAGCCAATCTACGAGGAGTTCGACGGATGGCGCGATGCGGGCTCCGGCTTCTGGGAGCGCGCCAAGGTCGAAGGCGAGTCGGCCCTCCCGAGGTCGCTGAGGGATTACGTGCGCAGGGTGGAGGAGGTCCTGGGGGCCAGGATCCGCGGGCTCTCCTACGGCCCCTCCAGGGAGGAGTACCTGGAGCTTGAGCGACCGCTGGGAGCCGATCTCGCCGCTCGACGGCAGGTATCGCAGGCTAGTGGAGGACGTGGCTGAGGACTCGTCCGAGGCGAGGCTGCACGAGCTCAGGGTGAGGGTCGAGATAAGGTACCTCGAGGCGTTGGTGTCCAGGCTGGCGAGGGAGGGCCTCGAGGCGCCGCTGAGCGATGAGGAGAGGAGGTCGCTGGAGTCCTTAGCCGATCTATCCGCGGGCGACGTGGACGAGATCAGGGCGATAGAGAGCAGGATAAATCACGACGTGGCAGCGGTCGTCGAGTTCCTGAGGTCGAGGGTTCCGGGCAGGCTCAGGAGGTACGTCCACCTGGGCCTGACCAGCGAGGACGTGAACAACCTGGCGTACTCAGCTATACTGGAGTCGCTCGCTAAGGCGCACTTGGCGAGGGAGGTTGCCGGGATCGCGCTGAAGTTATCGGAGATCTCGCGGCGCGAGGCATGCAGCGTGATCCTAGGGAGGACGCACGGGCAACCGGCTGTCCCCACCACGCTGGGCAGGGAGCTCGGCGTGCACGCTGTCAGGTTGGCCAGGCTGGCGAAGATCCTGTCCTCCTATCGGCCGCGGGGCAAGCTGGGCGGGGCAGTGGGCACGCTGGCCGCGCTCAGGCTGGCCTATCCCTCCGTGGACTGGCGCGGCTTCGCCAGGGAGTTCGTCGAGTCGCTGGGCTTCGAGTACGACGAGGCGGTCAAGCAGGTCCTGCCGCACGACAGGGAGAGCCTCGTTCTCTACGAGTCGGCCGCGGCCTGCAACGCGGCGGTCGACGCGGCCGTTGACATCTGGCTATACCTGACGCTCGGATACCTCAGGCTAGAGAGGTACAGCGAGCAGCAGGTGGGATCCTCCACGATGCCCCAGAAGGTGAACCCAGTGGATCTGGAGGGCGGCGAGGGCATGCTCAGGCTCGCCGCCAGGATCATGGAGTCGATGGCGCACAGGCTGCAGGAGTCGAGGCTGCAGAGGGACATCTCGGACTCAGCGGTCAAGAGGTTCTACGGCGAGGCGTACGGCCTGGCCATAGTCGGCCTCAGGAGGCTGGGGGAGGCGTTGGACAGGCTGCACTACTCGCGCGAGTCCGCGCTCAGTGACCTGGAGGGGCACTGGGAGGTGCTGGGGGAGGCGATACAGGTGCTCCTGAGGAGCAGGGGCGACGAGGAGGCCTACGAGAGGGTGAGGAGGCTGCTCCAGGGGATCAGGATGGGCGAGGCGGAGTTCGCCGAGGCCGTGCGCGGGCTCGCGCGGAACCTCCCACCGCTGCGCCCGGAAAGCTACTTGGGTTACGCGTGCGAGCAGGCCGCGTCGTTCTCCGAGGAGGCGGCGAGGACCGCGAGGGAGGTCCTGGAGGCCGGCCCGCTCAACAGGCTGGCGGGCGCGAAACGATTTTAAGCGCGCGGCCTGAAGCCCGGTCAGGTTGAGCAAGGCGAAGAAGCCGGAGAAGGAGAAGGCGAAGAAGCCGGAGAAGGAGAAGGCCAAGGGGGTGGCGGAGGGCAGGGCCAGGGCGGATGCCCTCCTGGTCGAGGATCCGAAGTACGTGCTGGAGAAGCTGAGGCCGTTGAAGGCCCTCACGGTCTACAGCGTGGCCCAGGCGCTGGGCGTCAAGGGAAGCACCGCCAACGCCCTGCTCAGGAAGCTCGTCGAGTCCGGAATGGCCGTCAAGGTGAGCGGGTACAGCGGGCACTACGTCTACGCCCTCAGGGAGGAGACTGCTCGCTCCTGACGATCACGGTGACGCGCGCGCCCCTCCTGATGGACGATAGCCCGTCGAGCCCCTGAGTGATCGATCCCAGTGGGACCAGGGGCATGCGGGAGTCGGACTCCGCCGCGAAGAACCAGAGGCTGCCATCAGCGGGGTTCAGCGCCACCTCGCCGGCGCCGAAGTGGCGCCTGGCCTTGGAGGCCCCCACCTTTATGCGCGTCACGATCACCACGGCGCTCCCGATCATGATCGCGTTGCCCGAGAGTTGCCGGAGCCTTTCCAGCTCCGCGACTGCCGACGGCGCGATGGCCCTCCTGAGGGTGCCGGAGGCCACCTCGGATCCGTCGACGATAAGCTTAAACGATGGATCCATCGCAGGCTAGTGTGAGGGGTGAGCTATTAAAGGGATGCTCGAAGGGCCAAGTGCGGTCCTGAGAAGGCCTCTCGCTGAAAACCTCCTGTTCCGGCTCCCCGCCGATCTCCTTATGAATCTCGCGGAGGTCCACGGCACGCCCTACTTCCTGATAGACGAGCTGACGCTCAGGAGGAGCGCCAGGGATCTGGGGTCCGCGTACTCGGCTTACGCCGGGGACGTGTCCTTGGCCTACTCCGTAAAGGCGAACTTCCTGCCCAGGATCCTGAGCACGTTCCACGACGAGGGCCTGTTGTTCGACGTGGCGACGGTGGAGGAGCTCTACTTCCTGGAGAGAACGCTGGGGAGCGTGGAGCGCTCGATATACACGAGCGCCACCCAGACGTACCGCGAGTTCGCCAGGGCGCTGGAGCTCGGCGTGAAGCTCTTCGTTGTCGGCTCGCTCAACGGGCTACAGAACTTGGCGAGGGCCGCCGATAATCGTGGGACCAGCGCGGACGTCCTGATCAGGATAAATCCGGAGCTCGACCCACCGACGGACGAGCACTTCTACAAGGTCGGAAAGTACGGCGTCCCGATCGTTGATGAGGATGGGGAGGACGCCGTTGCGCTAATGAGGGCCGCGACTGAGCACGGCAACCTGAAGCTCAGGGGATTCCACTTCCATGTGGGCACGCAGGTGTCCGACCCGACGAGGTTCACCCGCGCTCTGGACCGCGTGGAGGAGCTCCTGGCGATAGCACGCACAGAGGGACTGGACTTCGACTTGGATGTCCTCGACATAGGAGGCGGAATGCCCGTGACCTACTACTCGGGCGATAGCAGCGTGGGCGACCTGGCCCCCAGGATAGTGGAAAGGCTGAACGCGCTGGCGGAGCGCCTCGGATCGCCGCCCGAGCTCGTCGTGGAGAGCGGCAGGTTCCTCGTGGCCGAGTCGGGCGTGCTCGCCTCCAGGGTCGTCAACGTGAAGAGGTACGCCGGCCTCACGTACGCGTTCCTCGACACCGGCTACCACAACCTGCTGGACGCAGCGCTCGTGAAGCAGGTGTACCCGGTGCGCGTCATCCCGGAGGAGGAGCGCCCGGGATCCGGCCGCGTGGTGCTGGCTGGCATGCTCTGCGACTCCGACGACGTGTTCCCCCTGGGGGAGGGCTCCGGGATCTCCGGAATAGGCCTGGGGAAGCTCGTGGTCTTCGGGAACGCCGGCGCCTACAGCATAGTCTTCAACATGCCGTTTCACGCGCAGCCTAAGCCGCCCGTCCTCTTCAGGAGATCCAGCGGGGCCGTGGAGGTGGCTAGGCCCCGGGAGACCATCGAGGAGCTCTTCGAGGAGGAGGGCGGAGCCAGCTAGCGTCCCCGCCGCGCCCATCGGTTTTTGTTAGCCGCTGATCCGTGATCTGGGGATCGGTCAGGGAACCCTCTTTATGCCATATCTCTTTATCTCCTCGAAGCCGTAGGCGCCCTTGCTCTTGTTCTTCCACCTTATGAGCAGGTACGGCTTCCCCTGGATATCTATGATATCCTCCACGGTGCCCAGGGCGCCGAGGTCCGTTATCACCTTGTCACCCACGGCGAACCCGTAGGCGTTCCTGAGCTCCTCGCCCTCTTCGCCCGAGGACATGCCACTCGCTGCAACCGAGCTCTATTTAAGGTATTGCCCTATGACCGTGGGGAGCACGGAGGGACCCTCGAGCGTGCCGAGGCTGCCCCGCGTCGCCTCGGCCTCCGTGAACCTCCTGCTGCCATCACTCCTGACGGGGCCGCCGGACACCAGCAGGGGGACGGGGTCGTCGCTGTGCGACTTGAGCTGGCACGGCGTGGCGTGATCCGCTGAGACCACCACGACCGTGTTCCCCAGGTCTAGCTCCCGCAGCAGCGGGCCGAAGAACGCGGCGTCTATTATCTCTATCGACCTCATCTTGACCTCGGGCAGGCCGTCGTGGCCGGGCTCATCGGGGCCCTTCAGGTGCACGTAGACGCCGTCGTGGGACCTCAGCAGCTCCAGCACCTTCGACGACTTCCACTCGTAGTTGAAGACCTCGGGACTGCGCTCAACGTGCATGCCCAGGATCCTGGACACGCCGACCTCCACGGGCATGTCGGCGATGGCCGCCATGTCAATCCCGTGGACGTCCCTGAAGCTGGGCAGCGCCGGCAGCCTGGATCCGGCGTCCCTCATGAGTATGATGTTGGCTGGCAGCCTGCCGGCCCTGGAGCGGAGCTCGTTGATGGGGTGGGACCTCAGGACGCGGAAGGCCTGATCGGTCACCTCGTTGACCAGCTGCGATGCCAGCGCCGCCTCGCGGCTCCCATCCAGCGGGACCGATCTCTCCACACGCATGGCCGCCTGCCCCTGCGCGGCGACACCCATCCCGCCGACCTTCCTGTACGCCGGGTCAGTGTTGGTTATGTTGGAGGAGAGGGCGACTCCGGGGACCCTTATGCGCACGACCAAACGGTGGCCGACGGTGTGCCTGAACACGACGTCGGCCGAGTGGCTCAGCCTCACCGACCCATTGAGTGCATCTGCCAGCTCCCTGGCTTCGGAGTCGCTCAGATCCCTCCCCGCCCTCCTGTCCACGATGGTCATGTCGTCTTTGACCGTCGCGAAATTTGCCCTCAGTGCGAGGTCCCCGTCCCTGAAGTCCACGTCGGATCCGATTGCCTCCACGACGCCCCTACCGGGGTACTCCTCGCCCAGCTTGTAGCCCAACATGTGGAACACCGCCACGTCGGACTCCGGCGCTATCCCCCTGCCCACGGTGTAGACGAGCCCGGTGATCCCCCTGGAGGCGAGGGAGTCGAGGTTCGGCGTCCTGGCCGCCTCCAGGGGCGTCCTCATGCCCAGCTTGGGATCCGGCCTGTCCCCAACGCCGTCCAGCAGGACGTAGAGGATCTTCCTCACGCGCTGACGGTGACGCGGGCAGCTTTTAACGGCTTCGCGCTCGGCGCGGCTCCGGCGGGGGTTCGTTGAGTGATGAAACCGGCATCCCCGGCGGGAACCGTTTATTAGAAGGTGGAGCGCGGGGGAGGCCACTTGAGTGAGCTCCGCAAGGACTACATGGAGGACTACGTGACGCTGATCGCGCCCGCCGCCTCCCGCGCGCCGAGGGGTGATAGGTGCCCCTACTGCCGGGGCGCTGAGGACCTGGCGCCCCCCTCACCGATGGTCCTGAGGAGGGAGAGCGAGGGCCTCCTCAAGCGGTTCGAGGAGAGCGAGGGCGAGCGCGTGAGGGATTGGGACCTGAAGGTGGTGCGCTACGATGCCCCACTCCTGATGGACGAGCCGCAGAGCCCCAAGGAGCTCACCGTGCCCTTCAGGAAGGCCGACTCCGGCTCGGGCGTCCACTACGTGGTTGTGCCCACCCCGGAGCACGGGGTCAAGCTATCGCAGCTGGGCTCCGACCGCTTCGCGCTCGCGCTCCTCGCGATCCAGGAGTTCGGGAAGGAGCTGTACCAGATGAAGGGCGTCAGCTACGTAGCCATCTACTACGAGGAGAGGGCGGACGGCGACGATCACTCGTTGGTGCACCTCCTCGGGCTGCCCGAGGTCCCGCCGGCGGTCGAGCGCGAGTACGACGCCCACAGGAGGTACCTGAAGGAGCTGGGCACGTGCCCGCTCTGCGTGATAGCTGAGGTCGAGAGGAGCGGCCCCCGCGAGCTGCTATCCAACGACGAGTTCATGTCGATATTCCCCTGGGCTCCCATGAGCCCCTACGAGGCCTGGGTGCTTCCGCGCAGCCACAGGACGAGGTTCTATCGCCTGACGATGCCGAATATCTCGTCCCTGACGGAGGTCCTCCTGCCCACCATGAGGGCCATGTCGCAGGTCGTGCGCGATTACTACATGGTCTTCTACACGAGCTCCATGAAGAGGAGCAGCACGAACATTCACTGGAGCGTGAGGCTCTACGGGGGCGCCGATTCGTTCTCGGGAATCTCCCAGGGGTACGGGGTGCGGGTGGTGAACGAGACCCCAGAGGATCGCGCGAAGGTGATGGCGAAGCATGCGAGGAAGGCGCTCGCCGACATAATCATGGAGGGACGCTCTTGAGCGAGCGGGTCGAGGATTTCCAGGTCAGCGCCTCGGACAGGCCTTCCGATATTGCGATGAGGATGCTGAGGGCGGGCGGGTTCGTGGGCAGGAGCTTCGCCGAGGCGGTCCAGGCAGTGGCCGGCATGTGGTCGGATCCCCGGGCGCGCGTGATGATGTCGTTCCCGGCGGCAATAATGGCGACCGGAGTGCGCGGGGTGCTGGTGCAGATGCTCAGGGAGAGGCTGGTGGACCTCGTTGTCACGACGTGCGGCACCCTGGATCACGACCTCGCGCGCACCTTTGGGAGCTACTACAAGGGCGACTTCACGCTGGACGACGAGGAGGTCGAGAGTAGGGGGTACCACAGGCTGGGGAGCGTGCTGATCCCGAAGGCCGACTATGGTGAGCTCGTGGAGAGCAGGATGCAGGAGATACTCGATGATATTTACTCCGGGGGCACCAGGAGGATATCGACCGCGGAGCTTACGTGGGAGATAGGCAAGCGCGTGAACGACGAGTCGTCCCTGGCTCACTGGGCCTACGTGAACAGGATACCGGTGATAATACCGGGCCCGATGGACGGCGCCGTGGGCCTGCAGCTCTGGATGTTCAACCAGCGCCGGAGGGACTTCCAGCTGGACCTGATGCGCGACGAGCAGATGATGTCGGACTTCGTCTTCGAGAGCGAGAAGCTCGGGGGGATAATAATAGGCGGCGGGATCTCCAAGCATCACCTGATATGGTGGGCACAGTTCAGGGAAGGCCTCGACTACGCCGTCTACATAACGACCGCCGCCGAGTACGATGGCAGCTTGAGCGGCGCGCCGGTGCGGGAGGCCGTGTCGTGGGGGAAGGTGAAGCCGGCCGCGAGCAAGGCCACCGTGTACGGCGATGCCACCCTAGTCCTGCCCTTCCTGGTGTCCGCCGCCCTCGGGCTCGCCGGGGGACGGCGCCGTGAGCATGAACAGTAGGGCTACGGCCATCAGCAGGAGGGCCATCAGGACTGCGAGCTCCGCCAGCTGGAACCCCCGGGGGCCGCCACCGAATATTATGGGAATGGGGCCTATGAGCAGGAGTCCCCCGTACGACGCGGTGTAACCCTCCGGCCCCGTCGCGGTGGACAGCGCCAGCAGGGCTGACCCGGCGATTATGAGCGCGAGGCCCGCCACCGATATCGCCAGCTGCGACCTCATGATGCAGCCACCCCCAGCACCAAGAACGCCAGCAGCACAGCGATCGCGGCCACGACGGCCATCGCAAGGATCCTCCTGTCGTTGCCCACCGCGATCGGAACTGGCCCTATTATTATCACGGCGGCGCCCCTGGAGTCCCTCGAGCTGGCAGCGGCCCAGGCCACGCCCACTGCCAGCAGCACGAATCCGGCCAGCACCAGCAGCATCCCGATGTCGGCCAGCTGGCCCTGCACGGTGCGGAGGCGCGGAGGCGTCGAATTAAGCGTAACGCTGAGAACCCGCCGCGGCGTCGGGGCAGGCGGGCTTGCGCGTGGTGGTCCTGGCGGGCGGCGTCGGGGCCGCGCGGTTCCTCTCGGGCCTGGCCAGCATACTAGACCCTCGCGACGTCACGGCAGTGGTGAACGTGGGCGACGACGTCGAACTGCTGGGCCTGAGGATCTCGCCGGACCTCGACATAGTCACTTACACCCTGGCCGGCATCGTGGACGAGTCCAAGGGCTGGGGGATCCGCGGCGACACGTTCTCGGCGCTCGCGCGCCTGAGGAACTACGGCGCGGACGCGTGGATGGCCCTGGGGGACGGCGACCTCGCGACCCACATCTACCGCACGGCCAGGCTGAGGGAGGGGGCCAGCCTGAGCGAGGTGACCGAGGAGATCAGGGTGAGGCTGGGCGTGAAATCCAGGGTGCTGCCGGTCACCGACGACAGGCTGACCACCATGATCAGACTGCGTTCGGGCCAGCTCATCAGCTTCGAGGAGTACTACGTGAGGCACGCCTTCAGGCCCAGGATATCTGGGCTGACGTACGCCGGCTGCTCCTCCGCGAGGCCCGCGCGGGGCGTGCTGGAGGCCATAGAGTCGGCCGACGCCCTGATGATAGCTCCGAGCAACCCCGTGGCCAGCGTGATGCCTATCCTCTGCGTCGAGGAGGTGGCCAGGGCCGTGCGCAGGAGGCGGGCGAGGGTCGCCGTGTCGCCAATCGTGGGCGGGCGGGCAGTTAAGGGACCGGCCGCGCAGATGATGTCGGATCTCGGCATGGAGCCGTCCCCAGTCGGCGTCGCCAAGCTATACCGCGGGTTCCTGGATGCGATGATACTGGACTCGGAGGACTCGGGGCTGGTCGGGAGGATCGCCGAGGAGGTGGGCGTCCGCGCCTACGTGACCGATACCATGATGGTGGATCAGGCCTCGAGGAGGAGGTTGGCCGAGTTCGCTGTGGGGGTCGCCAGGGAGCTCCGACGCGGCTTCACCTGAACATATCGCGATCCTCGGGCATGCTCAGGGAGGAAGAGCCGGATTCGGAGCTCTCGTAGGAGTAGCCGCGCACTATGGCGGCCGGAATCCCGCGCAGCTTGCCCATGACCAGCTCGGCCGCCGAGGCGAGCTCGTCCACCTGGGCGATGTTCGTTACGCGCAGCTCCTTCCCGAAACTATCCCTGGTTCCCCGGTAGTCGCGGAAGGGCGCTATACCGGAGATTCCCACGGCGACGTCCACCTGGCCCTCCCTTATGGGGCGCCCCATGGTGTCCGATATTATGACCGCGACGTTCCTGCCCGTGAGTTCCTTTATCCTGAGCCTGATCGATCTGGCGGACGCGTCCGGATCCCTCGGGAGCAGCAGGGCGAACCCCTCGGGCACGTTGCTCAGGTCCACGCCCGAGTTGGCCATCACGATGCCCTGCAGGTTCTCGGTCACCAGGACGCCCCTCCTGTATCTCACGATTGCGCGCGACTCCCTGAGCACGAGCTCCACGACCTCGGGGGGCTTGCCCAGCAGCTGGGCCAGGTTGCGGGCGAAGTCACTGGGCCGGACGTCCGCGAGGCGCACCAGCCTTCCCTCGGCCTTCGAGACGACCTTGTGGGCGATGACCAGGACGTCGCCGTCCCTCAGGTTGATGCCGCTGCGGGCCGCGGCCTCGACTATCAGCTCCGCCAGGTCGTCGCCCGGCCTGACCTCCGGCAGCCCGGGGATCCCTATCACCTCCAGGCGCGCGCTGCCCGCGTCGACGCGGGATTCCCGATGCCCCAGCGCGGACGCTCGAGATGGATCCCCCTGAATCACGGATCGGCGATTCCTGCGCCAGTTAAAAAACTTCCCCGGCACCTTGGCCAGATGCTCGGTCGGATGAGGCCCTGAGCGGCCGCGCGGACGAGTCAGCCCCTGGGCGGCATGGGGAGGAACGCTGAGATGCCGCCCTCCCCCTCCTCGCCGCCCTTCGACTTCTTGGAGTAAGCCAGCACGCTGACCTTGGCAGCGACCCTCCTCGCGATCTCTATCAGCGCCTTCGCGGCCGGCGAGTCCTGGAAATCGACTATCAGCTCCCCGTTGTCCTCGGCCTCGCGCAGCCTGGGATCGATGGGCACTGATCCCAGGAACGGCACCTGGAGGTGCTTGGCCACCGTCTCCACGCTGCCCTTCCCGAAGAGGTCTATTTCCCTCCCGCAGTAGGGACACACGAGGTAGCTCATGTTCTCGATTATCCCCAGCACTGGCACGTCCAGCTTGCGGAACATCGTCAGCGTCTTCAGGGCCACCTCGATCGAGGCCCTCTGGGGCGTGGTTACTATGATCGCGCCAGTGGGCTTCAGGTTCTGCGCTACAGTGAGAGGCGCGTCCCCGGTACCGGGGGGCAGGTCGACTATCAGGTAGTCAAGCTCGCCCCAGTCCACGTTGGTCACGAACTCCTGTATCGCCTTCGTGACCAGCGCGCCCCTCCAGATGACGGGCGTGCCCGGAGGGACCAGGAGGCCCACCGACATCACCTTTATCCCGGCCACCTCGGATGGCTTGAGCAGGTTCTCGCCGGCCACTTCCGGCGGCGTGTTGGCGCCTATCATCAGGGGGACGCTCGCGCCATATATATCGGCGTCCAGCACGCCGACCTTGGCGCCACTCATAGCGAGCGCGACCGCAAGGTTGACGGCCACCGTGGACTTGCCGACCCCGCCCTTCCCGCTCCCAACTGCTATTATGTTCCTGATCTTGTAGGTGGCTACATTGTCGGCCGGCGTCGTCCGGGCGACGTCGTACACCACGTTGATTTCCACCCTGGAGACGCCCGCCAGGGACTTGACCGCCTCCCTGGAGCGCGCTACCAGGTCCTGCTGGAACGGGCAGGCCGGCGTCGTCAGCTTGAGCGTGAACGAGACAGCCCCGCCATCTAGCTTCAGGTCCTTGACCCAGCCGAGCGATACGACGTCCTTGCCCAGGTCGGGATCCACGACCTTCCTGAGCGCCGCGAGGACCTCCTCCTCGGTTACCACGGGCCGTCCTGAATGGAACCTCATGATAAGCGTTTTCAGCCATCCCCGACGGACCCGGGAGTAGATATATATACACGTAAATTCTACTAGTGAGCGGTATGAAGGTGGATGCCAGGAAGGTGCAGATGGTCGGCTACTCGACGCTCTCGGTGTCCCTTCCGAAGGACTGGGTGAAGCAGGTCGGCATAAAGCCTGGGGACATAGTCTCGATGATCAGGATGGATGATGGCTCGCTCAAGATAAAGCCCGGGCTGGTGAAGGAGGAGAGCGAGAAGATAACCAAGGTCGTACACGTCGACACGTGCGGCGACGCGGGCCTGCTCGGCAGGATGATCATAGCGCTCTACCTGACCGGCGCCGACAGCATTACGCTGGTCGGGGACGACGGCGGCATACCCAAGGAGAAGGCCGAGGAGGTGAAGGCGGCCGTGAGCAGGCTGAACGGCTTCAGCATAGTCGAGGAGTCACCCGAGAGGATCGTGATACAGAGCTTCATAGATCCTGCGAGCTCCCCCATATGGAACCTGATGAAGAGGCTCCACTCGCTCACCACCCGCATGATGGAGCTTGTGCAGAGGGCACTGAAGGAGGGCAACGCGGAGATGCTGCAGGACGTGCAGGAGGCCGAGGAGGAGACGGACAGGGTCTACTGGCTCTCCGTGAGGCAGCTCCTGCTGGCGAACACCAGGCCCGAGCTCCAGGAGAAGCTCGGCGTGGACAGTCCAAAGCACATACCTGGGCACAGGATGGTCGTCAAGTTGCTCGAGAAGGTGGGGGACTTCGCCGTGGCTGCCGCCAGGGAGCTGGAGACGATACTTAAGGGGAACGTCAAGGTGAGCGACGCGGACCTCGGGCTCCTCTCCAAGTACACCGAGGAGACCCTTAGCATCTACAACAAGGCGTTCGACAGCTGGTTCTCGAAGGATCCATTCAAGGCGAACGCGATCGTGGACAACTCGAACTACCTGGAGAGGGAGCTCAGGAGGGCTGCCGTGGAAGCGGGTAACAGGTACTCGGACATGGGAAGCAAGGCCGGCATCGCAGCGGCATTCGCGATAAAGTCGTACCTGGACAACCTGGCGCAGATAGTCAACTACAGCGGCACAATCGCCGAGGCAGCCATAAACTACAGCGCGATAGATCCCACGACCATCAAGTGCAAGATCGAGTGATCGGCGGCGACGGACAAGCTTGGAGCCCCTCAGGTCGAGGGAGCTCCAGTCGAAGCCGTAGCCCAGCCGCTCGATCGAGGCCAACCATCCGTCCCCGAGGAGCGGCCTCAGCCTGCCCTCAACGACGTCGAAGGGCTCCCCGACCAGATCGGACAGTAGATCCTCAAGCCCGGCCACCTCCACCGGCCGCGGTTCCGCGCTCGCGGCAGGCCCGGCGCGCCTCCTCACGGCCTCCAGGATGCGCTTCACGGGTATCTCATCATCCTCGTAGAATATCACCTCGCCGAGGCCCTTGAGGTCCGCCGGGCCCAGGGATCTGTCGACGAGCAGTATCATGTCGATCCCCTCCAAGCGGCGGAGCTTCTCGACCTTCCTCCTCAGGTAGTCAGGGGTCCAGAAGCCCACGACCTCCAGGAACACGCGGCGGCCACCCACCTCCAGCGCGAAGTCCGGCACCATGATGCCCGGCCTCAGGTCGAGGGGCTCGGGCTCCCTCACGATCCGGATGTCCGGGGCCGCCTGGGAGAGGGAACGGTAGAGCCTCTCCTCCACCGAGCTGTCGAACTGCCTGGGGGAGCGACGAGCGACGTCGGGCGGGTACCTCATCGGAGCATGGGAGCTGTCGATCACGAACGGAACGATCCTATCGCCGAGCTTCATCGAGCCCTCCACCCGCCACCCGCCGACCTCCACCAGCAGCGGCACAAGCTCGCCCGCGGCCCTGCTGTAGCGATCGTAGAGGCCCAGTACGCTGGCGGGCCCCGCCACGTCGACGGCCGCGTAGGGTCCTCCCGCGACCTCGTACATCAGGCCCAGCCGCTTTATGCGGCGAAGCACTGCCCCCCATAGCCTGGATACGTGCACCCTCAGGCTCAGGCTCCTGGCCAGCATCGTCTCGGCGAGCTCCGCGTTGTACCATGCGGCGAGCTCCTCCTCGCTGACGGGCGAGAGCGACGCTACAACCCTCTCCCTCTCGGCATCGGCGAACATCGCGCTCTCGACGTCGGCGATGCTGACGCCGAACCTGGAGGCGACGCTCGCGAGGAGCTCCTCCCTCTCCTCGCGGGACAGGATCGGCCCGGCTGAGAAGAGCAGCCTCCTGACCTCGGCGGGCGGCACCGCTGAACGCTGGGAGAGGGTGATGCGCCTCTCCATCAGGCGCGCGAGGCCGCGAACCAGGCGGTGATCGTGGATCTCCGAGAGATACGATATCCTGTCCTCGAGCTCGGCGCGCCTCCATCCGCCCTCGGAAGCCTCTTGGAATGCGCCCATGACCTCGCGGACAGCCGCGAGGTCCTCCGGGGATAGGTAGGCGGGCCTGGCGATCCCCTTCCTAACCCTCACCCGCAGCAGGTTCACGGGCAGCAAGCCTGCGCCTCCTGCTGAGCCGATAGTCCAGGGTGCCGCGAGCTACTATCTCTATCATCGTGGCGACCTTGCCCTCCCTCTTCCTCAGTATCCTGCCGAGCCTCTGCACGAACTGCCTGGTGGTGCCGAATCCCCCGAGAACCACCGCGAGCGCGGCGTCGGGCACGTCGACGCCCTCGTCCAGGACCGTCGACGTCGCGAGCACCCTGTAGCGGCCGGTCCTGAATCCCTCGAGGAGCTCCTCCCGCTCGTCCTTCGGCGTTTCGTGCGTTATCACGGGCACCAGGAACTCGCGGGACACGCGGTACGCCATATCGTTGTATCTGGTGAATACAATGGTCGGGGCGCCCGCGTTCTCGGCGAGGATCTCCCTGAGCTTGGCGATCTTGGCCTCGGAGTTCATGGCTATGCGGCTCATCTCTAGCCTGTCGAGGAGCGCGGTCCTGGCCTCCCTGCTCCTGGCGGCGAGGCGCACGAGCCCCCGAAAGTCAGCGGTGCCGCGCAGGCGGATGCCGAGCCTCCTCAGGATTCCGGAGAACTCGCGCTCGAGCTCCTCATACCTGGCCCTCTCCTCTGGGAGGAGGTCGACGTAGACGCGTTGGATCCTGAACGGCGATATCTCCGAGCCGGCGAGGGCCGACGCGTCGGCCCTGTAGACGATGCCGCCGACGAGCATAGGGTAAAGCTCGTGGAGCCCGTCCTCCCTCTCCGGGGTGGCCGAGAGCCCGAGCCTGTGCGGGGCGGCCGAGAGCTCAGCTATGGCCCTGTAGCTCTGCGCCGGCAGGTGGTGCACCTCGTCGAACACCAGGAGCCCGAAGCGGTTGCCCAGCTCCTCCGCGTGGATGCGCGCGGAATCGTAGGTCGCGACCGTCACGGGGCGCAGGACGTGCGCCCCTCCGCCCAGGAGGCCAGGCTCATATCCGAGGTCCTCCTCGATCCTCCTGGACCACTGGGCCTGGAGATCCAGCGTGGGCACGACGATCAGCGTCGGTTCCCCGAGCTTGGCCATGGCCTTCAGCGCGACGAACGTCTTCCCGGTGCCCGTGGGCAGGACCACTATGCCGCGCATGGACGAGGACTCCCAGGAACGGAGGGCGTCCTCCTGGAACCCCCTGAGGGTCACCCGGTCCTCCAGCCCGGGGCGTTCGAGCTGGAGGACCTCGTCCTGGACTGAGTAGCCGGCCGAGTCCAGGTACCTCCTGGCGCTCGAATAGTACATCGCGAGCGCCCTGTAGCCGCCCACGCGCTCGTCCCATTTGGAGAAAGGAATCCACGCGCCCTCGGACACTATGGTCCCTCCCTGGTACCACAGCCTGACGCGATTGCCGGGGCGTTCGCCGGACGCCATCCGCCGTCTGGCTCTCTCGGAGCCATAACCCTTTATTATGCTGCGCGCCAAGAACACCACGTGACGACCGTGGGGGAGGTCATGACGAGGAACCCGCCGACGATCGATCCTTCCAGGACTCTCAGGGAGGCGGCGCTCATAATGGCGTCCAGGCGCGTCAACTTCCTGGTGGTGGTCGAGGGCGGCAAGCCCCTGGGGATCTTGACCAGCATGGACCTGGTCGGGGGAGTGGCCAGGGGGGTGGACCTCGACAGGACGAGCGTGCGCGCAGTGATGAGTTCCCCCGCGTACACGGCCACGGCCTCCGAGGACCTCGAGGGAGCCGCGGCCCGCATGGCCAAGATGAAGATCAGGAGGCTCGCGGTGGTGGACGAGAAGGGGCGCCTGGAGGGCGTGCTGACCTCGGATGGGATAGCCATGTGGCTGGCCAAGTCGAAGGGGTACCGCGATCCGCTGCTCAACGCGCTCTGCGAGTACTCGGAACCTCCGAGCGAGATGCCGTACATGTGATCCGAGGAGGTCAGCTTTTATGCGACCCCGTTGATCCGGCCGCGCGTGGCCGACGAGGTCGAGCTGCCGAGCGGCTTCACCCTGCTGGCCAGGGGGCCGGGGGTCGTCGAGGTCGTCGAGGGGGAGGTTGAGGTATTCGGGGCCAGGATCGGACGCGGATCAAAGCTGCAGGTCCCGGAGGGCAGGGTGCTCCCCCTGGAGGCCGTCGCTGACAGTTTCCTGAGGGCGCCGACAGGGGAGACGGTCAAGGGTTCCACCGTGCCAGCCCAGTGGAAGGAGCTGGCGGAGGAGGCGCTGGACGCGGGCACCGTCATGCTTATCGGCCCCAACGACGTTGGCAAGAGCAGCCTCGCGCTGTACCTGGCCAACGCGGCGGTGCGCAGGGGCAGGCGCCCCGCGATAGTCGACGCGGACATAGGTCAGACCGACATCGGGCCCCCCGGGACCATAGGCCTCACAATGCCCGCGGCGCCTTCCCCGACGTACTCGGGCCTGGAACTGTTGAACGCATACTTCGTGGGCGACAAAAGCCCGGTGGGGCACCTGCTCCCCATGGTGGTCGGATCACAGCTCCTGGTGAGGGAGGCCCTGGGAATGGGGGCCTCCCCGGTGATAGTGAACACGACCGGGCTGGTCGAGGGCAGCGTGGGCTGGGCGCTCAAGGTCCACAAGGTGGAGGCGCTCAGGCCAGACCTCCTGGTGGCCATAGACAGGGGATCCGAGCTGGACCACATACTCAGGTCTATCCCGCGGAGCATTAGGGTGAGGCGCCTGCGCCCACCCGAGATCTTCAGGAAGGATCGTCCGGGGAGGGTCAGGTACAGGACAGTCGCGCTCGCGGCGCTCGCCGCCAAGAAGGTCCCCGTGGAGCTGAACCTCAGGGCCCTGAGGATCCTGAACGCGAGGGCGCTCTCCGTCGAGAACGACGGTGAGCTCGCTCGGAGGATAGAGGCCGCGATAGGCGTGCGGCCTGAGGTGGCCGGCAGGTTCGGCGAGGAGGCCGTGGCCGTGTTCAGGAGCAGGCTGGACCAACACGCGTTCTCTTACGTGACCGCGATCCTCGAGGGCGCCGGCGAACCGCGCGTGGTCACGCTGGACAGGCTGGAGGGGCTGTACCTGGGCCTCCTGGACGCCAACGATAGATTCATCGGCGTCGGCAGGATGAGCGAGCTCGACCTGCGCTCCGGCACCATGCGCGGTGAGGCGGTGTTCAACGCGCAGCGCGAGGTGGGCGGTGTCGTGTTCGGATACCTGCTGCTCGACGAGGAGTGGCAGGAGATAGGCAGCGTGAGGTCCGGTTACTTCTGAGAGGACAGCACCATCTCCAGGTACGTCTCCTCGACGGGCTCCCACGCCAGCCCGAGGCCCCTCACGATCGACTTCAGGTCTTCCACGCCGACGCCCTCATCGGCTGCCTCCACCTCGACGAAGTTGCCTAATCCCTCGACAGCGTCGATCGACACGATGGCGCCGCTGACCCTGTAGTAGCTCCTGCGCTTCCTCACCGTGGCCACGGGGACGAAGCCGAGCGCGGAAAGGAGCTCCGCGGCGGCACCCGGATCCTGCAGGCGCAGGGTCAGCTCGGTCCTGGACTTGGTCCCTCCGGCGCCGCCGGCCCTGGGCCCCTTGTAGGTGAGCTCCACAGTCCCATCGGACCTGCGAAGCCTCAGCGCCTCGTCGGTCAGCGCGAAGTTCCTGCAGGGATGGCCGAAGTAGGTGTCCTCCTCGACGACCGACGACAGGTGGCGCCCGCCGATCCTGAGTATGGATTCCGCCACGCGCTCGGGTTCGTCCACGCGGATCTTGACCTCGAGCTCCTCCCTCACGGCGCGGAGCGGGCCTGGACATCTTAAAAAGGGCGCGCGCCGCTTCGCGAAGCGAGCGGGCCCATGGGCGGAGCTATGGGCGTCTGGTCCTTCAGGCACATGGCGGAGGCCCTGATTAGGGCCGTCAGGAGGAACGGATACTCGTACGACGCCGCCTTCAGGAGGTACGAGGAATCCGCCGGGCTGGACCCGCGCATCCGGAGGAAAGCTTACCTGGCCGGCAGGGACTTCATCTCCAGATACTTCACCCTGGTGCACGTGGCGGACCGCGTCGGGCTGGGGCGCGGCGCTAGGAGTCTCGCCGATCTCTGGATCTACTACTTCGGGAATGGGTTCCTGGACGAGGACGAGAGGAAGAGGTACTCCAAGAAGATAGCCAGGAGGGCGCCGCGCGGCAGGCTGCCGGACATGGACGAGCTGCTCGACGGCCTGGACGAGGTGACTAGGATATCGGCGGAGCTCTCGTACCCCAGATGGCTCGTGGCGGAGCTGCGCTCGGCGATGGGCGATGAGGCCGCGGAGATGCTGCGGTCACTGAATGAGGAACACCGGTGGCTGCGCGTGAACCTGAGCGCCACCGACGTGGAATCCGCCATATCCGCGCTGAGCGCGGAGGGCGTGGACGTGGAGCGGCACGACAGGCTGCAGTACATGCTCAGGGTCAGGAACTACGGGGGCCCCCTGTCAAGGCTCAAGGCGGTGAGGGCTGGGTACGTGACCCCACAGGACCTGGGATCCGCGATCGTGGCGGAGGAGCTGGACGATGATGAGGGAGTGATCCTCGACGCGTGCTCCGCGCCCGGGGGGAAGGCGGCCGTGATCCTGATGAGGAGGCGCGGCATGGTAGTAGGGTGCGACGTGTCGACCAAGAGGTTGCTGGAGGAGGCCGCGCTCCTGCGCCGGTGGAGGATGCCGGAGTACAGGTTCGCGCTGGCAGTGTGCGACGCGACGAGAATACGCAACAGGAGGTTCGACCAGTCCCTGCTCGATGCGCCCTGCACCGACAGCGGGGACGTGGGGAGGAACCCCGCGGTCAAGCTTATGCTGGAGAACAGGGGCGTGGTCGAGCGCTTCGCGCGCCTCCAGAGCGCGCTGCTGAGGAGCGTGCGCGGATCGACGAGGGGCGTGGTGGTGTACTCGACGTGCTCCGTCCTCCCAGAGGAGGGCGAGCGCATTGTGTGGGACGTGGAGCGCTTGGAGTCGAGGCTGGGGCTGCCCGCAGGATACTGGGGAGTGGGCAACAGGGTGTACCCGCACTTGCACGATGCTGGCGGGTTCTTCGTATCGAGGCTGGCTCCGAACGCGGAGAGCCCGTAGCGACGCGTGAGGTCCTCAGCGACGCCTCCTGCGCTTCTTCCAGGATGCGTGCGCCTTGTTCCAATGCATCTCCAGCTCCTTGCGGCTCGAGAACATGGCGCCGCAGGCCCTGCACCGGTAAGTCTTGACGACCTCCTCCTCCACGGGATCCCTGTACTCATCAGCGCCCTCGGTCACGCCCTCCCGGGCGGAGTCCCCAAGGTCGCTCTCAGACTGATCAGCGCTCAACCGGCACTACACTCCCTGTGGCCATTCCTCTGATCTTCTCACCATCCCTGTTAATTAACATTTGCCTCCAGCCTACGGCTCCGTCAACTCAAGCCCAATGGATGTATCCAAATTCGGGCGGGTCCTGGGCTGGCT
>JBMFHR010000009.1:0-37889 GCA_049976725.1 Conexivisphaera sp. | reverse complement strand
GCCCTCAGGGCCCTCCAGATCTTCTCTGGGGTCAGGGGGAGCTCCCTCACCCTCACCCCGAGCGCGTCCGCCACCGCGTTGGCTATGGCGGGACCGGTGGGGATCACCGGTCCCTCCGCGACCCCCTTCGCGCCGAACGGCCCCTCGGGATCGGGCTCCCCCACCGAAACGACGTCCACCTCCGGCATGTCGGTCACCCTGGGCAGCCTGTAGTCCTCGAAGCTGCCGTTGACCACGCGGCCCTCGGAGACCACGAGTTCCTCGAGGAGTGCCAGCCCTATTCCCATGGCGACGCCGCCCTGCACCTGGCCCTCGAACCCGTTGGGATTGATCACGCGCCCGGCGTCGTGCGCGCTGACCACCTTCAGGACCCTGACCTTCCCGGTCTCCGGGTCGACCTCGACGAGGGCAGCCTGGCAGCCGAACCCGTAGGTCGCGGAGATGTTCCCGTACCAGCGCTCGTCCGGCTCCTCCGACGGCGGCTCGTAGAAGCTGGATGAGAAGACGACCCTGCCCTGAGCCCCCCTGAACAGGTGCATCCTCCTCACGACCTTGTCGTACTCTATGCGCCTCGAGGGGTCGGACCTCGAATAAACGATCCCGTCCCTGGCGTCCAGGTCCTCCGCGGGGACCCCGAGCAGCTGCGCCGCCCCCTCCAGTATCTGCCTCCTGGCATCGAGCGCGGCCCTCAGCGCCGCGTTCCCGCATATGAAGGTGCCCCTGCTGGCGTGCGTGCCCACGTCCCAGAGCCTCACCGTCGAGTCCCCGTTTATCACCACCCTGACGCGGTCCCTGGGGACGCCCAGCGCCTCGGCCACTATGAGCTGCACGCCGGTGTCCAGGCCCTCCCCTATCTCGGTGCCGCCGACTGTGACCACGACGCCGCCGAAGTCGTCCACCTTGACCGTGGCGCCGCACCCGTCTGACCTGTAGATCCTGGCGCCCCCTCCTACGTGGAAGTAGCATGCGAAGCCTATCCCCCTGTTGGGGCCCGCCGAGTGCCTCCCCCTCCAGCCTATCCTCCTGGCGGCCTCCCTGAGCGCGTCGGACATCGCGCATGTCGTTATCCTCGCGCCCTGCGGTGTCACGGTGTTGGGCCTGTTCGCGTTCAGCAGCCTGAACTCCACCGGGTCCATCCCGAGCCTCTCCGCGAGCTCCTCCATGTTGCTCTCAAGCGCGAACGTGATCTGTGAGTTCCCGGCGCTCCTCATGGCAGCCGTGTAGGGGTTGTTCGTGTACACGATCGTGGTCCGGAAGCGGACCGCGGGGACGTCGTACAGCCCGGTCACCGTGTACTGCATCACCCTGGCGTCGAACACGCCCCACCCAACGTACGCGCCGGCATCTATGAGGGCTTCCACTTCCCTGGCGACTATCCTGCCGTCCCTCGTGGCGCCCTGGCGGACCCTGGCTATGAGCGGCTGCTTCGTGGGCGCGTTCTGCAGCTCCTCCGAGCGGGTGAACTGCAGCTTGACCGGCCTCCCGGTCCTAATGGCCAGCACCGACGCTATCACGTCGTGGGGGTAGACGTCCAAGTTCCTGCCGAAGGCCCCGCCTATGTAGGGCTGGACAACCCTGATCCTGTGGCCGGGGATCCCGAGCGACTCGGCCAGCCAGCGCTGGTACAGGAAGGGGGCCTGCGTGTTGGTCACCACGTTCAGGACACCGTCGGGATCCACCCACGCCAGGACGCCCATCGTGTCCCCGGGACTGTGCGCGACGTACTGCGTCCGGTACGTCCCCTCCACCACGACGTCCGCGCGCGAGAAAGCGGCGTCCACGTCGCCGAACTCGAGGCCGAAGTCCAGGTTGACGCGGTTCGTGCCGTTCTCCTCGTGGACCAGGGGGGCCCCTGGCTCCAGCGCCCTCTCCGGGTCCGTGACCGCCGGGAGGGGCTCGTACTCCACCCTTATGGCCTCGAGCGCCTCGAGGGCCCTCTCGGGATCAACGGCGGCCACCGCGGCCACCTCGTCGCGGACGCTCCTGACCTTCCCCCACTTGAGCGGCGGGTGGTCCTTCAGATAGCCCAGGTTGTTGAGGCTGACGTCCCTGGCCGTTATGGCGTCGACGACGCCGGGCACCCTCAGCGCGCCGGAGACGTCGATCGACCTGATCCTGGCGTGCGGGTAGGGGCTCCTCAGGACCTTCGCGTGCAGCATCCCGGGGACCTCCACGTCCAGCATGTACTGAGCGTCCCCGGTGACCTTCCTGAGCGCGTCGTACTTCGGGACGCGCCGGCCGATGTGCGAGAACTCCTCCAGCTCCAGCCCGACGGACGTCATGGCCCCGATCCCCTCCTCTCGGCCGCCCTGCGCACCGCCTCGATTATCTTGACGTAGCCCGTGCACCTGCACAGGTTGCCCCTTATCGCCTCGCGTATCTCGCCCTCCTCCGGCCTGCCCCCTCCGTCGAGGAACGCCTTGGCCGACAGTATCATGCCGGGCGTGCAGAAGCCGCACTGGACGGCGCCTGCCTCCACGAACGCCTCCTGCAGGGGATCGAGTCTGCCACCGGCGCTCAGTCCCTCCAGCGTGGTCACGCTGTGGCCGTCAGCGCGGTAGGCGGGCGTCATGACGGAGTACACGGGCCTCCCGTCCATCAGGATCGTGCAGGCGCCGCACGCTGAGCACGAGCCCTCGCAGAGTGCGGTCTTAACGCTCCTGATGCCGAAGCGCTCCCTGAGGACGTCGAAGAGGCTCTCCCAGGGCTCCACGTCGGCCTCGACGGCGGAGCCGTTGAGCGTGAACCTTATCCTCAACGCGCCGATCCCCCCGCCCTCGAGTAAGCCCTCAGCAGCGATCTCTTGGCCATGAGGCCCGCAAGGTGCCTCCTGTACTCGGCGGTTGCCACGTGGTCGTCCAAGGGGTCCACTGAGTCACGGACCGCCGAGTAGAGCTCCTCCAGGACGCCCCGCTCCGGGACCCTGCCCACGAGGAAGTTCGGGGAATCCAGCACCAGGCTCCTCCTCAGGCCTCCGCCCATGGCCAGGCGGGCGTAGGCGATCGATCCATCGTCGGCCAGCCTCACGCGTGCGGACGCGCTCATTATGGGGTGATCTATGTCGCTCACGACGAACTTCTCGTGAGCCGATCCGCCCTCCAGGGAGCCCAGGACGATCTCGCGCAGGAACTCCCCTGGCCCCTTGGAGGGCGAGAGCGGAGCTGCCATGTACTCCCCGAGGTCCAGGGACCTGCCGCCGGATGGCCCGGCGACCTCGGCGCGGGCCCCGAGCGCCAGGAGCGCCGTGGCGATGTCGGACTGGGGCATGCTTATGCTCACGCTCCCTCCGATGGTCGCCATGTTGCGTATCTGCCAGCCCGGCATGGACATTATGGCGTCGTCGAGCGCCCCCAGGGCCCTGACCCTCGCGGAGCTCGATGAGATCCAATTGTGCACGGCCGAGAGGGGCGTGTAGGATCCGATGAGGGCGCGGCCGCCGTCCTCCCTCACGTAGCTCAGCCCGAGCCCCGAAAGGTCGACGAGCGCCTCCACGTAGTCCAGGAGGCCGCTGCCGCGCAGCCTGAAAAGCATGGTGCCGCCGGCGATTATGACAGCCCTCTCGCCGAGGGACTCGAGGCGCTCATGCGCCTCCTCGGCGCTCCTCGGAATTATAACAATTGAGGGTTTAAAGGTCAAATTAGATCACCAATTCCGCGTTATAGTATAAAAGGTTGATCAATTGCATCAAGAGCCGGTCACCTGCTTGTCGTTCCCCTGAGCGCTCCCGCTCTCGGGCAGCGGGAAGTTCCCGAACCTCTCCCTGAGCGCCCTCCTGAGCACCTTCCACCCGCTCATCTTCGGGAGCTCGTCCAGGAATATAACGTCGCGCGGCACCTTGTAACTTATCATGTGCTGCCTCGCCCACTCGAGTATTTCTTCCTTCGTGGCCCTCTCGCCGGGCTTCAGGACGACGGCGGCCACCGGGACTTCTCCCCTCCTCTCGTCGTACCTGGCGAAGACGGCCACCTCGAGTATCTTCGGGTGCTGGAGCAGTATGGACTCGACCTCGGCAGGGTAGACCTTGAAGCCCGACGTTATTATCATGTCCTTCTTCCTGTCCGTCACGTAGAGGACTCCGTCGTCGTCCAGGAAGCCCATGTCGCCCGTCAGGAACCAGCCGTCAGGCATGAACGACTCGCGCGTTGCGGCCTCGTTCCTCCAGTAGCCCCTGGCGACCGCGGGCCCCCTCAGCGCTATCTCGCCGACCTCCCCCACTCCCAGCTCCTTCCTCGGGTCCTCCGGGTCCACTATCTTGACCTCGGCGTATCCTATGGGGGCCCCCACGGACCTGTAGCCCTTGCTCAGGTGCTCCCATCCCGGCACGGTGCCGGGGGCCGACCCCACGACTATCGTCTCGGAGAGGCCGTACGCGTTCAGCACGGGGATCCTGAAGCGGGAGACCCACTTCTCCCAGATGGGCTGGGGCGTTGGGGCGCCGCCGGTCACGGCCACGCGCGCGCTCCTGAGGCACTCCTCAACCCCGCTCGGCCCGTTCACAAGGTCGACCATTATCGGGGGCATCAGGCACAGCACGGTGGCGCCGTACTCGGCGGCGTACCTCAGGTACTTGTCCATCGAGTACCTCTCCATGAACACGACCGTGGCGCCGTACTTCAGCGCGGTCAGCGCCCAGCTGAAGCCCACGTGGACCATCGGGTAGACGTAGATCATCACGTCCCTGTCCGTGAGGCTCAGCCCCCAGCGCTCCGACTCCAGCGCGGCTATCCAGTTGCAGTGGGTCAGCATCGCGCCCTTCGGGAGGCCGGTGGTGCCTGACGTGTACTGGAGCTGCGCGAGGCACTCCGGCTCGCAGGCCTCGGCCCTGCCTGTCGGGCTGGCGCCGGACAGTAGCTCGGCCCAATTGATCGCGCCGCCCGGCCTCCCGTCCACGACTATCACGTGCTTCAGGTCCGGGGCCTTGTCCCTCACCTGCCGGATCACCTCATAGCCTTGTGTGGTCGTGACGACCGCCGCGGCGCCCGAGTCCCTGAGCAGGTGCGTCACCTCGAAGTCCTTGAGCGCGACGTTCATCGGAACCGCGGTGGCCCCCATCCTCCACGTGCCCAGGAAGGCCACCAGGGTCTCGGGCAGGTTGGGCATGTAGACGGCCACGCGGTCCCCCTTCGAGAGGCCGAGCGACCTGAGGGCGTTCGCGAAGCGGGTGATCAGAGACAGTATGTCGGAGTACGTGTAGGACACGCCCCTCTCGGGGAACACCGCCACGACCTTCCTGGGCCAGTACCGGACGTTGACATCGATGAATGTTGTTACGTTCGCCGCCATCCGGACTAACTGTATGACAGTAACTTATAAGTCTGAAAATAGAGTTGATATCAGGCGGGCCTGAAGACCGGCACGGCGACGCCGCTGGCCACGTCCTCGAAGTCGACGCGCACGCGCATGCCCGGCCGCACGTCCTCAGGCTTCACGCCGACGACGCGGCCGTACATCCTGAACCCGTCGTCCATGTCGACCATCGCGATGGCGTAGGGCATCTCCTTCTCCCAAGCCGGGGAGTTGCCGACGACCACGCGCGCTACGGTGACCGCGTACACCGTGCCCGTCTCCCTCGGCCTGGCCCACTCGAGGTCGCGCGACCCGCAGTACGGGCAGGAGCCCCTCGGGTACCATATGAAGCGGCCGCACTTCCTGCAGCGCTGGACCAGAAGCTCGTGGCGGGCGGCGGCGTCCCAGAACGGCTTGTTCAGCGGGGTCACCTCGGGGAGCGGCTTCTCGGACATCTCACATCACCCCCAGCACGAGCGCCCCCGAGTTGGCCAAATTGTTGCCGTACGCCAGGCCTCCCAGGCCGCTCACGAGCCCGACGCGCGCGCCGGACACCTGCCTCCCTGAGGCCTCGCCCCTCAGCTGCCTCACCGCCTCCACAAGGTGGACGAACCCGGCCGCCATCCCGGGCTGGCCGTTGGAGAGAAGGCCTCCTCCGGTGTTCACGGGCACCTCTCCCCTGTAGGAGATGTCGGTCCTCTCCACGAACCTGCCGCCCTCGCCCTTGGCGCAGAGCCCGACGTCCTCTATCTGCATCAGGACTGCCCCCGTGAAGTCGTCGTAGAGTTGAAGGAAGTCCAGGTCGTTCGGGGAAACCCCCGCCATGCCCAGCGCGTCGCGGGCGGCGGCCTTGACGCCCGTGGTCGTGACGTCCGGCATGGCCGGATCCCCCTCCGCGTAGTTATGCGCCAGCCCGTAACCGGCCAGGTAGACGGGCTGCTTGGGGGCCCTCGACGCGCGGCTGCGGCTGGCCATCACGACCGCGAGCCCACCGTTGACGAACATGACGGAGTCGAGGAGCCTGAGGGGGTCGGAGAGAACGCGCGACTTCAGGTAGTCCTCCAGGGTCAGCGGCGCCTTCACGTACGCGCCCGGATTCAGCCTCGCGTGCTCCCTCTGGGTCACCGCTATCTTGCCGAAGTGCTCCACCTTCGTGCCGTAGGCGCTCATGTGCCTGTTCATCATGAGCCCGGCGAGCGTGACGAAACCCATGAGGCCGAAGGGCCTCATGTAGTCTATGTCGTACCTCCAGCTCCTCGCCGTCTGCGCACCGAACGGGGTCATGGGAGAATCCGCCCCGAGCAGCAGCACGTAGTCGACTAGCCCGGACTTTATCGCGACGGCGGCTTGGACTGCGAGGGCGACCGCGTTGTTCCCGCCGAAGTCGCCCCTGAGCAGCAGCTTGGGCCTGAAGCCCAGGTTCTGGACCACCTCAGCGGACCATATCTCGCTGTGCGGCCACTCGGTCCCCGCGACCGCCAGCCCCTGCCCCTCCATGTCGCCCTTCGTCAGCCCCGCGTCCTCGAGGGCCAGCGAGACGGCCCAGGCCGCGTACTGCTCGGCCGTCATGACGACCTCGCCTTTATCGGTCCTGGCGCGGCTGTACGGGGTCTCACCTATCCCCACCACGGCGACTTCCCCGCTCATCGGTCGCTAGCGGGCTTAGAAGATATATTAAGTTGTCCTGCCCGTGCGGGTCCGAGTGATAGAATATGTCCCAGAAACCCCTCATCCTGTACGAGAAGAAGCCGGAGGACCACGTGGCCATAATCACCCTGAACAGGGACGAGGCCCGCAACGCCTTCAACGTGGCGATGCTGCAGGAGTTCTACGAGGCGCTCAGGAAGGCGGCGGACGACCCCGAGGTCTGGGTCGTCGTGATAACGGGCGCTGGCAAGGCTTTCAGCTCGGGCGGGGACGCGAAGGAGTTCCTAGCCAACGTGGAGGCCGGCAAGTACTACGAGATCGAGAAGTTCAACAGGTTCAACCTTGAGATCTGGCGCTTCATGGAGAAGATGAGGAAGCCGATCATAGCGGCGGTGAACGGTTACTGCAACATAGAGACCATTCAGGCCGTGGACCTGGTCGTGGCGAGCGATAAGGCGAAGTTCGGCCTCCCGGAGACTGGCATAGGCATAATGCCCGGCGCCGGGATAACGATCAGGTTGCCGAGGGTCATAAGCAAGTACTGGGCGAAGTACCTGCTCTTCACAGGCGAGTGGATATCGCCCGAGGAGGGCTACAGGCTCGGGTTCGTCAACATGGTGGTGCCGCACGAGCAGCTGATGGAGAAGACTATGGAGCTGGTCAGGAAGATCACCAAGAACGCCCCGCTCGCCGTCGGCTCGGCGAAGGTGGCCGTGAACCTGGGCGGCGAGATGCCGATAGACGAGGGCACCGAGTACCAGCTCAAGGAGAACCTGCTCCTGTTCTACACGAACGACCTCAAGGAGGGTATACGCGCGTTCTTCTACGAGAAGAGGCAGCCGAAGTTCCAGGGCAAGTGATGCGCCGGCGCATAAATTAGTTTTTGTTTGTTGTTAAATAATCTTAAATTGTATACAATTACTGGGGGCCGCGACCTCAGGCGCTGCCCTTGAGCTTCTCCTTCGCGCACTTGAATATGTCGGAGACGGTCTTGAAGGCTATGTCGTTCAGGTAGCGCGCGCCCAGGCCAGCCAGCGTGCCCGACACCGTGACGTCGGCGACCCAGTCAAGCTGCGTGCCCTGGGGGGCATCCTTGAGCTCTACCGTGGCGTTTATGAGCGCCTTGCTGCCGACCCCGCTACCGTCCATCCTCATCACCATCCTGGAGGGCTGGCTCCTCTCGACGACCTCGTACTTCACCTTCACGGTGCCCCTCAGGATGCCCACACCGACCTGGACGTCAGCGTTGAAGTGATCTTGGTCGATGACCTGGAGCGATTTCAGGCCGGGGACGCAGCCCCCGACCCTCTGAGGGTCGTTCAGGAACTCCCAGACGACCTGCCTGGGGGCCTCAATGGTCTCGGAACCCTTGAACTGTGGCATGCATCACACCTCCGGGATCACTGGCGCGCGCCCTTTAATATGCGTAATATGGTCTCGGGATCGGCGTGGCTCTCCTCCAGCTCGACGCCGAGCGGGGCCAGCGCGTCCTCGATGGCGCTTATCACGGCCTGCACCGCGGTCCCGCCGCCCTCGCCCATCCCCTTGGCGCCTGTGGGGGTGAATGGGCTGGGGCTCTCCATGTGGATTACGTTGAGGTCCGGTATCTCGAGGGCCGTCGGGGCCAGGTAGTCCACGAACGTCGGGTTGAGCAGGTTGCCGTTCTCGTCATAGTGGTACTTCTCGTAGAGCGCCTCGGCTATTCCGTGGGCGATCGCCCCGTGCACCTGCCCGTCCACGACCAGCGGGTTGATGATCCTCCCGGAGTCCTCCAGCGCCGTGTAGTTCAGGATCCTGGGGATCCCCGTCTCAGGGTCTATCTCGACGACCACGACGTGGACGTTGTAGGAGTAGGTCAGCGCCAGGTTCGCGCGCCTGTTCTCGTCGGGGTTCTGGAAGGGGGGCCTGAAGATCGCGATCGAGTAGAGCCCTGGCTCCATGCCCGGCGGCATCTCGTTGACGTTCCCGTAAGCTATCCTGGCGATCCTCCTGATGTCGGTGGCCCTCTGCGGATCGGACCTGCAGAAGATCCTCCCGCCCTCCATGGCCAGGTCCGACTCGGGGCACTTCAGCACGTACGCCGCTATCCTGAGCAGCTTCTCCTTCAGCCTGGCCGCGGCCAAGTAGACGGCCGACAGGCCGAGGGGGGCGAACCTGCTGCCGTAGGTCCCCGAGTGCATCGTGTAGACGGAGGTGAAGGAGTCGAACCCCGTCTGCACGTACACGTCGTCGTAGTCGACGTCGAGCACGTCGGCCACCACCTGGGCAGCGGTCGTCTCGTGCCCCATGCCCTGGGGGGAGCTCCCGAGAGTCACCCTGACCTTGCCGTCCGGGGTCATCTGGACGAGCGCCCCCTCCGTGCCGCTCGTGTAGGGCAACCCCGGGTTGTACATCTTGACCTGGGCCATGTTGGGGCCAGCGGAGTCCGAGCCCACCACGACGCCGATCCCTATTATCCTGCCCTGCTTCCTGAGCTCCTCCTGCTTCCTCCTCCATCCCTCGTAGTCGGCCGCCTCCAGCGCCCTCCTAAGCCCCTCGGGCCAGTTCCCGCTGTCGTAGATGCCGCCGCTGGGCGTCAAGTACGGCATTTCCTCGGGCCTCACGAGGTTCCTCATGCGTATCTCGGCCGGGTCCATCCCGAGCTTCCTCGCTATCCTGTCCATGATCCTCTCTATCATGAACAGATGGGGGGCCCTCGAGAACCCGCGTATGGAGGTCGACGGGCACTTGTTGGTGAAGACCGCGTAGAAGTCGTTCTCGAGCGCCCTTATCCTGTACATGCCGGTCGAGACCTGGGCCCATACGGTCATTCCGGCGGGCTCGTGCCTGGAGTAGGCGCCGTCATCGTCCAAGCACTTCATCCTCAGCGCGAGCACGGTCCCGTCCTTCTGGACTGCGGCGCTCACGTAGCAGGTTCTCTCGGCGTTGTGCGCGGCCGCCTGCAGGTTCTCGGTCCTCGTCTCCACGTACTTGACGGGCCTCCTGAGCTCCTTGGAGGCGAGCGCCGTCAGCACCATGTACACGTAGTTCACGAGCTTGGTCCCGAAGCCCCCGCCTATGTCCCTCGTCACGACCCTAAGCTTCGGATAGGGCATGTTCAGTCCCGCCGAGAGCTGCGGGAGCCACTCCATTGGGGCCTGATTGTTGCAATAGATGGTCATCACGTCCTGGCGCTCGTCGTAGTCCGCCACGACGGCGTTCGGCTCGAGTGGGGCGCCGGTGAACCTGTGGTAGTGGAACTTCGCGCTGACCACGAGGTCAGCATGCTGGAAGTAGTAGTCGACGTCGCCCCACTTGTAGTGAACGTGCGCTATCAGGTTGGTCCCGACCTCCTCGTGGACGAGGGGGGCCCCTGGCTCCAGCGCCTTCTCCGCGTCCAGGACGACCGGGAGGGGCTCGTACTCGACCTCTATCTGGCTGGCCGCGTCCTCCGCCGCGTAGCGGCTCTCGGCCACCACCATCGCGACGGGCTCGCCCTGGAACCTCACCTTATCGACCGCGAGCGGATAGTCTATGGCATTCCTGGCCGGCGGCGGAGTGGCCTGCGGGAGCGGCCTCATGCGCTTCTTTATGTCCTCCCCGGTCCACACGAGGAGGACCCCAGGCATGGACCTCGCGCGCGACGTGTCGATGCGCTTTATCCTCGCGTGGGCGTAGGGGCTCCTGGCGAACGCCACGTAAGCCATGCGGGGCAGCTGGACGTCGTCGACGAATGTGCCCCTCCCCCTGACGAGGCGGTAGTCCTCCTTCGGCTTCAGCGGCTTGCCTATCCACTTCAGCGTGAGGGCGGAACTATCCTGCTTGTATGTGGACACCAGCTCCGGGGGCGCCTTGGACATCCCACATCAGCCCTTGGAGCCGGCCATCTTCTGGGCCGCAGCCTTTATCGCCTTCACGATGTTCACGTAGCCCGTGCACCTGCAGAGGTTGCCCTCGATGGCCTTCCTGATCTCCTCCTCGCTCGGGTTGGGGTTCCTGCTGAGCAGGAAGTACGCGGACATTAGCTGGCCAGGAGTGCAGTAACCGCACTGCAGCGCGTGGTTCTCCCAGAACGCCTCCTGCAGCGGATGCAGCTGGCCGTCCTTCTCGAGGCCCTCAACCGTGAGTATCTCGGCCCCGTCAGCCTGCACGGCCAGCACCATGCACGACTTGACGCTCCTCCCGTTCATTATGACCGTGCACGCGCCGCAGTGGCCGGTGTCGCACCCTATGTGCGGGCCGGTGAACCCGAGAACGTCGCGCAGCAGGTCTATGAGCAGGGTCCTGGGCTCCACGTCGGCGTCGTACCACTGGCCGTTCACGTTGACCCTGACGTGCATGAGTTCCTGGCTCATCCCACCACCCCCCTGGCGCGTTCGTACGCCTTCAATATCGCCCTCTTCACGAGGACCTTCGCCACCTCCTTCCGGTACCAGCTAGATGCCTGGACGTCGGATGGGGGCTCCAGGTCGCGCACGCCCTCCTCGGCCGCGCTCGCGGCGAGCGCGCCGTCGACGGTGGATCCGAGGATCGCCCTCTCAGCTCCGACCGCCCTGTACGGCTTGGGGGCCACCGACCCCAATACGACGCGCGCGTCGCTCACCCTCCCGCCGCCGTCCACCGTCATCTGAACGGCCACCTCGACTATCGAGAAGTCGATCTCCCTCTTCGAGAGCTTCATGTAGGTCCCGCCGCTCCCCCTCGGCCAGGGGGGCAGCCTGACCTCGACGAGCATCTCCCTCTCCGGCTCCAGCGCTGTGGTGAACGCGTCCAGGAAGAATTCCTCGGCGGGTATGGTCCTCCTCCTGCCGCCAGGGCCGGCCGCCACCAGCTCGGCCTTCAGGGCCACCATGACCGGGGGGAGGTTAGCTGAGGGGTCAGCGTGCGCCAGGCTCCCCCCTATGGTCCCCCTGTTCCTGACCTGCTGGTCCCCCAGCCTGTAGAGCGCCTCGTGCAGCGCGGGGTAACGCGACCTTATCAGGGGCGACTGCTCCAGCTCATCGTACAGCGTCATCGCCCCGATGAGCACCCACCCGTTCTCCTCCCTCACGTAGCGGAGTTCCTTGATCCTGTTCAGGTCTATCAGTGCGGGCGGCGCCAGCAGCCTGAGCTTCATGAGCGCGAGTAGGCTCTGGCCCCCCGCCAGCAGCTTAGCGCCCTCCTTCTCGCTGAGGAGCCTCAGCGCTTCCTCCACGCTGGTAGGCGCATAGTACTCGAATGGCGCGGGACGCAACTCATGTGGAAGGCCGCTTGGAGTTATTTAAAGTTGAAACGCGCGAGAGTGAAAGAAATAGTCGACTGCTGTTTCAGAACGTCCTGGGGAGACCCAGGACGCGCCTGCTGATGAAGTTGAAGACCATCTCCCTGGGCACGGGCGCCGTCTTGAAGAGGCGGAGGTCCCGGTAGTACCGCTCTATGTCCATCTCGACGGAGAACCCGAGGCCGCCGAAGGTCTGCACGGCCTGATCGGCAGCCCTCCACGCGGCCTCCGCCGCTATGTAGGCCGCCATGTTGCCCTCCACGGACGGGTCCTCCCCCCTGTCGAAGCGCCACGCGGCCTTCTGCAGCAGGAGCTTCGCGGCCTCGAGGTACATCTTGATCTCGGCCAGCGGGAAGCTCACGGCCTGGTTGGAGCCTATGGGCCTCCCGAAGACGTTCCTCGTCTTCGCGTACTCGACCGCCAGGTCCAGCACGTACTCGCCGGCGCCGACCGCGACGGAGGCCGTCCCCAGGCGCTCCGCGTTGAAGACGTTGACGAGATAGCGCCATCCCCTGTCGACCTCCCCCAGCACGTTCTCCTCCGGCACCGCCGTATCCTCGAAGTAGACGACGTTCTCGCCCAGCGGCCTCATGACGGAGGCCGGCAGCCTCGCCGTCCTGACCTTGGACTCGTGAGTGTCGACCACGAACAGCGTCAGGCCGTCGCTCTTCTCCCTCACCTCCTCCTTGCGCTTGGTCCTGGCGATCAGCAGTATCGCGTCCGCCCGGTGCGCGAGCGTCATCCATATCTTCTGGCCGTTTATCACGAACTCGCCGGCCCTGCGCTCGGCGTAAGTCTCTATGTCGAACGTGTTGACGCCGGCCACCGGCTCAGTGTGGCCGATGCTGAAGAGCGCCCTGCCCTCGGCTATCCTGGGGAGCCACTTCTCCTTCAGGCCCGGACTTCCGAACTGCCTTATGGGGTAGGTTCCGAACATGTAGGTCCTCATCAGGAGGTCGCCGCCCGGGACGCCGGCCCCGTTCCTGGCGGCCTCGTAGATCGCGAGGTGCGCCTCGTACATGTTCAGCCCGGCGCCACCGTACTCCTCGGGCACGAGCAGGCCGAGCCATCCCTGCTTGGCCAGCGCATCCCAGTACTCCTGTGGGAACTCCTCGGATATATCCTTCTGGCGCCAGTACTCCCGGGGGAACTGCTTGACTAGGTCGGCCACGCTCTTGCGCAGCAGCGCGTGCTCGTTCGACTCGCTGAAGTCCATTCGAGCCCCCGGTCAGCAGCGCGACGGAATTAATCGTTTTTCCGAGGGGATTGGGGGAGGGAAAGCCTCAGCCCAGCGACCTCCTCAGCCTGGCCATCTCCACCACGTTGCTGGAGACCTCGTCCCCGTTCCCCTCCAGGAGCGCGACCAGCGTGAGCGAGGACAGCGCGCGGTGCTTCAGCGAGCTGTAGTCATCGCCCTCCGAGCCGAACGCGGACTCGATGAACTGGGCAGAGCTCCTGAGGGATTCCAGCAGCCTGTCCTTGACGATGGCCCTCTCCCTGAGGATCCTCAGGCTCTCAGGGCTGTAGTAGCGCAGCGCCCTCCTCAGGTCGATGCCCAGGTGCCTGTACGTCGATGAAACGACGCGCCAGTCTTCCTCGCTCAGCCGCTCCAGATAGTCGGCCGCGAATATCTCAGGCGGAAGGCCGACGCTGTAGAGGGCGCCCGTGAACGCTATGGCCCTCGGCAGCGCCGTCCTGCCGACGCTCCTGGAGTACCCGAAGAGGCCCGCGTGCGGCTTCCTCGCCCTCCTCATAGGCACGTGCCTGGCAATCTCGCTGATCAGCCGCGCGAGCCCCCCGACGAGCCTGCGATACTCCCTCGAGTAGCCGGCTATCACTCTCCTGAGTGCCTCGTCGGCGCTGGCGTCCAGCCTCTCCTTGGGGCCGGGATTCCTGGAGTTCAGGAAGCTGATGGCGCTCCTGGAGTCCTCGGTAGGGTAATCGTAGCGGAACGCCGACTGGATCGTGAACGTCCAGACGCCCCCGTACTCTTCGATCACGTTCCCCACGTTGTGAGGGCTGAGGTGCCCCCTGAATGGGAGACTCCCAGCCCCGAGTATCGGGAAGATCCGCACCGAATGCTCCTCCTCCAGCGCCCCCAACTCGCTGAGGGCGTGCTTGACGAGGAGCACGGCGGCCACCATCCCGTAGCTCATGGCAGGGTCCGAGCGCGCCAGGAACACCCTCATATACGGCCTCCGCACGGCGGATAGGTACCTCTCCAGTATCTTCCTCGCGCCGAGCAGCGAGTCAGCGTCCTCGAGGAGCGGTATAACCTCGATCCACTTGGGCCGTATGAGGCCCACGAGGTCCCTGACCCTCAGTCCATCCGTCAGCGCGACGTCCTCCTTCCCGGCCACGACCAGCGAGTAGTACCTGTGAAGGGCCACCAGCTCGTCCCCGCTCCTCGTGAGAGGCAACACGGCCTCGAACACCGGCGTGGTCACTGCCTCACCGTAGAAGCGCTCCCCTATGTCGTAGTGCTTCGGTATGCTCTCGAGGGTCTCGGAGAAGACCTTCCTGTCGCCCGCCTCGACGAACGGGTTGGGGAGCCTGTAGGTCAGGAAAACGTCCCTCCCCAGGACGTGGTCCCTGAAGTAATCGGGGTAGCGGGACAGGAGTTTCCTTACCACGTGCAGGTCCGCGTCCTTGCCCTCGGAGTCCCACATCACCTCCTCCACGCCATAGAAAGAGTACGCGAGGTAAGCCTCATGGACCTCGTCGTCGCCCTCTATCGAACCGCCGCCCTTCGACCAGGGAGGCACAGTCGCGTTGTCGGGGTGCTGCGTGGCCATAGTCCTCGGAATCTTCCTCGCCGGACCGGACATCTGCCGCGCCGTCGCGATGGAGGTGGGGCACGATAAAAACAGGCACTAATGCGGGCGGCTTGGGCGTGCGCCGTGGGGGCGCCCCCTCGCGAGCTGTCAGGAGGCCAGCAGGGAGCGCAACCACTCGGGCATCTCCTTGGAGCGCCCCGTGGAGGGATCTATGTGGATCATCGTGATCCGGCCGCGCGCGACCTCCGAGCCGGTCGCCGAGTCGAGCACGGAACCCTCGAAGACCACGACGCGGGACCTGACCTCGGAGGGGCGAACCACGACCTCGAGCCGGTCGCCGAGCCCCAGCGGCCTCTCCATCCTGGCCCAGTACTCGCCTATGGCGAACGCCACGACCTCGCCGGTCGCCTCCCGGCGTAGCCTCCCGTCGGGCAGGAAGCGCAGGCCCAGCGTCCTGAACAGTTCCTGTATCGCGCGGTCCACCCATATCGAGTACTTGGAGAAGTGGACCCTGCCCGTGCAGTCAGTGTCGTCGAAGGACACCGTGGTGCTGAAGCGACCCTCCATGGGACCCCCTCGGCCCTCAGAGGCGGCCCTGAGCAGCCCTTATTGCCCTGAGTATGTTCTCGGGCGTGAGCGGGGCGCTGTCCAGCCTGACGCCGAGCGGGCTAAGGGCATCTTCTATCGCGCTGAAGAGCGCCGCCGGCGCTCCTATGGAGCCGCCCTCGCCCATGCCCTTCCAGCCGCCCAGCTGCGGGCTTGGGGTCTCGATGTGCTCCACCTCTATGTTCGGGACCTCCAGTGCGGTCGGGACCAAGTAGTCCACGAACGTCGAGTTGAGCAGGTTGCCGTTCTCATCGTACCTGAGCTCCTCGTACATCACGCCGCCTATCTCGTGCGCGACCGCGCCGTGCGTCTGCCCGTGCATCGTCATGGGATTGACCGATATTCCCGCATCCTCCAGGACGTAGTACTTCAATATGTCCACCTTGCCGGTCTCCGGATCCACCTCAACCGCCACGAAGTGCCAGGCGTGGCTCGTCGTTGTGTAGACCTGCGGCTCGTAGGTCGTGACGACCTCCAGCCCAGGCTCCATGTCCATCGGTATCCTGTGCACCTCCTGGTACGCTATCCTGGCGACCTCCGAGAAGGGCATCCTCCTCGACGGATCCGACTTGACGTAGAACCAGCCGCGCGAGACGTCCACGTCCGAGGGGTTGACCCCGAGGTTGAACGCGGCTATCTTGATCATCTTGTCCCTTATCATCCTGGCGGCCTTCACGGCAGCTCCCCCCACGACGACAGTCGCGCGGCTGGCCCACGCGCCGTAGCTGTACGGCGTGTCGTCAGTGTCGCCCTCCACCACGGTCACGTCGTCCAAGTGCACCTGCAGCTCCTCGGCCACGATCTGCGCGAATATCGTCTCGTGGCTCATGCCCTGCGTGGACTGGCCCGTGAAGAACTTCACCTTCCCGGTCGGCTCGACCCTGAGCCTGACCATATCGTAGCCGCCGACCTTCCACCCGAGGCCCTCGGACAGCCTCTTCGATGATGGGGCGGAGTACTCGACGTAGGTGGAGACGCCCACGCCGACGTACCTGCCCTGCCTCCTCAGCTCCTCCTGCTTCCTCCTCCATCCCTCGTAGTCGAAGGAGCGGAGGGCCACCTCGAGCGCCTTCGGGTAGTTGCCGCTGTCGTAGACTATGTTCGTTATCTGCCTGTACGGCATCTCCTCGGGCCCTATCAGGTTGCGCCTCCTTATCTCGACCGGGTCCAGGCCCAGCTTGCGGGCCGCCGCGTCCATTATGCGCTCCATTATGAGCGTCCCGGTCGGCCTCCCGAAGCCCCTGTGCGCCGCGTACGGTGCCTTGTTCGTGGCCACGCAGTACAGGTCGAACTCGTACCCCTTCATCTTGTAGGGACCCGGGGCCTGGGCCTGCGCTACCAGCGCCGGCTGTATCTCGGTCCAGAACGGGCCGTACACCCCGAAGTTGGCTATTCCCCTCACGCTCACCGCCAGGAGCTTGCCGTCCTTGGTGAACGCCCCCCTGTAGTATATCTTCCAGTCCCTCGCGTGGCCGGTCACCTGCAGGTTCTCGGTCCTTGTCTCCACCCACTTGACTGGCCTCCTGAGCTTGAGCGCCAGCTGCAGAACCGCGACGTCGTCCGGGTACACGTGGGACTTCGGCCCGAAGCCCCCGCCGACCCTCTTCGCCACGACGCGAATCTTGTCTTCGGGGAACTTGAGGACCTGTGATATGTACGTCTTGAAGACGTGGGGGAACTGCGTGGTGGCCCACACAGTGAGGGTGCCCCTCACGGGGTCGTAGTGCGCGGTTATGGCGCGGGGCTCCATTGGCGTCGGCGAGTGCCGGTTGCTGATCAGGGTGCCCTCGACCACTACGTCGGCGCGGGCGAACGATCCTTCTACGTCGCCGAACTTCGCGGTCCCGTGATAGATCAGGTTGTCGCCCCACTCCTCGTAGAGCAGGGGGGCCCCGGGCTCCAGCGCCTTCTCCGCGTCCACCACCACGGGGAGGGGCTCGTACTCGACCTCGACGAGCTGCACTGCGTCCTCGGCGGCGTACCTGTCGGTGGCGGCTATCGCGACGACCGGCTCCCCCTGGAACCTAACTTTCCCGACCGCGAGCGAAGTGCGGGGCACCTGCCTCATCCCGGGGAAGTCCATCCAGGAGGGCAGAGGCACGGCCTCGTCCGGCGTCAGGACGCCCACGACCTTGGGGTGGCTCAGCGCGCGCGACACGTCGATGCGCTTTATCCTCGCGTGGGCGTATGGGCTCCTGACGAACGCGACGTAGACGGCGCCGGGGATCCTGACGTCGTCCGTGTACGTGCCCTTCCCCCTTATCAGCTCGGAGTCCTCCTTCCGCTTCACGGAGACACCGATCCACTTGTACTTGGGGAGGGGTTCGACCCGCTCGGCGACTACCTGCTCCGCGGCCTGCGCAGGCATTCTGCTCGATCTCGCCCTCCGTAATATAAAAATCTGAAGGGTACGGACCGCGTGAAAAGCCCAATACGGTCCCCGCTCCACTCATCGGCGATGGGCTACTCGAACATCCTATACGAGGTGAGGGAACGCGCGGCCTGGATCACGATAAACAGGCCCGAGGTGAGGAACGCGCTGGACGCGGCGACCAAGGAGGAGATGCTGAGGGCGCTGGGCGAGGCGGAGGCGGATCCCAACGTGGTCGCGGTCGTGATCACGGGCGCCGGCGACAAGGCGTTCTGCGCGGGGGCGGACCTGAGGATGTTCCTGGGAATGGATGAGGCGGCGGCCCGCCAGTACCTGATCGTGACGAAGGGGCTCGTCGACAGGATAGAGGGCCTGTCCAAGCCCGTCCTCGCCGCGGTGAACGGCCACGCTTTCGGGGGCGGCCTGGAGCTGGTGCTCGCGAGCGACATCGCGGTGGCTGTGGAGGACGCTCTGCTGGGCCAGACGGAGCTCAACGTCGGCCTCATACCGGGGGCAGGCGGCACGCAGAGACTGCCCAGGCACGTGGGGATCAAGAGGGCGAAGGAGATGATCTTCTCGGGCAGGCCCATAACCGCGCGGGAGGCGGAGGCGCTGGGGATAATCAACAGGGCGGTGCCGAGGCAGGAGTTCGCGGCAACCGTGGAGCGCTACTTGGACGACATAAGGTCGAAGAGCCCGCTCATACTCTCGTTCGCGAAGAGGGCCGTGAACGCCAGCTTCTCCAGGCCCTTCGAGGAGGGGATGCGCGAGGAGTCGGAGCTCTTCGCCCGGTGCTTCTCGACGGAGGACCAGAAGGAGGGGGCCAGGGCATTCCTGGAGAAGAGGAAGCCGGAGTGGAGGGGGCGCTGATCCCTCAGTGCGGCATCGTGAAGCCGCCATCTATGTATATCGTGTGACCTGTTATGAACGCGGAGTCACCCGAGGCCAGGAACATTATGACGGGTATCACGTCCTCTATCTGGCAGATCCTCTTCAGGGGGGTGTTCTGGAGCACGAACTTCCTCCTCCGCGGCCAGTCGGGCCTGGCCTTGGTGGCCTCGGTCTCTATGTAGCCCGGCGCGACCGCGTTCACCCTGACCCACGGCGCGAAGGCGTTCGCGTAGGACTTGACCACGCCGATGACGCCGAACTTGCCGGCCGCGTACTGGGGGGCCCTCGGGCTCCCAGTGGTCAGCACGTTCGAGGCCATGGCGACAATCGTGCCGTACTTCTGCTGGTCGTACATCCTCCTCCCTATCTCGTGGATCACGTAGAGGCTGCCCAGCGAGTCCACCTCTATCGCCTTCCGCACCTGCTCCTCGGTCTTCATCTCCCTCCAGCTCATCTGGCCAGTGACCATCTCGCCCACCTGGTGGATCAGTATGTCCAGCCTGCCCCACCTCCTCCAGACCTCGTCGGCCATCCTGCGGACGTCGTCCCACCTCGTGACGTCCGCCTGCACCGTGAAGGAGTCCCTGCCCATCTTCCGTATCTCCTCGGCCACCTTCTCGGCGCCCTCCGCCGAAGTGTTGTAGTGGACAGCCACGTCGGCGCCCTCCCCGGCGAACGCGACGGCTATGCTGCTACCCAGGCCGCGCCCCGCGCCCGTCACAAGGACCTTCTGGCCCGCGAACCTGTTGCAGCGGGGCGTGAGATTCCTCCTGTGGACCTCGGGCGGAACCTCCTCCGGAACCTCCTCAAGGGAACCCCAGCTCATTGCGCTGGTGGTGGACGCGGTGCAATATAATTGAATTGGGCGGCCTAGGCGGCGATCTCCTCCATCTCCAGGAGGCGCTTGCGGAGCTTTATCATGTCGTCTATCTGGGCGTGGAGGCGCGAGCGGTGCTCCATGAGCATCTCGTAGACCAGCCAGTCGTCCTTCACGTCCTCTATCGCGTCGTCCAGGTTCACCAGCGCCATCTTGAGCGCCGTGACGCATCTGTTCATGACGCGCTCGAGCACCCGCCTCCTCCGCTCGTAGGGATCGTCGACCCGCCAGCTGCCCTTCTCGTCGCGCAGCATGCGCCTGACGTGCTCGCGCCTGAGCCCCTTCTCGACTATCATGCTGGCGATGGACTCTATCTTCCCCGGATCGTCCATCGTGGCGAGCTCCGCCGCTACGCTCGGCGCTATGCGCCGGCGCATAACCTCCTCCTGGACCTTCGGGGGGAGCCTCAGGAGCTGGAGCCTCCTGCTCACGTACTCCTGGCTCTTCCCGATTCTCCGAGCGAGCTCGCTCTCGGACCCGTACTTCTCGATGTATGATTTGAACGCCAGGGCCTCCTCGATAGGGTTGAGATCCTTCCTCTGGAGGTTCTCTATCAGCGCGAGCTCGTAGGCCGTCTTGTCGTCCATGTCGATGACTATGCAGGGGGCCTTCCTCCTGCCCAGCAGCTTGAGGGCGGCCAGCCTCCTGTTCCCGGCGACGACCTCATAGTGATCGTCCTTGGGCCTGACTATGAGCGGGTGGAGCAGGCCCTTCTCGGCTATCGACTTGGCCAGCTCCTCCACGCCGTCCTGGCGTATGCGAAACGGCACGTCCATCGGGCGGAGCTTGCTCACGTCCAGCTCCTGCGCTATGCCGCCCTGCCAGCTCACTAGCTATGCTGACCGGAACCCGTTATTAAGAATTTATAGTGTGGTAAATAAAATGCTGTTAGGACGGCGCCGCTCACCTGGGGGGCGCCAGCGCGAACGGCCTTATCAGGCTGCCCGTGGCGCCCCTTATCTTCAAGGGCGCGACGACGACCAGCGACTCGTACTGGCGATCCTTGGCCAGCTCCTCGAGGTAGAGGCTCTTCATCAGGTGTATCCCGTTGTCGACAAGCAGTATCAAGTGCTGCTCGAAGGGCTTGGGGACGCCGAAGGCCAGGTTGTCTATCCCGACCAGGCCGGGCCGCTTCCCCGCTATCCAGCGCGTGGCCTCGGGCGACATGCCGGCGAACTTGTGCATGTAGGCGTCCGGATCGCTCTGGAAGAACCTGGAGTAGCCGGTCCTTATCAGGACCACGTCGCCCGCGCCCACGTCCACGCCCTCCCACCTGAGGGCGGCCGCCAGGTCGTCCGGAGTTATGGCGTAGCGCTCCGGCAGTATGTCGAGGCCCTTGGAGGCCGGGACGTCTATCAGCACGCCCCTCCTGGCGAAGATCGGAGCCTCATCGACGCCGTACCTCGTGTAGCCGTCGAACCTCTCTATGTCGGCCGCCCTCACGCCGTCCTTCAGCATGCCGTTCCTCGACATGTGGCAGAACGCGTCGAAGTGCGTCCCCGCGTGCATGCTGGTCACCACTATCTCCATTGAGTCGGCGAAGCCGAGCCCCGGCACGACTTTCTCGAACATCTTCACGGTGTTCTCGTGGTACCTGTAGATCCACATGTGAAAGGGGGGGTCCTCCGGGTGAACCGGCATGCCGTTGAAGTAGTACTGGCTCAGGTCGTAGATCTTCATGCTTCCCACAAGTTTCAGGAGCTCGCCGATCGAGGACATTCGGGGAATTGGGGGTGCGGGGCGATATAAGAGTGAAGCGTTGAGGGCTGGGCCCCCTCACTTCGACTCGCTCACGGGAGGCATTATCCTCCCGGGCGGGCCGGCCACCACGGTGTTCCTCACGACGCCTATCCTCTCTATCTCCGACTCTATCACGTCGCCCGGCTTCAGGTAGTACTTGAAGGGATCCTCCCTGAAGGCAGCGACCCCCGAGACCGTGCCGGTCGATATCATGTCGCCGGGGTACAGCGTGATCACGGAGTACCTGGACACTATCTCCTGCACTGTGACCGAGAGGTTCCACGTGCCGGACTGCTGCCTCGGCTCGCCATTGACCCTGAACTCCATCCTGAGCTTGTGCGGATCCGGGATCTCGTCCTTCAGCGCTATGCACGGGCCGAGTATCGCGAACGTGTCCATGTTCTTCCCCAGGTTCAGGAGGCCGTTCTTCATCTCTATGCGCTGTATGTCCCTCGCCGTTATGTCGTTGAACACTGTGTAGCCGGCCACGCAGTCCATCGCCTCCTCGGGCGTCACCTCCTTGCACCTCTTCCCTATTATTATCCCCATCTCCAGCTCGTAGTCCAGCTCCCTCGTGTAGCCGGTCGGGTATATCACTTGGTCCTCGGGCCCGATGACCGCGTCCGGGTTCTTGAGGAACGATATCCACTGCGGTATGGGGAACTCCCACCCCGCCTTCTGGGCCTCCCTCGCGTGCTCCCTAAAGTTGCCCGCCGTGTGAACGATCTTGCCGGGCCTGAGGGGGGCCCTCAGCCTGACCTCGCTCAGGCCGAAGGACGCCTTCTCGCCGCGCGGACCCTCGACGGCCCTGCCGGAGTCCAGGATTGGTGCCGCGAACTCCAGCACCTCGCGGGCGGCCGCGAGAGAACGCTCCCCTCCCCTGAGGACCTCGAGCAGGCTCGTCGGCAGCAGCCCGTTCGCTATCCTGTAGGCACCCTCCGTTATCCCCTCCCTGTAGAGCAGGGCAGCGTACGCCAGGTTGAGGTCAATCACGTGTTCCCCGTGCAGGACGCCAGACCGGTCCTCCATCGTGTACGGGTTCCTGTAGGTCACTAACTTCATCGTGACCCGGGAACGCGCGCGGCGATTTTAACGTATCGGGGGCCGTCAGGCCTGCTGGCGCTTCATCACCATCACGCGGAACTCCCCCTCCGACACCTTCTGGTCGGACTGGTTCAGCGCCTCGTAGCGGATGGTGACTATGCCCCTCCCCCCGCTCACCTCCCTCTTATCGGATACCATGACGCGCGCGCGTATTGTGTCGCCCGGCCGGACGGACGCGAGGAACGAGCCGCGCGCCTCAACCAGCGCGACGAACCCCTCCAGGAAGAAGCCCTGGGGGAGCTGGTAGATGAGCCCGAGGACGGTGCTCATTGTGAGGAGGCCCGGCGCTATCCTGCCACCGAACCTCGTCCTCCTGGAGTACTCCTCGTCGAGGAAAAGCGGGTTGACGGCGCCGGTCATGGACGCGAATATGACGACGTCCGCCTCGGTCACGGTCCTGCCGGACGTGAGGTACTCGCGACCCACCTCGAAGTCCTCGAAGAACATCGTGGTGCGCCTGGGCGGCCTCTCTAAATAACGTTTCCCGGCAACGCTTATCTCGGGCGCGGCCGCCCCGGGGCGCGTGTTCGACGACGACGTCCAGGCGGCGGGCGGCTTCAGGCAGCTGTTCGAGTCCTGGAGGTCGAGGGGGCTGAGCGTGGAGGATGAGGTGAACAGGGCCTTCTCGGAGGAGACCGGAATCTACGGGGCCCTGGGGTTCAGGGTCACCAGGGTCGGGGACGGCGTTGCGGAGCTCGTGTTCCCGTTCAGCCACATGGCCTCCGGGAGGCGCGGGAGGCCGCACGTGCACGGCGGCGTCGTCGTGGCCGCCCTGGACACGACGTGCGGCCTGGCGGTCATGAGCGTGAACACCGGCGTGGAGCAGTCGACGCTGGAGCTGAAGGTCAACTTCATCAGGCCCCTGCTGAAGGACCCGTTCCGCGTCGTGGGGAGGGTCATCCACGCGGGCCGCAGCACGGCCGTGGTGGAGGGCGAGGTCCTGGACTCCGAGGGGAATGTCTGCGCCCGCGCGCTCGGCACGTGGTTCCTCATGAGGCAGGCCAACCGCGCGGAAAGGTTATCTTGACCCGCGGACGACACGACACGTGCGCGCTGATGGCTTCGACCTGGACGGGGAGTCCTTCGAGAGAGGAAGGTGGGTCTCCGATACCTACTGGGTGAGCCACTTCAACTACGACCGGGAGATCCTCTCGAGGCTGCACTTCCCCAGCGAGGTCGTATTCCACGACGTAACGCTGAGGGACGGGGAGCAGACTCCCGGCGTGGTCTTCAGGAAGGACGAGAAGGTGGAGATAGCGAGGAAGCTGGACGAGGTGGGGGTGCAGAGGATAGAGGCCGGGATGCCCGTGGTCTCGCGCGAGGACTTCGAGGCGGTCAGGGAGATCGCGCACCTCGGGCTGAGCGCCAGGGTCGTGGCATTCTCCAGGATGCTCAGGGAGGACGTCGACGCTGCCCTGAGGGCGGACGTCTCGGGCGTGATAACCGAGGCGCCCGTCGGTGTGCCGAAACTCAAGCAGTTCGGGTGGACGTACGACGAGGTGGTGGAGAAGTCCGTGGACGTGGTGAGCTACGCCAAGGCCCACGGCCTCTGGGTCGCCCTCTTCGGGGTGGACTCCACCAGGGCGGACCCGGAGTTCCTCATCAGGCTCTTCCGGGAGGTTGACTCCGCGGCCCACCATGACTCAGTCGTGGTGGCTGATACCTTCGGGTGCACGTCCCCTGAGGCCTACGGGAAGCTGATATCGGTCATAAGGCGCTCGATCCCGCAGACGATAGAGGTGCACACCCACAACGACTTCGGGCTCGCGGTGGCCACAGCCATCTCGGGCCTGGCGAACGGCGCGTCCGTCGTGCACACGTCGGTCAACGGGCTCGGGGAGAGGGCCGGGAACGCCAGCTTCGAGGAGGTCGCGCTGGCCCTCAGGCTGCTCTACGGCCTGGACGTCAGGGTGAGGTTCGAGAAGCTGAAGGAGCTATCGGACCTCGTCCAGAGGTACAGCGGCTTCAGGCTGGCGCCCAACAAGCCAGTGGTAGGCGAGAGGGTGTTCACGAGGGAGGCCGGGATATCGATAGCGGGATGGATAAAGTACCATCTGGGCTCCGAGTCCTACCTGCCCGAGATGGTGGGCAACAGGCACGGGGTCTTCCTGGGCAAGAAGTCCGGTGCGCACACCATAGAATGGAAGCTGAGGGAGCTCGGGATCAGCGCCACTAAGGAGCAGGTGGAGGAGATCCTGGAGAGGGTGAAGAGGAGGGCCGAGGAGAAGAAGTCGAACATAACTGATGATGAATTTAGAGAAATAGTAGAATCAGTAATAAAGTAAAATCATATATGTGAATAGAGGATCCCCAGCGCTATGGCTATCACGCCCACGGTTATGTTGGTCAGGCTGAGGTAGGATATCGCCCTTATCGCGCCGAGGGCCCTCCGTGTGTCCCTCGAGCTCAGCCACTTGAGCCCCTTGGTGGACGACTCCAGCTCCTCTATGCTGACCGCGGTCCGGGGTAGGTAAACGAACTGCATGGCGGCGTTCACGATCACCATGAGCAGCGTCACCACGACCTCCAGCGCCAGTATGGCGCCGTGCGGCGTGCCCAGCACAGGCAGCAGCGCGGACGGGTTCGCCGCCTCGGCTATCAGCCCCGGCTCAGTGACGTAAGCGGTCAGGGCGCCCCCGATTATCGCGAACAGCAGGAAGATCCACGTGACCAGCAGCATCCTCGACGTCACGGCCCTCGTCAGCCTTACCCTCTGGGGCGGCGGCACCCTGCCTATCCCGGTCAGGAAGGCGGCCGAGAACCACACGTAGGCGCCCGTGAAAAGCACTAGGAAGAATACCCTGAGCGTGAGCGCCGTGAGGAGCAGCGGGAACTCGCTCATGACGCATCACCCTCCGACTCGCGGTACACCCTGATCAACTTCCTGTGGGCGAACGGCAGCTCCCTCGCGTCGACCCACCTCACGTCGGCCCCGACGCCGAACCTCCTCCTGAACTCCGCGTCTATCTTATCGGAGGCGCCGACGCAGGGATCGCCTTCGCCGCTCCTGGCGATGAGCAGCATTATCGAGTCGCCCGACGACTCCGGCTTGAGCACGGTGAAGAGCCTGTGGCCGCAGACTGCCTCCACGGCCAGGGCCACGTCGTAGGGCGTTAAGTACCTGCCGCCCTTGATGAACGAGTTCTCTATCCTGTCGTAGAACTGGACGGAGTAGTGGGTCCTGCCGCACTCACACCGCTCCTTCTCGACCCTCACTATGTCGTCCCCTAAGTAACGCACCACGGTGGGTCCCCCGGGTATCAGGAGGGTGGATACCCACCTGCCCCTCTCACCATATTCCAGGGGCTCGCCGGTCTTGGGATCGACGACCTCCAGGAAGTTCACGTCCATCCACACGTGTATTCCCCTGTGGTGCTCGCAGTCGGAGCTCCCCCAGATCCCGTCGGCCGTTCCCCCTGCGTTGAACACGTCCTCGACCCCAGTGCGCTCCCTGAGCTCCCTGACGAGCCCGGGGGTCATGGGCTCCCCGGCCAGGTGGAGGTACCGCACGCCCCTGAAGAGATCCCGGGGATCCATGCCGCGCCTTATCCCCTCCTCGATCATCGCGTCCACCATCCAGGGCATGCCAACGAAGTACTCGGGCCTGTGCCTGATCAGCGCGTCCACGAAGCCGCCCACGTAATCGTGTATTGAGGTGCCCCAGGGCGCGACCGCCCTCACGCCCATGCGCGAGAACACCATGTTCGTGACCAGCCCCAGGAAGTGCCACCCGGCGAGCACCTGGAAGGCGCTCATGCCGGGCCTCAGCTTGGCCATCCAGAACTGGCGCATGAATAGCCGTTCCACTATCTCGTCCAGGAAGCCGTAGTTGAGGGGCAGGACCGTGTTGACGCCCGTGGTGCCCGAGGTAAGCGAGTACAGGGATATTGGCCTCGAGGTCCCGAGGAGGGAGTCGACGTCCCCCTGGAGCATCCACTTCCTGACGTCATCCTTCGTGTACACGGGGATCCTCCTCCTGAAGTCCTCCACGGTGTTCACGTCGTCGGGCGTGATGCCCGCGGCCCTCCACAGCCTGCGGTGGAAGGGCGAGTTCTCGTACGCGTGGCGCACGATCGCCCTCAGCTTCCTGAGCTGCAGCTCCTCGAGCTCCGCGTAGGGCATCGTCTCTACCTCGGAGTAGTACTTCCTACCAGGATCCATCATGAAGCAATCACCTCCTCCCCGGCGCACCTGAGCTGGGTGCGCGCGAACCCGAGGCCGCGCGCGAAGGATGGCCTCACGCTGAGGGATCCGCCGTCGCAGGCGGTCTCGTAGAGGTCCGCCGGGTAATCGACGCGTCCAGATCCGTCGATCAGCGCCAGGAAGAGGGCCGAGTCGACCACGTAGAGCGTGCGCGCGCCAGGGATTTCGGCCGTCAGGGGGGCCAGCGGATCGCGGGAGACCTCGATGAGCGAGCGCAGTTTCGGGTTCGAGCGCAGACCCTCCTGCCTCAGTCTCGCGCGGAGCGGCGCCAGCAGCTCGCGGCGCACGATGAGGGCCTCGGGCCTCATGAGCGAGTAGAAGAAGGCGGCGCGGGCGGCGAGCGAGGGGAGGCCGTCGAGCGACATCACCGAGCACCCTATCTCGTCGCAGGCGCCGGCGCGCAGCCCGGGAACGTATGCCCTCGTCAGCGCGAGCGACGCGAGCGATGTGCTGAAGTCGTAGACGAGGAGCTTGTCGCCCGCGCGCACGCCGGCGGCGCGGAGGGAGCACGCCACCGAGGCCGCTAGGCCCTCCAACTCCGCGGGGCCCAGCTCCACGTAGGAGCTCCGGCCCTCGACCGGCTCCAGCTGCAGCACGATGCCCGAGCGGGGATCGACGCTCAAGCGAGCACCCCCAGGACGACGTGCATGAGCATCGGCGCCTCCACGAGGGTAGCGTATATTGCCATGAGCAACACTATGATGACCGCTATCCTGTTCTGAACCTGCATCGACAGGAGGACCCTGCCGCGGAATATCGGATCCTCGGAGTACTTCTTCAGGTTCAGGCGCGGCGGGAAGTACCATGTGAGGAGTGACGCGTTGATCAGTGCGACTAGCGTGAGGATCATGCTGGCCAGCAGGAAGGGACCCGAGTACCCGACGGCGCCCTCGCTCGGGTCTACAACGAAGAGCTTGTAGAGATGGTAGGGCAGTATACCTATCTCGGGCATGGCCAGCATGGCCAGTCCCGTGGCGGTCATCGTGGCCAGGGCGCCCCAGGCCATGTAGGTGAAGGCGTTCTCGGCGTGCTTCGACACCAGCCCCGCCTGGGACGCGTTTATCGCGTTCAGCTCGCGCTGGAACACGAACTCTATCACGGTGTTGCCCCCGACCCAGACCGCCGCGGCGACCACGTGGAGGACGAGGAGCGTGATGAATAACGCGTCCACGCTCACACCCCCTGCAGGAAGGACCTCCCCTCCGGGTAAAGGTACCCGTTCTCGTCCATCTTGCCCATGACCCCGACGCCCAGCCAGGGCTGGTTCTTGCCGGCCACCCTGACCTGTATCCGGCGCTGCCTGGGATCCCCGGCGTTGAAGTCTATGTCTATGAACGGGGCCTTCACCGCCAGCTCGCCCTCCTCGCCCGGCCCGAGCATGCGCCTCCCCCTGTACCAGCTCGCCTCGAGCACCTCCGATATCACCGCTTCCACGTTCGTTATCGCGATGCCGGCAGATCCGTGAACGTTGAAGTCCCTCGGGTTGGAGAACAATATGCCCCTCCCCGAGACACCGTACATCTGCAGGACGGGCGCGCCTGCGTCCCGCTCCATGCGCTTCGTCACGCCGGCCTCGACGGGTCCCTCGACGCCCACGAACGATAGTCCCCTGGGCAGCCTCCCGTCGACGGATCCGACGGCGGAGGCCCCCACGAAAGCCGCCGAGTACTGCCCCGGCGGTGCGGCGGACGGCGAGTAGAGGAGCCGCACGCCGGCCGCGAGGGACGCGGCGGCCGCGGACAGCTCGAACTCGCCCGATGCCGACCCTATGACTGCCACGCCAGCGATCCCCTCCAGCCCCAGGAACTTCGAGAGTGAGACCGCATCCCCCCACAGGGCCTCGGCCTTGTACAGGATGCGCCTACCGTCCCTGGCCGCTATCGACAGATAGTGGGAACCCGGGGGCGGGGTCCACGAGTCGGCACCCACCTCGGTCAGGGAGAGCTCCCCGGAGCCGGGGCGGAGCGTCGCCCTGAGGCTGCAAGCAGGGTCCGCGCTCAGCGCGAGGTCGACGGACGCCTTCCCCGTCAGCACCAGGAGCTCAGCGAGGAGCCCGGCAGCGAGGTCGCTTCCCTGTATGGAAACGCAGTGGGATCCGCGCTTCCCCAGCACGGCCTCGATCGAGGACGCGAGGTTCGCCAGGTCCCTGAGCCCCATGGATCTATCGCCTGAGGAGTACGCCCAGCCCTCCCTGCCGCTCAGGACGGCGTCGGGCGGCGGGAGCGACGCGTCGACGTACCTCGGCACGCCCTCGGGCCAGTACAGCGAGTCCCAGCTCTGGAACTCTGTGGAGACTAGCTTGGACACGGCACCATCACCTCCTCTCCAGCCGCACCTCCCCCAGGTTCACGTCGCCCTTAACCTCGATGTCCATCTCCTTCGGCGCGTACCCGGATAGCTCGAACTTGATCCTATAGGTTCCGCCTAGCCTCAGCCCTCCTATGATGAAGTCACCGAAGGCGTTCGTCCTGGCCTTGGCAACCGTGCTGCTTCCGTCCGCGATAGAGACCTCGACGCCCTCTGCGCACTCGCCAGTGTCGCCGAGGACCACCGAGCCGCCCACGGCTGGCTCGGGCAGCCCCAGGTACCGGACGGAAGCGCCGTGGGGGTCCTCGCCCCCCGGTGACAGCAGGTCTCCCCTCGCCTGCCCCGGCGAGAGGGCCTTGGCGCTGTTCCACAGCCTGCTGACCTCGCTCTCCGGGTCGTCCAGGTCGCCGAAGAACATCGCGTCGGCGGGGCAGGCTTCGACGCACCTGGGCCTCTTCCAGCCCTGATCCAGCAGGTGCGCGCAGAACGTGCACTTCTGGGGTATCTGGAGCTCCTCGTTCCAGAATATCGCGCCGTAGGGGCAGGAGTCCACTATCTGCCTCTGGCCCTTCGACTTCTCGGGGTCTATGATCACTATGCCGTCGTCCCTCACGTACACGGCGCCATCCTTCGCCGCCTTGACGCAGGGCGGGTCCCTGCACATCTGACACATGACGGGCATGTAGGCCACCGTTACGAATGGGAAGTGGCCCCTCTCCTTCCTCTCGACCCTCACCCACTGCTGGCCCAGCTTGGGCTGGGCCCTGGAGTAGGGCGGGTAGTCGTTGCCCCAGAACTCGTCCTTGCAGGCGACGAAGCAGTTGTAGCAGGCGTTGCACTTCGCAACGTCTATCACCATGCCGTAGCGGGTCATCTGGATCCCTCCCACTTCTCGACCTCCACCAGTGCGTGAGCGGGCGCGAATCCGTGGGCGTTCTTGGACATGAACCTGAGCGAGGTGAGCACGTTCACGCACCCGCCCAACTCGATGGCATCTGGGCTCCCGGGCTCCCCCATCACCTCGTAGATCGCTGAGGCCTGGTACGCGTGGAGCGCCCCAGGCCTCACCCTCTCCGACACGCGCGCTATGCAGATGACGGAGCCCCTGTCGTTGTAGACCCTGACGAGGTCGCCGTCCCTTATCCCCCTCCTGGCCGCGTCAGCCGGGTTTATCCAGAGGGGCCACCAGTAGCGGCCGTCCCTGTAGACGCGGTGGTGGGGTATCTCGTCTATCCAGGGATTCTTCTCGCCGTCGTGCTGCGAGTGGAAGCTGAACCTCACGTGCGGCGTCACGAGCACGAGGGGATACTTGGCGGCGCGGGGGCTCTCGGGGCCCTCCCACGACGGTATATAGTGAGCCACGAGCGGCCTCTCGGGATCGTTCGGATCGAACTTGGCGAGGCTCCTGGACTCGAACTCTATCTTCCCCGTGGGGGTCGCGAGCCCCCTCCCGAGCTCGTAGAACGTGGCGAAGGATCTGTGGGAGACGTCGTTCTCCGGCACAGGCACCACGTAGTAGCCCCTCTTCTTGAACTCCTCGAATGGCATCACGTCCTTCATGTCGGACGAGTTGTAGATGCGCCTCAGCCAGCCCTCGACGTCCTCCCCCTCCGAGTACTCCTTCTCTATTCCGAGGGCCTTCGCCAGCTCTAGGAATATGTGAAAGTCGCTCTTGGACTCGCCCAGGGGCTCTATGCACTTCTGCATGTAGACGATTATCCTGTGAGCGTTCGAGTTGGACCCGTGAGGTATGGCCCCGCTGGCGCCCCCTCCGTTGTTCCACTCGGCTATGTCCTCCCTCTCCAGGTTGGTCGCGGCGGGCAGTATCAGGTCGGCGAACTTGGCTTCCCCCTCGAGCCAGGGCGTCTGGACTACGAAGAACTCCAGCTTGGGGCTCCTGTACGCCCTGGCCCACTTGTTGCCCTCGGGCATCGTGCAGAGATAGGCCGCACCGAACTTGAACAGCATCCTTATCGGCGCGCCGTCGGGCTTCGGGAGGGGGTAGACGTTGAGCTGGAACTGCTGCTCCGTGGACCCGAGGTTGAACCCGAAGCCCCTCCAGGTGAGCTTCTTGTCCGTCAGGAGCGCGTCAGGCACCAGGGTCCTGAGCAGCTTCTGCTTGACGGGGTTCACGTAGACGGTGTTCGCTATCCCCGGCACGTTCATGCCGCCGTTGACGTACCCGGGGAAGTTGAACTCCTCCCAGGAGGGCAGCGCGGTGTTCGTGGACCAGAAGTTGACCCCCGGCTTCCCCAGGCCCTGCATGGCCTGGAGGTAGACCATCATGCGCGCCCACTCGTGGCCGTAGGGCGCGCGGCAGGCGCCGCCCATGCCGGCCCTGTTCCCGGGGCCCAGCATGGTCCTCTTCCTGGCCCACTCCCTGGCCAGCGCCCTTATCTCCCTGGCCGGCACGTCGGTTATCCTCTCGGCCCACTCGGGGGTCTTCGGGATCCCGTCCTCCTTGCCCAGTATGTAGTCGCGGAACTTGTCGAAGCCGACGGTGTGGGTCTCGACGTACTCCTTGTCGTACGTGCCCTCGGTTATCCACACGTAGGCTATGGCTGCAGCGAGCGCCGTGTCCGTCCCCGGCCTCGGCGCTATCCACTTGTCCGCGAACCTGACGGCGGTGTAGTTGCAGAAGGGATCTATGACGACTATCTCCTTCCCCATCTCCTTCAGCCAGCGCCGCACTGTCACCGAGTCGTAGCCTGCATAGGTCGAGTTGGTCGCGTCCGGGTCGGCTGACCACAGCACGATCATGTCGGTGTTCCTGAGGGCGTCCTCCAGCAGGTCGTACTGGTCGGGCAGCCCGAGCCTCCAGTAGAACCCCCACACGTGCGTGGCGCCCCAGGACCAGCCCTCCCAGCTGTCCGAGTTGTTCAGGATCTCCGTGTATCCCAGTATGCTCCAGAAGCGCGTGAACGCGCTGTAGCTGGCGTTCAGGTAGCCCCACATCTGGTGGGAGCTCATCATGGCAGCTATGGCGGCCGGGCCATACTCCTCCCTTATCCTCCTGACCTCCCTGGTGAATATGTCGATCGCCTCCTTCCAGGATATCCTGACGTACTTCGACTTGCCCCTGTTCTCCGTCTTCCTGTCCTTCTTGTCGGGATCGAAGTCCTCCCTGAGCATGGGGTAGAGCACGCGGTTGCTCGCGTAGACCCTCCTGCGGATCGAGAGCGTGAACTGGGTCACGTTCGAGCGGCGGGGCGGCGTGAAGACGCGGTCCCCGATCCTAATTTTCCAGGAGGGGGCATCGTCGTCCCTGAGGTAAAGCGGCCTGACGCGGACAATTCTCCCGTCCCTCACCGTGGCCACGACCACGCCACCATGATCGAGGTTGTAACACTCCCTCTCCCCGGCATCGGTCATGCTACGGCCAACGGCGCGCGGCGGAGTTAATATCTGTTGGCTCCGCCGCGCGCTCCCTCGATCATTAGAATCCTTATCGTAGAAAATTTATAGAAAAGGATTGGTCCTACCACGCCCTCTCCAGTATTATGGCGCCGTAGGATCCGTAGGCGCCGTAGGCGGTGGCCATGCCGAGCCTCAGGCTCTTCCTGGCCTGGCGCTCGCCGGCCTCGCCCCTCAGCTGCGTGACGACCTCGTAGACCTCCATCAGCGCCTGAGCGTAGACAGCCTCGCCGAACGACGTCGTGCCGCCGCTCAGGTTCACCGGAAACTCGCCGTCGCGGCCGAAGCGCCTCCCCCTGATCAGCCTGTCGGTCTCCTCGCGCTCCCACCCCATTATCTGGTCTATCCAGTTCACGACGTGGAACAGGCTCGTGTCGTGCACCTCGGCGAAGTCTATGTCCTGGGCGGTGACGCCCGCCTGCCTGAAGGCCTCCTCTATCGGCTTGCGCCACTCGTAGAACGGCTTCGTCGCCCTTGCGCCGCCCGCCGTGGCGAAGTACGTGAGCCTGGGCGATGGCTCGTTGTGGAGCGGGCCCCCCACGACGGACGCGGCGACCCTCACGGGCTTGTCGGTGAGCCTCCTGGCAGTGTCCATGTCCGAGAGGAGGACCGCACCCGCGCCACTGCTCACGGCGGATATCATGTAGAGGTGCAGCGGATCGTCCACGACCGGCGACTCGAGAACCTCCTTGACGCTAAAGACCCTCTTGTACCTGGCGTGTGGGTTGAGCGCGCCATTCTTGCTGAGCTCCTCCTTGACTATCGCCATGACCTCCTTTATGTCCTCCACTGGCTTGCCCATCTCGTACGCCCTCCTCCTGGCCCACATGGCCCAGTAGGTCGGATTGACGGCGCCCACCACCTTCAGGGGGTATCCTATGGCCATGTCAGTGTCGAGGTAGGAATTGAAAGAGTAGTAGAATCCCCTGGGCGAGTTATCGTACCCCACGACCAGGACCTTCCTGGCCTTCCCGGACTTTATCATGGAGTCGGCTATGGCGAAGGCCGCCGCGGCGCTGGCGCATGCGCCAGAAACGTTTATCACCTGCAGGCCGTTGGATCCTATCTTGCCGGCCAGCCTGTGCCCCATGTGCTGGGCGGGAGTCGTGAGGAATGTGGGGTGCCCGAACGGCATCGCGGAGGTCGTCGATATTATCGCGTCGAGGTCGGCGGGCCTCAGCCCCGCGCTCCTCAGGACGCTCAGGGCCACTCCGGCCACGACCTCGACCGTGGGCGCGGGCTTCCCGGCCTCTATCCAATCGCTTATCGCTGCGCCTACGACAGCGCTCTCGGTCACCTGGCCTCACCTCCCTCGGCCGGCTCGAAGAAGTAAGTTACGTAGACGTTCTCGGCGTCCTCGTAGAGCTTGTCCACCCTCATGCGCACCCTCATTCCGATCCTGAGGCCATTCGTGGTGGTCAGCCTCGCCAGGACAGTCACGCCCTCTGGGAGCTCCACCGCGCCCACCGCGTAGGGCGCCTTGTGGTACTCGAACGGCTCCCTCAGGTCATACGCGTGGATAGCGAAGGAGTAGAGGGTGCCCTCGTCGCTCAGTAGTATCTCCTCCGGGGGCCTGCTGTGGTCGCAGTCTGGGTTGTTGCACACGCTGGACTTGGGAAACTGGACGCTGCCGCAGACCGGACAGCGGCTCCCGATGAGCCTCGGGTGATCCGAGGGCCACGTGAAGAGGCCCTCCTGCACGGGAACGACCTTCTTCTGCGCCTGACTCAATTCAGATGGCCCTCCGCTGCTACGAGATAATAATGTATCGCAGGGCGATCCACAATAATAAATAGTGGTAATTGGAGAATATTCTAGCGGGGACGGGCCGGCTGCGGCCCCCTGACGGCGCTCGAGCTCAGGAGTCCCTCGATCGCGCGCTCGTCGTATCCCAGGACGTCCCTGAGCACCTCCACGGTGTGCTCCCCCAGCATGGGCGCGCGGGAGCGCACAGAATCCACGTAGCCGCCCTTCGTCCTTATCGACATCCTGGCCATCTTCAGGTTCCCGTACTTGGGATCGGGGAGGTCGATTATGAGGCCCCTGTACCTGAGGTGGGGGTCCACAAGCAGCTTGTCCATCGTGTTCACGGGCACCGCTATTATCTCGCCAGTCCTCCTGAGCCTGTCCACGAGGTCCGCCGTCTCGAACTTGGAGGTGGCCTCCTCGATGATCGCGTCGAGCTCCTCCCTGTGCTGCACCCTGTCCTGGTTGGTCCTGAAGCGCGGGTCATCGACGAGGTGATCGAGGCCGAGGACGGCGCAGAACGCTCTCCAGGCCTTATCGTTGCGCGCGCCGGTGTATATGTAGCCATCCTTCGTCCTGTAGACCCTGTAGGGCGCGAGGGATGGATAGCTGGATCCCGACCTCCTGGGGAGCTCGCCCGTGACGATATAGTAGTTGAGCAGGTTGTTGGTCATGAACTCGGAGGCGACGTCGAACAGAGAAAGCTCCAGGAACGCGCCCTCACCCGTCAGATCCCTGCGCCACAGGGCCACCACTATGGCGAACGCCATGTAAAGTGCGGTCGAGTCGTCTATGTATGAGACCAGGGTCCTCGCCGGCGGCCTGTCCGGGTGGCCGGTAACCTCCATGCTCCCGGAGATCGCCTGTATCGCGGGGTCGGTCGCCGTGTAGTTCTCGTAGGGCCCCTCGCCGAACCCCTTTATAGAGCCGTAGATCAGCCTGGGGTTGAGCTGCCTCAGGTCCTCGTATGTCAGCCCGAACTTCCTGATGGTGTCCGGGGCCATGTTCTCCAGGAAGACGTCGGATCTGCTCACGAGGTCGCGTATGACCCTCCTGCCCTCCTCCTTCGTCAGGTCGATCACGATGCTCCTCTTGTTGCGGTTGAGCGCCGAGAACGAGTACAAGCCTGTAGCGTCGCGCCAGCTGTCGCCCTGGGGCGGCTCCACCTTTATCACGTCCGCGCCCAGGCCTGCCAGCATGGCGCCCGCGTACGACCCGGAGATCCACGAGGTGAGCTCGACAACCCTCACGCCCCTGAGTATATCGAAGCCGCTGACGGACTGCATGCGGTGACGCAGCCGGGTGGTATATAATAAATATTGCCCCCTCGTCCGTGGATATTGGACGGATAAGGACCTCGGGTGAAGGTTAAGGGGCGGACCGCCTCCACCGGCCCCCATGCGGATCGACCCAGTAAGGGAACTGGCGGAGGCGGTCCGCGCCATGGGTGTGTTCGGGCGGAATAAACCCCTATCGAGGAGAAGGCGCGCAGCCCTGCTCCGCGTGGCGGGGCTCTCATCCTGGGAGATAGCCGAGGAGCTGGGAGTGTCGCACGCATCGGTGCTGGACTGGGTCAGGGCGGTCGCATCCATACCCGGATCGGTCCCTCCGAGGGAGAGGAGGTTGGTGGCAGTCGACGAGACCGAGCTGAAGGTTAACGGCAGGATAGTGTACGTCTGGGCCGCCATGGATGTCGACACCAGGGAGCTCCTGGCGCTCGAGGCCACGTGGTCCAGGGGCTCCCCCAGGCACTCCCCTTCCTGAGGAAGGTGCTCGGGAGGTGCACCGACAAGCAGCTGTTCGTCGCCGACAGGGGCCCTTGGCACGGGTGGGCCTTCAGGTCCCTCGGGCTGAGCTACTACCACGAGGCCTTCGGGATCAGGAGCAGGATGGAGAGGTTCTCCAGGACATTGAAGAGGAGGACTAAGGTCTTCTCTAACAACGTGAACGCTGGGAGGCTGCAGGTGCGTGCTCTGAACACCATATTATCGATCTTCCAGCTCTACTACAACTGGCTCAGGTACCACGAGGGGATAGGGGGCATACCCGCGCTGTTATCGATGGGAGGCGGTCTTATCTGACCAATATCTCGGCCGTAATTAGTCTCCTAGCCTATCGCGGTGAGGCCGCCGTCGACGTAAATTATCTGCCCAGTTATGAAGTCGGACGCCCTCGACGCGAGGAACACTGCGACGCCCGCTAAGTCCTCCGGCACCGCTATGCGGCCCATAGGTATGCTGTCGAGGTATCTCCTAACGTGATCGGACGATGTAAGCCCCGCGCCCATTCCAGTCTCGGTCGAGACCAGCGCCGGACTTATCGCGTTGACCCTGACGCCGTAGGGCGCCCATTCCGCGGCCAACTGCCTAGTGAGCATGGCGACGGCACCTTTCGTGGAGGAATAGGCGATGTTTCCTCCCCACTTGGTGGCGCGTGAGTCCCTGACGGATGACATGTTGATTATCTTGCCGTACTTCTTCTCGACCATGACCCTGCCGAACTCCCTGGAGGTCAGCATCACGCTCTTCACGTTGACGGCATACATGCGATCCCAGTCCTTCACGGGGAAATCTAGCGCGGGGTACTTTATGTTGATACCCTGGGAGTTCACCAATATGTCCACTGTGCCATAGTTCGCGACCACGTTCTCCCTCGCCTTGATCACCTGTGCCTCATCGGTCGCATCGAACTGAAGGACGCCTATCTCGCGTCCAGTCTTTTCCTCGATCTTCTTCGCTATTTCCTTTGACTTCTCGGGTGGAACTATATCTGCTATCACAACCTTGGCGCCATATGTGGAGAACGCCTCGACCAAGAACCTCCCTATCCCTCCGGCACCTCCAACGACCACCGCTACCTTGTTGTCGAGTCTGAAGATGTCGGAGAGGGAAGCCATTGAGTACTCGGCTGAATCGGCACTCATCTGGGGGTCACTTCTACCTTCTACTTTTTCTCCACCATAGCTACGAGCCTAACCATGGAGGCGTCGCCGCCGACCCACCTTATCGGGAACGCGGCTATGAGCGCCCTCCTGCCGGTGACCTTGTCTATGTCGCCGCCGGCGTTCTCTATGCCCCAGATGCCGTGCGTGTAGAGGATCCTGTGGGCGGGCTCCCAGTACGGGAAGTCCTCGCGGACGTCCCTGCCCGTCTTCCTCTTGTAGAGGTCAGCCAGCCAGGGCATTATGGGCGGGTTCCCCTGGCCCATGTTGCCCTGAACGAGCACGGTGGCGAGCGGATGATCCGTCGCCTGGACGTCCTGAGCCAGGCCCTTGATCCTCCTCCTGAGCAGCCACTCGGCGCCCTCCTTGTAGAGGCCGGGCGCGAACAAGTAGTACCTCGCGGCGTCGCCGTAGTAGCGGTGCCAGCCGGTGTTTATCACGACTATGTCGCCCTCCTGGATCTCTGGCCTCGCCCTCTCGAGGTCATCCGGGGTTATTATCTCCCACTCCCTCTTGGGTATGGGGACTATGACTCCCTCCCCGATCATCCTGTCAAGGGGAATCTGGTCTATGCTGGGGTAGCCCTCCTCCACGTGGATGGGCGCGTCCATGTGAGTGCCTATGTGCATCGTCGTGCAGATCCTGACCGTGCGCGCCCTGGCGAACGCGTGGTTGCGGACCACACTGAACTCCGGGGAGCCATTCGCGGTCGGCCATATGACCGACTGCGCGCCGAACGG
>JBMFHR010000008.1:0-42443 GCA_049976725.1 Conexivisphaera sp. | reverse complement strand
AGCCTGGATAATATCGCCCGGCACAACGGGCGGGATAATGGAGACGGTGATAGGCCTGACACTCTCAGCCCTGTACTTCGTGGGCGTGGCGGCCGCGTACTGGATAGAGAGGAGGCGCGCGAGGCCCTCGGACCCGGGGCGGAGCATGCGCTAAGGATTAAAGCAGGGCGATGGGTTCCCACACAGTGTCGGAGATCTTCGGGGGCGCCGGGGATCGCCTGAGGCTCGTGGCGCCCAGCTCGTCGCTCTGCGTCCGCTGCAAGGGAAGGCTGATGCTCTGCGGCAAGCCCGTCTGCCCGCTCCAGGTGCGCTCTCTCCCCCTGGCGCGGACGATAGAGGGACTGGGCACGGATCTCGAGGGAAGCAGCCCGCCCGGCGTGTTCGTGGGCCGCATGGGTTACCCGAAGGTGGCCGTGGGCCCGCTCGCGGCCCCCGAGAGGGGGGACACGCGCCTACTCGACTCGCCCGAGGACTGGTACGGCCTCGGGTACGACCGCATAGCCGAGATGAGGGTGAAGCTGATCAGGGGAGTCAGGCGGCTCGAGGCGAACGCCGCCAGGGATCCTCCGGCCTACCTCCAGAGGCTGCACGACATGCTGCTCTCCCGCTGGAGCAGTGAGCTGGAGGTTCGGTTCTCGCGGCCTCCCTCCGCCACCGTGCTCCTGGTGGACGAGGCCCCTCCGTTCGGTCCCTCCGCACCGGTCGAGGACTTCAGCGTCAGGCCCGGCTCCAGCAACCCCCTGATGGAGAAGGTCTACTACGATCGTGACCTACGGAGCGAGGAAGCGGTGCTCCGGCTCTACCGCTCCGGCGCCAGGGTAACCGAGATACAGCGCGCCTTCAGCGCCGGGATGATGGGGATAGGCCGCAACAGGAAGCTGGTCCCGACCCGGTGGAGCATAACTGCCGTGGACGACATGATATCGAGGCAGCTGGTCGAGGAAATAAAGGGGTTCGATACCCTGGACGAGTTCCGCGTCTACACGGAGAGGCGCCTCGGCAACACATTCGTGGTCGTGATGGCCCCGTACAGGTGGGCCTTCGAGTGGATAGAGGCATGGTACCCGGGCACCACCTGGAACCTGAGCGGCCGCGCCCCGGAGGTCATAGGGGACCACGAGGGCTACCGGGGCAGGACCACGTACGCGGAGGAGATAGGAGGCTGCTACTACTCGGCGAGGCTCGCCGCGGCGGAGAGGCTCTCAGGGGAGAGGAGGCAGGCCTCGGTCGTCGCGTTCCGCGAGATATACCAGGACGCGCTGTTCCCCGTCGGCGTCTGGTTCGTCAGGGAGTACCTCAGGAGGGCCCTCAGGGGGCGCTACGCCTCCTTCGACGACGCCCGCTCGGCCTTCGACTACGCCTTCCGCTTCCTCAGGTTGCCGAGGGATGCCTGGCTATCCAGGAGCGTCGTGGCCAGGGCAATGCTGTCCCAGTCCAGGCTAGATGACTGGAAATCCTTTTAGACGAAGGAGCCGTCGCCGGGCCGTCCCCGGGGATGCCGAAGAGGATAGCTGTCATAGACAGGGAGCTCTGCCTGCCGAAGAAGTGCGGGCACGAGTGCCAGAGGTTCTGCCCGCCCCAGCTCACCGGACACAAGGTCGTGGAGTTCGGGGAGGACGGCTATCCGATCATAAACGAGCAGCTGTGCATAGGGTGCAATATTTGCGTCAGGAAGTGCCCCTTCTCCGCCATAACGATCGTGAACTTGGCCGAGGAGCCCGACGAGTCACCCGTGCACCAGTACGGGCCGAACGCCTTCCGCCTGTACAGACTGCCCATGCCCAGGAGGGGCAGGGTCGTGGGCCTCATGGGGAGGAACGGCGTGGGCAAGACCACAGCCCTGAACATACTCTCGGGCCACATGGTGCCCAACCTAGGATCGCACGACACCCCCCCGGACTGGAGGGAGATACTCCGGTTCTTCCAGGGCACGGAACTGAGGGAGTACCTCGAGCGCGTCTCCACAGGGTCCCTGAGGGTCTCGATAAAGCCCCAGTCGATCGAGCAGATACGCGCGATGTGGAGCGGCACCTCGGGGGAGCTGCTCTCCCGCTTCGACGACTCGGGGAGGTCGAGGGAGCTGGCGTCGAGGCTCGGCCTCGACGGCGCCCTCGAGAGGAGGCCCGAGGAGCTGAGCGGCGGCGAGCTCCAGAGGCTGGCCATAGCCATGGCGGCCTCCAGGGACGCGGACGCGTACTTCTTCGACGAGCCCGGGAGCTACAACGACGTGTACCAGAGGCTGGCCGTTGCCAGGGTGATAAGGGACCTCGCCAGGTCGGGGAAGTACGTGCTGCTAGTGGAGCACGACCTTACCTTCATGGACTACGCCGCCGACTTCGTGCACGTCGTCTACGGCAGGCCCGGGGTCTACGGCGTCATCTCCAACCAGATGGCCCTCGGCACGGGGATCAACTCGTTCCTGGAGGGATACCTGCCGAGCGACAACATGAGGATAAGGGCGACGCAGATCGTCTTCGACCTGCGCGGCGCCTCCGAGGCCGTGGAGAGCCCGCCCATCGTCGCTTACACGAAGCTCGAGAAGTCCTTCCCGGGCTTCAGGCTCACGGTCTCGGAGGGCGACCTCAGGATGGGCGAGGTGCTGGGCGTCGTGGGCGCGAACGCCCTCGGGAAGACGACGTTCCTGAGGATGTTGGCCGGGGTGGACTCGCCGGACTCGGGCGAGGTCTACATGAGGGCCAGGATATCGTACAAGCCCCAGTACATATCGACCTCCTACCAAGGCACCGTGGAGGAGGCCCTCTCGGGCGCTGTCGGCTCGGCATGGTCCGCGGAGCCGGCCCTCTCCGGCGTCGTAAGGCCCCTGGGCGTCGACTCGCTGCTGAACAAGGTCGTGTCGAAGCTGAGCGGCGGCGAGCTCCAGAGGCTGGCCATAGCGCTCTGCCTACTGAGGGACGCGGACGTCTACGCGCTGGACGAGCCGAGCGCCTTCCTCGACGTCGAGGAGAGGCTGGCCCTGGCCCGCATACTCCAGAAGTACTCCAGGGACATGGGCAAGGGCGTCATAGTGATAGACCACGACGTGGGGCTCATCGACTTCTCCTCGGACAGGCTCATAGTCTTCACGGGGGAACCCGGCAGGAACGGGAGGGCCTCGAGCCCCATGGGCAAGAGGGAGGGCATGAACGCCTTCCTCAGGGAGCTCGGCGTGACCTACAGGAGGGACCCCAGCAGCGGGAGGCCCCGCGTCAACAAGCCCGGCAGCAGGCTGGACAGGTACCAGAAGGAGCTGGGCGAGTACTACTACCTGGCCCCGGCGGAGGCGGAGGGCGAGGAGGGGGAGGCTTGAGCAAGCTTCTCAGGAGGATCCTGAGGGGAGTACTTCCCGACGAGGAGATCGCAATGATCGCCGGGGGCTTCGACGTCGTGGGCGACATAGCGATACTCAGGATACGGCCCGAGCTCCCTCCGGATCGCCGCAGGATAGCCGCGGAGGCCCTGATGAGGGCCCTGCCCTCCGTGAGGTCCGTCTGGGCTCAGGTTACCCCGGTCTCCGGGGAGTATAGGATCAGGGGCCTGGAGCACCTGGCCGGGGAGGAGCGCACGGTCACGGTCCACAGGGAGAACGGGTGCTCCTACATCGTCGACGTGGCCAAGGTCTACTTCTCCCCCCGACTCTCGGGCGAGAGGCTCAGGGTGGCATCGCTGGTGAGGGACGGGGAGATCGTGCACAACATGTTCGCCGGCGTCGGCCCTTTCTCGATACTGATAGCCAGGACTGCGAGGGGCGTCAGGGTCTACAGCTCCGAGATAAACCCGGACGCGTACGAGCTCATGGTGCGGAACGTGGCGCTGAACCACGTGGAGGGCTCGGTTATCCCCCTGTTGGGCGACGCGCTGGAGCACACGCGCTCGCTCAGGGGCATACACAGGGTACTGCTCCCCCTCCCGGAGAGGGCGCTCGACGCGCTGCCGGCGGCCGCGGAGGAGCTCCGCCCGCTCGGCGTGGCCCACGTGTACCTACACGTGGAGGGTGAGGAGCCCGGGGCCCGCGCCATGGACGCGGTGGCGTCGGCGGCCCCCCGCCTGCACCCCTACTACGCGAGGGTGGTCAGGGAGGTCGCCCCCCGCCTGTACCAGGTGGTCGTCGACGCAGCGCTGCTTCCGCCAGGCGTAAGGCTGCCCTCGCGACCAGGCCGGCGACCCTGACGGGCTCGGGGTACCTCCCCTGGGCCGTGAAGTCGTTCAGGACCTTGGCCGCCTCGCGATCCGTGAGCCCCACTGCCCTCACGTACACGTGGAATCCCGTGTGCAGCTCCACCCTCCTCCTGGGGCCCAGCCTCCTGTAGGCCTCGAGCTTCCTCTCCCAGGAATCGCCGAACCTCTCGCGTATGGCGCGCTCGAGCCCCCTCGACGAGCGGTACGTCAGCAGGAGCACCGGCCTGCCCGTCTCCGAATGGATTCTCTCGGGGTCTATCACGTTGAACCAGCTGACGACCGCGCCCGAGATCATCAGTAGGTTCACGTCCTCCCTCCTCAGCTGCGCGTAGATGTCGAGGACGGCGTCCGTGGCGTCGTCCCCGCCCACGGTGGCCAGGGAGATGGCCGCGCCGTCCACGAAGAGGTCCTTCCTCATGACTACGCCCGCGAAGACGGAGTTCGGGATGCCGCCCAGCCTGAAGGACTCAGCTACTCCCAGGCACCTGATTCCCTTCTTTCCCAGCGCCGGCCTCACGGGGCGGCTCAATCCTGATCTCCCGCGCCAACGACATCACCCTTAAGGCTATCTCGAGCGCCCTCTCCGCGTCCTTCCTCTTGCGGTATCCTCCCCGCGCGAGCGCCTCCAGCTCCCTGACCCCCTGCGGCCACAGATAGTACCCCCTCGCCTGAAGCGCCCTCGCCTCAGCCTCGGGCTCCTCCCCCTCGCACCCGGCGCCCAGCCTCCTGCAGGCCTCCGAGAGCAGCCTCGACACGGCATCGCGCGCCTCCCTCACCGCCCTGACGTAGTCGCCGTCCTCCACCATCCTCATGGCGTGCGCCAGCAGCCCCTCGGCCTCCCTGCTCCTCACGCTGATGAAGTAGTACCTGATCTCGGGGACCCTCGCCGCCCTGGGCGACATCCTCCTATAGGACCTCAGGAACATCACGTACGTGGCGGCCATCGCCGCTATCAGGATCGCCGAGTAAATGTACCAGGCGGCCTCCTGGCCGTACTCCGCGCCCACGTGGCGCCGCAGCGGCCCCCTTCCTAATAGGGGTTCCGGAGGGCTCCGGCAAATGCCTTCACCACATGGGGATCGGGTTCGGCGTAACTCTGACACATCATCGCCCCCCATCGTGGGGCATCGCGTGTTAATAAACACGGAGGCTCCGGCGCCGGGCCGGCGCGGTCGCCGCCGGCATGCCCCAGCGCGGGCTCACGAAAAGGTTTTAGGAGCAAGGGATGGCCTCATCCCAATGCCCCGGGTCACCTCGGCGGGGTGGTGCGCGGCTTGAGGGATCGCGCCTGCACCGCCCTGCGCTACGCTGCTGACGCGGCGCTGGTCCTCGCCATAATTTCGGCGTCGCTGCTCGCCCTGAACCGCGCCGGCCTCGCCTTCCCCGTGGAGGGCGTTAGCATGCTGCCGGTGCTGCGCACCGGCGACCTCGCGCTGGTCGCTCCGGCCCCCCCGAGCTCGCTGGGCGTGGGCGACGTGATAGTGTACAGATCCCCCCTCGGATTCTTCGTGATACACAGGATCATTGAGGTCGGGAACGGGTACGTTGTAGTCAAGGGCGACAACAACCCGTTCCCCGATCCCTGGAAGGTCACGGGCCAAATGATCGCCGGCAGGGTCGTGGCCGTCGTGGACTACCTGGGCTACCTGGCCCTGCCGCCCTGGACGTACGCGGTGGCCGCCTCGCTCGTGGCCCTCTACGTGGCATATGCCGCCTGCAGGAGGGCTGCAGCCCATCGGCCGATACCGGTCAGATGAGGCCATCTCCCATCGACGGCAGCGCGGGTAGCCCCCTACCCCCCGCGGTGCCCTCGACGTACTTTGCCGTTGAAATCGGACTAATGTAGGATTGAACAATGGCACGCGCCCGAACGCACCGGCGGCGCGGATCGCCTCCGCTAGTTCTGATTGGATCCATGCGCATGGGGGCCGGTGGGGGCGATCCGCCCCTCAACCTTCACTCGAGGTCCTTATCTGACCGGTACCCATCGGCCTTAAATAGGGTTTAAATACCATCCATCGCTAGTAAAGTAGGATGGATATTAGGAGGAGCGTCAAACCCGTCGTCTCGATAGAGAACGTCGTCGCCTCGGCCAGCGTCGATCAGCCCATAGATCTAGGCCAGGTGACCAGGCTTTTCTCGGGAGTCGAGTACCATCCCGAGCAGTTCCCCGGCCTTGTCTTCAGGCTGAAGAACCCGAAGACGGCCACGCTGATCTTCAGCTCGGGCAAGATGGTCTGCACGGGCGCCAAGAGCGAGAGCCAGGCGATCAAGGCCGTCAAGACGGTCGTCGAGAAGCTGAGGTCCGCCGGCATCGACATAAGGAACGAGCCCAGGATAGAGATACAGAACATCGTCGCCTCCGCCAGCCTGGGCGGAAGGGTCAAGCTCGAGGAGGCAGCGATGAGCCTGCCGCGCAGCATGTACGAGCCCGAGCAGTTCCCCGGCCTCATATTCAGGATGGACGAGCCCAAGACCGTCATACTGCTCTTCGCCAGTGGAAAGCTCGTCTGCACGGGCGCCAAGAAGGAGGAGGAGGTCTACAGGGCCGTGGAGAAGCTGCACGCCATGCTCGAGGAGAACGGCCTCATGTCCTACGAGTGAGTCGATCGGCGCGCTTTCCGATGGCGGCCCGGCTCGCGCTTTTAAGGGGGCCAATCCGGGGGAGCCGCGTGCCTCGCATAGTCCTCCTGAGGGGCGACGGGATAGGCCCCGAGGTGAGTGCCGCGGCGGTCCACGTGATGAGGGAGCTGGGGGCGCTCGACCGCGTGGAGCTAATCGAGGCCGAGGCCGGGAGCGAGTGGTGGAGATCCCACGGCGGCGACAGCTACGTCCCGGAGGACACCTGGAGGCTGCTCGAGGAGTCTGACGCGTGCATAAAGGCGCCGTTCACGACCCTGTACTCGCCGGGGGCACCCCGGAGCGCCGTGGTCGCGATACGCCAGAGGTTCAACCTCTACGCTAACGTCAGGCCAATAAAGTCGTTCAGGGGCAGGGCCGGCCAGCTCGGGCCAGTCCGTCACATCTACGTCCGCGAGAACACCGAGGACCTCTACGCGGGCATAGAGTACAGCATATCCCCCGAGGTCGCGCTCTCGATAAGGAAGACCACGTACAGCGCGTCCAGCAGGCTGATGCGCCGCGCCTTCGAGGTGGCTCGCGGGATGTCGTGGCGCCGCGTGTTCGTTGTCCACAAGGCGACGGTCATAAGGGAGACCGACGGCCTTTTCGTGAGGGCCGCGCGCGACGTCGCGTCCCAGTACCCCGGGATCGAGCTGCAGGAGATGCTAGTCGACAACGTCGCCCAGCAGCTCGTGCTCAACCCATCGCAGTTCGACGACTCCGTGATAGCCGGTCCCAACCTCTACATGGACATACTCTCCGAGGAATCGGCGGCCCTCGTGGGGGGGATAGGCGCGGTCTACTCGGCCAACATGGGCGACTCCTACGCCATGTTCGAGCCGGCCCACGGGAGCGCGCCGGGGCTCAGGGGCAAGGGGGTCGCCAACCCCATCGCGATGATCCTCGCCTCCGCGGCCGCGCTGAACTACGTGGGCGACGGCGCCTCGGCGCTGGCCATCGTCGAGGGCGTCGAGAGGGTCGTGGAGGAGGGGAGGACGCTCACGCCGGACATGGGCGGATCCTCGTCGACCATGGATGTGGCCCGGGCCATCGCCGCCCGGGCCCGCGATGCGATGGCCTCCGGCCAGCTCCCCCGCAGCCCCCTGATCTTCAGCTGGCCGCGTCCCTAGGCTCGGTCGAGGGGGGTCCTGGCGCCTATCCTCCTGGCCACCCTGAGGACGGCCCTCTCCCTGTCCAGCACCTCCACGACGCGGTAGTTCTCGGCGAGCCTCGCGAGGGCCCTCGACTTCCAGTCGCCGTCCTCCCCGCTGGGGCTCAGCAGCATGTGGTCCCATATCAGCCCGAGCGCCCGCAGCTCGTCCTCCGTCGCCCTCCTGAGGCGCTCCGGCCGTCTGGAGACTATCACGAGCCTGGTGCCGCTGGCCCTGCTCCTCCAAGCGTAGTCGGCGAAGGGCCCGCGCGAGTCCATCGCCAGGCTGCCCTGATCGTAGTAGGCAGCGAGGAACCTCGCCCTCAGCTCGGGGCTCAGCCTCCACGGTGACGCGTCGGGGCTGGCCCCCGCCCTGGCGAGCGCCTCCCGGAGGCGCCTCGAGTCGTCCACCAGGACGCCGTCGACCTCCGACACCATCACCGGCTCGCCCTCCGGCATCCCCTCCAGCAGGAACGGCTTGCAGAGCCTCCTGTACTCGCAGAGGTCGCACTCCCAGAGCCTGCCCTCCATCACGGCCTCGCGCGGCGGCGGGATCCCCCTCCTGAGGTACTCGTTCAGAAGCAGCGCCCGCTCGGCGGCCTTCCTCAGGTACGATTCGTCGCGCCCGACGTCGAACGCGGCGAGCCGCCCCCTCCTCTTGTCCCAGTAGAGGAGCACCCCGTGCTCCACGCCCAGCGCGTTCAGGTATATCTGGAGCTGCATCAAATGATGTTCCTGCGGGGCCTCGGGGAGGCGGGACGCGGACTTGACCTCAACTATCGCTCTCCTGCCGCCGACCTCCGCCAGTATTATGTCGACCCTCCCGGAGAGCGAGATGCCCCCGCCCAGATCGAGCTCGACGTCCCTCTCCACCTCCTCCACCCTGACGTCCCCGGAGGCGCCCAGGGCCTCCGCCACTGCCTCGTGGATGCCCTTGCCCGTGGCGAAGACGGCGAGCTTCTCGCTGGTGGGCTCCTCCCCCACGGAGTAGATGTAGAACTGCTTGCGGAGGCAGTAGCCGAGGTAACTCGGGTAGTAGACCCCGGGGCGCCTCTCGTGGGCCGCGCTCTCCCTCCTCCAGAGCTCCCGCAGTCCCCTCCTCACTGCCTCCTCGATCAGAGAGGCGGGGGAGCCCCCTCCCTCCCCTGGCATTCCCCAACCCTCAGCCGTAGACCGGGAGGTCCAGCGGGTGGACCCCGGAGCCCCTCCTGCGGAGCGCCAGAATGTACGCGCCCACCGCGGCGCTGGCCAGCGAGAGCGCGAGGAGTATGGCCGCCGGCGCGCCCTCGTTCCGGGCATACGCAGCCGTCCCGGCGGCGACCGCTGCGACGGCCACCAGGGCCGCCGTCGCCCTCCTTGACTCCAGCCACACGAAGGGCGCCAGCACGAGCGCCGCGGCGCCGGCCCCAACCTCCATGTAGCGCGCCGGCCCGGTTCCCCCCAGGGCGGCCGCGGCCAGCGACGCGAACCCCAGCACAGCGCCCAGGTAGGCCTCCACCGAGTAGGGGTTCACGCGCCCCTGAGCACCCCCTTGAGATCCACGTTCCTGTTCATCACGTCGGCCACGGGGACGATCGCTACCTCGCAGCCGCTCGATGACGCGGATGGGCCCTCCTGTATAGCGACCTCGCAGTCGCCGCACCTGGCGCTCCCGCCCGGCACGGCGTCCACGAGTGCCCACTCGTAGTCGTCGCCTGACCCGCAGACCAGCAGCGACAGCGTCCCCGATGGCTCCCTGAAGCCCAGCCCGTAGTCCTCCCTCGGCGGGTACCTCCTCTCCTCGGCGAACAGCATGCCGCACTTGGTGCACCTCCAGACGTCTATGAAACCGACGGGCTCGCCGTCCACCCTCAGGTTCACGACCCCCGCGTACACTGGGAAGTGGTCGCAGCCCTTCGACACGATCGCGGGACTTCCGCGCCGAGAATTAACCTTTTGGGCCGCTGCGCTCGCCTGACGGATCCCTGGCCAGGGACCACAGGTGCCCGAAGTAGCTCCTGGCGAGCGCGGCCAGGCCCGGGTGATCGGCCCTTATCGTCACGTACTGGCCCCCACCGCGCCCGCGCCCCAGCAGCAGCGCCACCTCCGAGGTGCCGCATATGGCGCCGCCCCCGAACATGTCCTCCTTCACCCTGACCAGGGCCCCGGACAGCCTCTCCGATACCCTGCGCGCGACCTCCTCGTCGGGCGTGAGGATCGACACGGTGCCTCTGCCCCGGGGCCTCCCGAGCGCCCCGAGCAGTTCGTCCAGCCCCTCGGTCAGCTCCGGCGGTACGGCCACGAATATATCGTCATCGCACCTGCTCAGGAGGCCCACTATGCTCGAGAGCGCGGCCTCCAGCCCCACTATTATCAGGACGTCCTCCCTCTCCTGCACGGCGCTCGAGAGCCTCTCCATCTCCTCCAGCGCCTCCTCCTCGTACCTGCGCATCTCCTTCTCCCTGATGGACCTCCAAATGTACACGGCCTCCCTCGGGTGCCTCGCGGAGTACCTGGCTGGCCTGTCATCATCGGAGCTGATCCAGCCCTTATCCTCCAGCCTTCCCAGCACCTCGTAGACCTTCGAGCGCGGGATCCCCGCCCTGGCGCTGACCTCCATGGCTGTCATCGGGCCCTCCGTGAGCAGCGACAGGTACGCCCTGGCCTCGTAGTCGGACAGCCCCAGCCTCAGCAGGTCTTCCCTGAGGCGCTCGGGGAACCTCGACGACCGCAGTTGCGCTCCTCCCCCTCCTCTTGCCCTTCTCCACGTACGCGTGCCTCCCCCAGGAGACCTCCACCTCGGCCCACACCTCGTTCCTGCCGCTCCGGAGGCTCGGCCTCAGCTCGCGCTCGAAGTCGAACATGAGCTGCCTGGCCTCCTCGGGGCTCGAGGGCACGAACGTGCGCTCGTCCTCGTCCACGATGAGCGCCCACACGCGCCCGGTCCTCGCGGGGTCCCTGCTCCAGTACAGCCTGGCCTCCTTCCTCAGCCTGAGGGGGCCCAGGACGGTCCTTCCTCCCAAGGGTCCCTTCCTGCGCACCTCGATCGTGAGGTGCAGCACCAGCATCATGTCGTTCACGGAGTACGCCCGCTCCCAAGCCTCGGGCCCGAAGACGTCCCTGAGTCCCCCCAACAGGCTGAACGAGAGCATCAGGGTTCCGTCGCCCGTCACTGGCCTCAGGACCACCTCGGAGAGCCTGGTGGAAGGCTCGACCCCCCTGAACTCGTCCAGCACGCTGAGCGCGAGGCCCACGGTGCTCCTGACGCCTCTCCCCGATTTATAGCTCTTTGTCGAACCACTGCGGAGCGATGGGCGTGGGTTAGAATCCGCTCGGCGACAAGGATGATGCGCGCCACCCCGCGGCGACCGGACGCCCCCGTCCCAGGGTCACAACGTTTATCGGAGGATTCGGGGGATCAAGTGCGATATGCTGAAGGGCAGGGACATCCTATCAGCGCTCGACCTGGAACCGGAGGACGTGATGGACCTGATCGGGCTGGCGGAGTCCCTCAGGGCAACCGGCAGGAGCTCCGCGGCCTCCGGGCGCATCTTGTCCACGGCGTTCTTCGAGCCGAGCACGAGGACCAGGCTCAGCTTCACCTTCGCTATGCGCAGGCTCGGCGGGGACGTCGTGGACCTAGGTCCCGAGGAGGCCACGAGCAGGACCAAGGGGGAGACCTTCGAGGACACGATCCGCATGATCGATGGTTACGGCCCGGACCTCATAGTGGTGAGGCACAAGCAATCCGGCAGCGCGGCCCGGGCCGCCGAGCTGGCGGCCGCCCCCGTGATCAACGCGGGGGATGGGACGAACGAGCACCCCACGCAGGCGCTGACAGACCTCTACACCCTCTGGAGGGAGTACCGCAGGCTGGACGGGCTGACCGTGGCGATGGTCGGCGACCTGAAGTACGGCAGGACCACGAGCAGCCTGTCGTACGCGCTCTCGAAGTTCCCGAACAACAAGGTGTACTACGTCAGCCCTCCCCAGCTCAGGATGAGGCCCGAGGTGCTCAACAACATATCCGGGAAGCTGCGCTACGAGGAGGTGGAGAAGCTCGAGGACGTGAGGGAGCCGCTCCACGCGATATACATGACCCGCGTCCAGAGGGAGCGCTTCGCCGACCCCTCGGAGTACGACAGGCTCAAGGGGTACTACGTCCTCACGCCGGAGCTCCTCGCCAGACTTCCGGGGAAGCCGATAGTCATGCACCCGTTGCCCCGCGTGGTCGAGATCCCCGAGAGCCTCGACTCGCACCCGCAGTCCAGGTACTTCCAGCAGGCCCAGAACGGAATGTACATCAGGATGGCCCTCATAGTGAGGGTCCTCGGCCTCGAGCCCTAGCGGGGCTGCACACCGATAACCGTGTGCTTGGGCTGCAAGGGATAAATATTCCCGTTCCCGCGAAACCCCAGCAGGGTTGACTGTACCGCTATTGAGGCCATCCGCCGAGGGACTCGTGAGGCCCGGCGAGAAGTACCTGCGCTCCACGCTGAGCGTCTGTCCCTACTGCAGCAGGCTGCTCCCGGCCGCGATATTCGCCAGGGACGGGAAGGTGTACATAAGGAAGAGGTGCCCGGAGCACGGCGAGACGGAGGAGGTCTACTGGAGCGACTACGAGATGTACGAGCGCTTCCTGCGGTACTGGCACGACGGGAAGGGGACCGGCGCGCCCACGTTCCCCCTGCAGGGCGACAACGTCTGCACCCAGAACTGCGGCCTCTGCCCTTACCACATAAACCACACGGCGCTGGCGAACATAGTGGTGACCAACAGGTGCGACCTGACGTGCTGGTACTGCTTCTTCTACGCCAGGAGGGACAAGGGGGGCTTCGTCTACGAGCCGACGATCGAGCAGATAATCTACATGGTCAGGACGCTCAAGGCCGAGAGGCCGGTCCCCGGGAACAGCGTCCAGATAACCGGCGGCGAGCCGACGCTCAGGGACGACCTGCCCGAGATCATCAGGGCGATCAAAGCGGAGGGGATAGATCACATCCAGCTGAACACAAACGGGATAAGGATAGCGCAGCACCCTGAGCTCTGCAAGGTCTACAGGGAGGCCGGCGTGTCGAACCTGTACCTCAGCTTCGACGGGGTCACCCCCAGGACTAATCCCAAGAACCACTGGGAGGTCCCCTACGTCCTCGACGCCTGCAGGGGCGCCAACCTGGGCGTCGTGCTCGTCCCCACGGTGATCAGGGGCGTCAACGACCACGAGCTGGGCGCCATAATCAGGTACGCCCAGAGGAACAGCGACATAGTCAGGGCGGTCAACTACCAGCCGGTGTCCCTCACGGGGCTCATGCCCAGGGAGCAGCGCGAGAAGTACAGGATCACGATCCCGGACGTCATACACGCGATAGAGGAGCAGACGGGCGGCGAGATACCCTCGGACGCCTGGTTCCCGGTGCCCGCCAGCACCCCGGTGACCCACGTGGTGGAGGCGTTGACCAGGGCTCCCAAGTACGAGCTCTCCATACATCCCCACTGCGGCGCGGGAACGTACGTGTTCGTCGACAGGCAGAACAACAGGCTGGTGCCCATAACCTCGTTCATCAGGGTAAGGGAGCTCCTGAACGATCTCCAGGACCTCGCCGAGAACGTCGAGTCCGGCGGGAACAAGTACCTGGCGGCGGCGCGGATAGCCCTGAGGCTCAACTCCTACGTGATCAAGGAGAAGGAGCCGCCGGGGGTGGACGTCGCCAAGATGCTGGCCAAGGCCCTCCTGAGGCACGACTACTCCAGCGTGGGGGAGTTCCACATGAGGACGCTCTTCCTGGGCATCATGCACTTCCAGGACCTTTACAACCACGATGCGGAGCGCGTCCAGAGGTGCGACATACACTACCTGAACCCGGACGGCAGGATAATACCGTTCTGCTCCTACAACGTGCAGTCCTACTACTACAGGGACCTGATAATGCGCAAGTACGGCGTCTCGATCGAGGAGTGGGAGAGGAGGACCGGGAGGAGGCTGGAGTCCGGGCTCTACAGGGGGGAGCTCAGGAGGGGGAAGCATCACCCCAACTGCGGCTGCGATCTGGCGCCCAAGCCGGCGGTTTCGAAGTAGGTCAGCTCGAATCAACGCAAATATATTTCATCAATGATATCGCATCGCGGACTACCTCAGCGTCGCTCCTGGTTCGGCCTGTGGGCGAAGGCCGGAGAGTCCCCACTGGCGCCCTTGGGACGGGGAACCTTAGGCCCCGCCCCGAGCCCACCCGAGCTCCCGGAGTATCTCCGCCCCCTCCTCCCTGCTCGGCGCCCTAGGATACCCCTCCTCCAGAACTATGGGGAGGGGCTCCACCTTCAGCGCGCCGCCCTCCACCTCGGCGCGCACCATGACCGAGCGTATCAGCCTGGGCAGCGGGTAGCTGAACGAGGGCTTCAGGACGAGCGCCCCCACCCCGTAGAACACGTGGGAGTTCCCGATCCTCTCCCAGCCCACTATCCCGTGCGGGTGCGCCCCTATTATGAGGTCCGCCCCGGCCCCCACGAGCCTCCTCGCGAGCTCCCTCTGGTACCGCAGCGGGCTCCTCTGGTTGGCGATGCCCCAGTGCGCCACCAGCACCACGGTCCTCCCCGCGCCCTTCTCCCTCCTCACAGCGCGCGACAACCTGCCAACGTCCCGCGGGTCGGGGCGGCACTCAGCCCTCGGCTGGACGCCCGGCTGCTCCCTCGCCTCGTCCGGATCCAGCACGTACTTGCACCTCACGCGCACCGGGGAGACCCCCGGGGTCCCCGGCCCCGCCTCTGATCCGGGCGGGAGAGTGGTCGCGAACCCGATCAGCGACGCGTCGCCCACCCTGAGGGGAGCCGTCGCCTCGGCGATGTCAGATCCGGCCCCGAAGTGCGCCACTCCCAGGGAATCCAGGATCCTCATCGTGTCCGCCAGCCCCCTGGCCAGGTGATCCATAACGTGGTTGTTGGCCAGCGAGGCCGCCCTGATGCCGATCGCCGGGAGCGAGCGCGCGAACTCCGGCGGCTGCGATATCACGACCGACTTCCTCGCGCTCGGCCCGTAGTCCGTTATCGGCCCCTCGAGGTTCACCACGGAGTACCCTCCCCTCAGCTCCTCCACGATCTCTGGGGGGATCCTCCCCTGCAGGTCCTCGCTGTAGGTCACGTCGCCCGCGAACAGCAGCCTCACGTGCGCGAGTGACGCGCGGCGAATTAAAAAAACTTGACCGGCCATCTTCCTTAATAAGGCTCCAGAGCCCTCCCGCCGGCGATGTCCTCCCCGGGCGAGCTGATGGAGTTCGAGATACTCAGGGAGTGCGGCTGGATGGAGCTGAAGCTCTCGAACGGCGCCGTGATAAGGGTGAAGGTGGAGCCCTCGGCGGTGGTCTACGCCGGCAACGACCCGAACTCGGGCCTCCCGATCTTCATGGTGTCCCTCGGCGCAGTCGTCAGCCTGAGCAAGATACCCCACGAGATGATCAAGAAGCCGCCGCCGGCGGGCACCTACAAGTGAGCCCTCCGGTCATCGCCGAGCGCGAAAAGCGCGGCTATTGAGAGCGCGGCCGCCGCGGCGGCCACCGCGTAGGCGAGCAGGTAGCTCCCCGTGGCGTCGAACATGAGTCCGCCGAGCGGCGGCGACGCCATGAGGCCCGCGCCGCCCAGCACGGTCCACGCGCCCATCACGCCGCCGGCGATCCTCCCCTCGTACAGATCCCTGACGAGCGCCGCGTAGAGCACCCAGACGCCCCCGTAGCTCACCCCGACGGCCGCCGTCCACGCCGCCAGCGCGCTGTAGGATCCCGCGAGCGCCGATCCGGCCAGCCCGATCGCCATGAGCGAGTTGTTGATCACCAGCGCGGCCCTCCTCCCCAGCCGATCCGAGAGCGCCGGTATGCCCAGGGCGCCCGCTATGCCCACGAAGCCTATCAGGCTGAAGAGCGCTCCTCCCCCGGCCGGGCCGGATCCCAGTAGCTCCGCGTATCCCGCGGAGAACGAGAGCGGGGTCATTATTGCGTAGGAGGCCAGGAAGTAGGATGTCCCCCCGATCCAGAACGCCCTGTCGCCCAGCACGGACGCGAACCCCCTCAGGTAATTCCGGAGCGAGGAACTCCCTCCCTCGGGCGAGCTGGCCCCCCGCGCCAGCGCGGTGATCGGGATCAGCCAGGCGGCCGCCGCGCCCCCAAGGGTCCACCACGCGCCCCTCCATCCTATCAGCGGAAGGACGGCCGGGATCAGCAGCCCCAGGGTCCCGAAGCCCAGGTTGCAGCCCACCTGCAGGATCCCCAGGAAGGTACCCCTCCTCCCGGGATATGCCCTCTGGACCCAGACGACCAGCGGCGTCCATCCGACCGACGCGCCCACGCCGGCGATCCCGAAGTACAGCGCGGCCTCCAGCGGCGACGAGGCCAGCCCCATCATGCCCGTCCCGAGCGCGAAGAGCGGCAGGAAAGCCAGCACGATGCGCCTCAGGTCGTGCACGTCTATCAGGAATCCAACGATCACCGAGGCCGCCACGTACGCTCCCAGGAAGCTCGAGTACACTAGCCCCGCCTGGGCGGCGCTCATTCCGAGCGCCCTCTCCATCTCGGGCATCATGACGCCGTACGCGTACCTTATCCCATACGCCATGAACGCGATTGATGCGGCGGCCGCCAGCACGCTGCGCCTGCCCACGGTGGGGCGAGGGAGGATCGCCCTTTAACCCTTGGGTCTCGCTGGCGTGCGGCGCCCAAAAAGGATAATCAATTTGCTCATGTAATATAACAATTCTTCACCGGGAATTCCCGGAGAATTTGTATGAAATTCCTGGCATAAATTTTTATTATATTTCATTGACCGTGCGCCCATGGATGAGAGGTTCAGGATACTCATCGCTTCCTCGCTGGGTCACTTCGTGAACGACGGCTTCCTCATGCTGTTCCCGGTCCTCATAGTGTACTACACGAGGATGGGCATGAGCCCCGTCCTGCTCGGGGCGCTCGCCGCCGCGGTGTCCCTGCTATCGGGCCTCCTCAGCGCGCCCATAGGATCCATGGCGGACAGGAGGGGCGATTACGGCCGCCTGATGGTGGCCGGGCTCGCGGCGCTCGTGATTTCATCGATGCTCTACGCCGCGAGCTTCGCGGCGCCCAGCGCGGCGCTGCCCCTGACAGTGGTATCGTCCATCCTCCTGGGCTCGGGGCTGGCGTTCTACCACCAGCTGGGCGCCGCGATGCTCCAGCTGGAGTACGGGAGCGACGCGCCCAAGGCCCTGGGGATCAACGGCTCACTGGGATCCCTGGGGAGGGCGATCTTCCCGTCCGTGCTCGTCTTCCTGATAGTGTCCCTGGGTCCCTCCCTCGGGCTCCTGTCCGTCGCGGCCTACAACGCGCTTGTGCTGGCCGTCATAGCGGCGCTCCTCCGGGGCACCAAGTTCGGGCCGCGCGGAGGACCCCGGGAGCACGGCGGCCCCCCCGGGGCGCGCCTCCCGCTGGCCGCCGTGCTCCCGCTGGTGTCGCTAGTCTTCGTCAGGTCGATATTCTTCAACGGCGTCCTGACGTACGTGCCCACGTACCTCGTTCACCTCTACCATTCCGACGTGCTGATGGGCGTGGTGCTCACCGTGAGCTACGCAACGGCCATCGTGGGGCAGCCGCTCTTCGGGCGCCTGACGGCGAGGTACGGGGGGTTCCCGATGGTGCTGGTGACGACCCTCGCGCCGACGGCCGCGTTCGTGCTGTTCCTCTACATCGAGAACGAGGCGCTGTCGCTCGCGCTGTTCGCCGTGTACTCGTTCTTCGCGATGAGCGGCTTCCCGGTGCTCCTGGGCTACGTGGGCCAGGCGCTGGGGAGCGAGGGGGGCAACCTCTCGCGCGCCAACGCCCTGGTCTGGGGGATCGGCAACATGGTCGGCGGGTCGATCGGCGCGCTGATCGGGGGACCGCTAATGGGCGCCGTCGGGTTGACCTATCTGATGTGGATCTACGCCGCCTTCGGCGTCATATCGTTATTGTTCATTCCATCCCTCGCCAGGTGGAATCAAAATTCGAAGGGATCATAGGCGAATGGTTTATTAGGAAATTACATCATAATGATTGACTGAACATGAGAAGGGCATTACAGCTGATAGTCGCCCTGATTCTGATCGCATCGTTCCTCCCCGAGGCGATGCCCGCAATGGCGCAGTCGTACCCGCAGTACGCGATACCCCAGCAGACGATCCTGCAGCCGAGCCAGGTGAGGACCCACGGTCCCCTGATCAACACCGTGATCTTCTACGTCTACTCCTCGGACCACGCTGCCTTCCTGGCCCTCTCCAAGGGCCAGATACAGGCGATGGAGTGGGCCCTGTCGCCCGCTGACTACGTGACGGCGCAGACAATCCCCAACCTCTACACGAACGTCACGCTCACGTACGGGTTCGAGGGCATCGCGTTCAACATGCTGATGTACCCCTACAGCAACGTGCACTTCAGGAGGGCCATAGCTTACCTCACGAACTACGCGGAGATCCAGAAGCTGCTGGGCATAGCGGTGGTCGCGGGCCCGTACCTCTACCAGCCCACCCTGTACTCGCCGCCGTTCTCCTCGGTCAGCTGGTACAATGCGAGCATAAAGTACCCGTACTCGTACAATCCGCAGATGGCGATCAAGGAGCTGGAGGAGGTCCCCGGGATGTCCTACAACCCGCAGACCGGGCAGTGGACCCTCTACGGCAAACCGTTCTCCCCGGTCCTGTACTACAGGTCCGACGACCCGCTGAGGACCGAGGCGGCCCAGGCGCTGGCGCAGGCCGCCGCCTCGATCAACCTGACAATAACCCTGAAGCCGGTGACCGGCGTCACCGCGTCCTCCATAATATACAGCCCGGCGTCGTCCGTGGTCATAGCGCCGGGCACAATGCTCGACAACTTCTCCACCATCCCGCCCGTCTACAACATGACCCTGGCGAACCAGATCGACACGTGGGGCATGTACACGTTCGGCTGGATAGTCTCCTGGGAGCCGAACTGGCCCTGGTTCTTCTTCAACAGCCAGCTGGCCGGGGTCGTGAACTTCGGCAACTTCTACAACGAGAGCATGGACTACTGGACTGACGTGCTCTACTGGGCCGCGGCCAACACCACAATAGCCCAGAGGGCCGCCTCGCAGGTGCAGCTCATCTTCAACCAGCAGCTGCCCTACATAATCTGGTACTACGGGACCGCGCTCTACGCGGTCCAGAGCAATGGATGGCAGGGCTACGCCAACATACCGACCACCGGGCCGTCCGAGGGGACCGGGCTCTACTACACGCTGCTGAACGTGCACCCGACCGGCACCGTGGGAGGCACGTTCACCGAGGCGCTGCACTCAACTCCTACCAGCCTGAACCCGCTCTACGAGACCAACTGGGTGTGGCAGGTCGATGTCTGGCAGGAGGTCTACGACTCGCCCATAGGCACGCCGCCCACCGGCGTGACCAGCGGCGCCCTGATGCCCTGGATGGCCACCTACACCGTGCAGAATGGCGTCACTGCGCCGATAGGCAGCGGATCCGGATGGTGGAACCCGTTCAACGCATCCAAGATAGTCAACGGGCAGATAATCACTCTCAACTTCTTCAGGAACGCCACCTGGCAGGACGGGGTCCCGATAACCGCGTACGACTACAACTTCTCCCTCTACTACTGGGACCTGCAGGGCCTGAGCGGCGCCTTGACCCCCAACTCGTACGCGTCGACGCCGCCCTACGGGCTCCTGGCGACCTACATACCCCCCAACAACCCGTACGAGATTCAGCTCTACGTCAACTCGACGAACCTGTGGAACATCTACACCCTCGACATACCCCCGATACCCGAGCACATCTTCCGGTACTTCAGCCCGAGCGCCGTCGCGGGCGCGACGGGCGCCATGGACACCACGCTGCCCCTGGCGCGGATACCCGGGCTCAGCAGCTACCTGAACTCCCCGAACGAGCAGCTGCCGCAGTGGATGTACTGGCTGCCCAACCTGGAGGTCGGCTCCGGCCCGTTCGTGCTCCAGGGCTGGAACAAGGTGACGAACACCATCACCCTCACGAGGAACGTGAACTACTACAGGTCCGCCTGGTGGGCCTGGATGTCCACGGTGACGCAGGGCTCGCCCTACAACTACAAGGTCAACGTGATGGAGGAGATATACAACCCGACGTCCAGCTCGTTCGAGGGCGTTGCGCCCGGGTCAACTGGATACATACCGATAACGAACGCCACCGGGGTCGTGCAGGTCGAGGCCCCAGGAGGGACCGTGGTCGCGTCTTATCCGTTGACCAGCGTGGGCAACGGATCGTACACGGCGTCGATACCCACGGGCTCCCTCAGCCCCGGCGTCTACGAGCTCGTGGCCAACCTCACCTACACGTCGTTCGGCCTGAACAGGGTCTGGTACAGCTACAGCGGCCTCACCGTGTCGGCGCCGGTGACCTCAGCGCCCCTCGTCGTGACCGTGCTCAACCCGAGCGGCCTGCCCATATCGGGCGCGAGCGTCACGGTCAATGGGGTGACCACCGCCACCACCAACTCATCGGGCATGGCGGCGTTCCCGAGCGTCCCGCTCGGGACGTACACGGTGACCGTCTCGGCGCCCGGGTACACGCCGACCAATGTAACGGTGACCGTCTCGGCGCCCTCTGCCTCGGCGTCGGTCACGCTGAGCCCGGCGCCGGTCAAGGTGCCGCCTCCGAGCTACACCGCGCTCTACGCGATCATAGCCGTCGTCGTGATAGTGATCATAGTGGCCGTCGTGGTGGTGGCGCTGCGCCGTCGGTAGCGAATAATTAATTACCCCCCTTTTCTTTTCAGATCAGTTGAGCCTACTTGGCTATATAGTCAGGAGGCTTGCGATAACTGTCGTCATCATGATTGTGATAGCCGCCATTAACTTCCTCCTATTCCAGGTGATGCCCTTCGTGCTCCTGGGGATAAACCCCGAGGTATGGTACGTGCCGGCCATCAGCACCTCCCACAACCTGCAGTACATAACCAAGATCAGGCAGGAGGTTATCTCGGAGCTCGGCTTCAACCTGCCCATCCAGGAGAGGTTCCTCAGGTACATGGAATCCCTGTTCACCTTCCACTTCGGTTACAACGTGGGCGGAGTCCTGAGCGGTCCCGTGTCGGAGACAATCGCCAGGTTCGCGCCGTACACGGTGCTCCTGCTGGGCGGCTCCACCGTGGTCTCGTTCGTGATAGGCGAGTACCTGGGAGTCTTCTCCGCCAGCAGGAGGGGCAGGCCCTCGGACAAGGTCTCCTTCGTGACGCTCCTCTTCCTGTACTCCATGCCCTCCTTCTGGATAGGCGTCATGCTCCTCCTGGCCTTCGCCTACTACGTGAAGATCGCTCCGACGAGCGCCGCCTCCTACATATCACAGTTTACGGGCCCCGCCTTCTACCTGGCTGTCCTGAAGGCGATGGCGCTCCCCTTCCTCTCCCTCACGCTCATAAGCATAGGCGGCTTCTACCTGATAATGAGGAGCTCCGCGCTCGAGGTGATGAGCGAGGACTACGTGCTGATGGCGAGGGCCAAGGGGCTCCGGGAGAGGGACGTCCTGTACAAGCACGTGCTGAGGAACGCGGTGCTGCCCGTGATGACGGTCTTCGCGATCTCGCTCGGGTTCGTCCTGTCCGGGGCCGTGATAACTGAGACCATATTCGGCTGGCCCGGCCTCGGCTACTGGACCTACATGGCCATCCTGACCCAGGACTTCCCGCTCGAGCAGGCCATCTTCTTCATAATATCCCTGATGGTCGTGCTGGCGAACCTCGTGGCGGATCTCCTCTACGGGTTCCTGGATCCCAGGATCAGGAGGTGATTCGATTGCCCAAGGAGAGCGCGCTCAGGCTGCTCCTCCGCAACAGGACCGGCATGACCGGCGTCGTCATAATAGCGTTCTTCGGAATCATGGCGCTCCTCGCGCCTTACATAGCGGGGCCCAGCCCCTCGCAGACCTTCGTCACCGGCCCCTGGGCCGTCCCCGCCTGGGCGACGGTCTTCCCCCAGTACAAGGGGCTTCCCCCCAACCTCGAGGTGGCTCCCCCCTCGATCTCCGAATGGAGGTCAGCGGCCGGCCCCGGAGCCTCCTACGAGTTCGTGCGGGCGTCGCCTCCCTCGACCCTGGTCTCCAAGACCGAGTACTCGGTCGCCGGCGTGCCCGCGGCCCTGATAACGGCGTCCGTCCCGCCCGGCTCCGAGGACGTCGTGTTCACCGCGAACTACACGTTCAGCTACAATTACCGTCCACCCTACGAGTTCAAGTTCGGCGCCCTCGTCCTTCCCCTGTCCGTCGACAACCTCTCGGACTTCTACCTGCGCTTCCTCCTCGTGAAGCCGGACGGCGAAGTCGTTCACCTGACGTCCTACGCTGTGATGTCCAGCTCGTTCCAGGAGGACATAAGCTACAACAACGGGTTCAAGCTGGGCAACTGGAACCTCGTCTACCTGTCCACGAGCCTGCCGGACGTGAACCTGGCGGCATTCGGCCCGTCCGGGCTGGGGATGACCAACACGGGGCTCAAGTTCCTCGACGAGCGGGGCAACTACACGCTCGTCGTGCAGGTGGTGGCGCTCGGCGGGTCTTCCCCCGGCAGCCTGAAGGTCGAGCTGGCGTACCCGTTCCTGTTCGTCTACGGCAGGCAGTACGGCCTCCTCGGATCGGACAACGAGGGGAGGGACCTCTGGTCGCAGTTCGTCTGGGGGTCGAGGATCTCGATGGAGGTGGGGCTCCTGGCCTCGATATTCACGGTCGTCGTGGGGATGTACCTCGGCGTGATCTCCGGGGTCTTCGGCGGGGCCGTGGACGAGCTCCTGATGAGGATAGCCGACGTGTTCCTCGTGATACCCTTCCTGCCGCTCGCGATAATAATGGTGTTCATGATAACGCAGTCCGCCTTCCTGGCGAAGGAGCTCTACCTCTGGCTCATAGTGCTCTTCGCCGTGCTGTCGTGGCCGGCCGTCGCGAGGGTGATAAGGTCCCAGACGCTGACGCTCAAGGAGCGTGGCTACGTGGAGGCGGCGAGGGCGCTGGGCGCCGGCAGGGGCCACATAATCAGCAGGCACATACTGCCCAACGTAATGAGCCTGGTCTACGCGAACCTGGCGCTCAACGTCCCGGGATTCATACTGACCGAGGCGGCCCTCGACTTCCTTTTCCCCGGCGCATCCACCGTTCCGACGTGGGGCAGGATGCTCTCGAAGGCGTTCGATCACGCGTCCTCGGCAATCTACTACAGCTTCGGCTGGTGGTGGTTCATATTCCCCGGGATAGCGATAGTGCTGCTCTCACTCTCGTTCGTCCTGCTGGGCTACGCGCTGGACGAGATCCTCAATCCGAGGCTGAGGCAGAGATGAGGGGGTGGTGGGCGCTGGCACTGGTAATCGTGGTAGCCGCCGCGGCGCTGGCAACCGTGGCCGTGCACCAGTCGTCCGCGCGGCCCACGGTCGTGAGCCCCGAGACGAACGCGCGGCCCGGCTACGCGGCCACCTACAACTACACGGTATCACTCTACGCCGGGCAGCTCCCGCTGGGCTCCTACACGAACGAGTTCAGGATCAGAGTGGCGTCCGTGGACGGCGACCTCGTGAAGTTCTACTACGAGCCGCTGGCTCCCGGCGCCGCGCGGGGCGGCCGGACCACGCTCAACTACACTTACGCGCTCGTTCCGTCGAACCTGACGACCTATTACTACGGCTTCGGGATGCCCCTCTTCGTTTCCAGCTCCGCCGCTCCCGGGAGCGGCGGGGCCAACGCCACGCTCAACGGCTACAACGCCACGTATAAGTACGTGGTGACGAGATCCGACGGGTACGTCTTGATCTCATCCACGATCGAGATCTACCGCGGGGCGGACCTCGTGTCCGTGCAGTACTGGTACTATCAGTACAACGCGAGCACCGGCTTCCTGAACTACTCGGTGGGCGTCCTCGTGACGCCCACGCTCGACTACCGCTTCGAGTACCGGATGCTGAGCTTCGGGGAGGAGGGCTAGATGGGCGAGGTCATCCTAAGGGTGGAGGACCTGACGATGTACTACAGGACGAAGGAGGGCAACGTGAGGGCCGTGCAGGACGTCACATTCGACGTCTCCAGGGGCGAGACCGTCGGGATCGCCGGCGAGTCGGGGAGCGGCAAGTCCTCGCTCGCCCTCACGCTGCTCAGGCTTCTCCCCAGGAACTCGGTCGTGGAGCGCGGCCGGATACTGCTGGACGGCCGCGACGTCCTGGCGATGGACGACGAGGAGCTCCGGAGGATCAGGTGGACGAAGATCGCCTTCGTGCCCCAGGCCTCCATGAACGCGCTGAACCCGGTTTTCACGATAGGGGATCAGCTGGCCGAGGCCGTCCTGACGCACAGGGACGTCGGGAAGGACGAGGCCCTCAGGCTGGCCTCCGAGCTCCTCGACGTGGTCGGGGTGGGCCGGGAGAGGCTGGGCAGTTACCCGCACGAGCTGAGCGGGGGCCAGAGGCAGAGGGTGGCGATAGCCATGGCGCTGATAAACAACCCGGAGTTCGTCGTGCTCGACGAGCCCACGACCGCGCTCGACGTCATCGTCCAGGCCCAGATACTCAAGCTGCTGGAGGAGCTGCGCTCGAGGTACAGAATGGGGATGCTCCTCATAACTCACGACCTCTCGATAATAGCCGAGCTGGCCGACACCGTGATGATATACTACGGGGGGAGGATCGTCGAGAGGGCGCCCGCCGTGGAACTCTACAAGAACCCCCTCCACCCCTACACCGAGGCCCTCCTCAGGGCGTTCCCCGACATAAGGGCCAGGAGGCAGCGCTTCTCGTTCCTCCCGGGATCCCCGCCCAACCTGGCGAACCCGCCGTCGGGCTGCCCGTTCCACCCCAGGTGCCCGTACGCCTTCGACAGGTGCAGGACCGAGGTCCCGCAGCTGAGGGAGGTCAGGCCGGGCCACTGGGTGGCCTGCCACCTGCGCTGAGGTGATGGCCTTGGGCGAGCTGATCTCGATAAGGGATCTCAAGGTCTACTATCCGTTCTACACGGGCTTCCTGAGCAAGATAATGGGCGCCAAGGCCTACGTGCGCGCAGTCGACGGCGTGAACTTGACGATAGGGCGCGGCGAGATACTCGGGCTGGTGGGCGAGTCGGGGAGCGGCAAGACCACCCTGGGCAAGGCAATAGTGCGCCTCGTGGACCCGACCGGCGGCAGCATAATTTACGACGGCGTCGACATAGCCGCCCTGAGGGGCTCCGAGCTCAGGAAGTACAGGAGCAGGCTCCAGATGATATTCCAGGATCCGTACGACTCCATAAACCCCAGGATGAGCGTGTTCGACGTGGTCTCGGAGGGCCTCCTGATAAACAGGCTGTTCAGCAGCAAGTCCGAGCTCGAGGACAAGGTCATGCGCGCGCTCGAGGACGTGAGGCTGCTGCCGCCCGAGGACTTCGCCTACCGTTACCCGCACGAGCTGAGCGGGGGCCAGAGGCAGAGGGTGGCGATAGCCAGGGCGCTGGTCATGCGGCCCGAGTTCATAGCCGCGGACGAGCCTGTCTCCATGCTCGATGTGTCGATAAGGGGCGAGGTCCTCAACGTCATGCTCGACCTCCGCGAGAAGTACGGGCTCTCGTTCCTCTTCATAACGCACGACCTGGCCATAGCCAAGCACATGTCCGACAGGATAGCCGTCATGTACCTGGGGAGGATAGTGGAGGTCGCCGACTCGGAGGAACTGGTGAGGGAACCCCTCCACCCCTACACCGAGGCCCTCCTCGCGGCAATACCGGTGCCCGATCCCACTGCCCCGAAGATCCAGGTCAAGGCCAAGGGCGAGATCCCGAGCGCGCTGAACCCGCCGTCGGGCTGCCCGTTCCACCCCAGGTGCCCGTACGCCTTCGACAGGTGCAGGACCGAGGTCCCGCAGCTGAGGGAGGTCAGGCCGGGCCACTGGGTGGCCTGCCACCTGCGCTAGTTCACTTTATAGCCAACCGCCGATCAGCTCGGGCGATGCCCTACTACCTCCCCACCATCGCGACGCTCGACGCGGTCAGCGGGGCCGTCGCGCTCGCGGTGGCGTACGCCGCCTACAGGTACAGCAGGCTGGTGAGCGGATCCGTTCCGGCCTTCCTCGGACTCAGCTTCTCGCTGCTCGGGCTGGGGCTCGTCCTGCAGGGGGCGCTGGCCTGGCTGCTCTACGTGCACCTGAGCCTGGCGTACGCCAGGCTGTTCATCGTGTCCTCCTACCTCTACCTCCTGCTCCAGGTGGCCGCCTACTTGGCGCTGGCGGTCGGCTACACCGGAATAACCTACTACGGCGCGCTCGCCGCCCCGCTCCCCATGCTGGGCTCCGGCGTGCCGATATCTCCATTCCCGGCGCTCAGGAGGGCCCTCGTGGTGGATCCGACGTTCTTCGACGCCGTCCAGCTGACGTCGATCGTGCTGCTGGCCCTCGTGGTCTTCGACGCCGTCCAGCTCAGGTCACGGGGCTCCTTCTCGGGGCTCGTCCTGGGGGCATTCCTGCTAATGCTGGCCGGCCACGTGCTCATGCTGGCCTACCCGCTCGGCTTCCTCGGCTACTACCTGATCGGCAGCCTGGTCAGGTTCTCGGGTTTCGTGCTCCTCCTGGCCTTCCTGCTCAGGGGGAAGCACATTGTCTAGGAGGAAACCCGGCAGGAGCAAGCTCAGGATGTACCTGGACGTACTGGAGGCGGTGTACCGTGAGGGGGGCAGGGCCAGGTTCACGAAGGTCCTCAGCGAGTCGGGGATCCCCTACGACAGGTTCCTGAGGTACCAGGAGGAGCTCGAGAGCAGGGGACTCCTGGCGGAGTTCAGGGACGGCGACGCCAGGTACGTGGAGCTGACGGCGGAGGGCCTGAGGTTCCTGGAGGAGCTCAGGAGGATGGAGCGCTTCCTCAGGGACCTCGGCCTCGAGCTCTGACGCGGCGTTAGTTTACCTATTCATGCAAAGTTTAAAACCACATAGCGCATAATATTTAATTAAAAGATGTAACATCGATCGCGCGTGGTCCTGAGGAGGGCCGAGGAGCTCAAGCTGAGGATGGGATCCGTGGAGGCCCTCAGGATCCTGAAGGGCCGCATGCGCTACAGCGAGCTGTCCCCCATGCTCGGCCTGCCGCCCACAGTCCTGAGCCGCTACGTCAACGGGCTGGTCGTCCCGAGCCTGGAGGTAGCCAAGCGCATAATGGCGGTCTTCCGCGCCGAGCTCTCCAGGGACGTAGAGTCCAGGATAAGGAGGGACGACGTGGGCGGGGTCGACGTGACCGAGGTGACCCACGACCCATCCCTCCTGCGCTACGTCGTGGAGTCGCAGCGCGAGTGGTTCTCCGGGCTGAAGGTCGACTACGTCATGACGATGGAGTCCGACGGGATCCCCGTGGCCTACCAGTTCGCCGAGGCCCTGGGGACGCGCATGGCCGTCGTCAGGAAGAGCAAGAAGCTGGGTATAAGGGACTTCGTGGAGGCGCGCCAGGTCTTCGAGTCCGGGGCCTATCGCTATATATACCTGCCCAGGAAGGCGGTCCGGAGGGGTGACTACGCGCTGCTCGTGGACGACGTGATCAGGACCGGCGCCACCGTGAAGGCGATGTCCCTCCTCTGCGACGTCACCAGATCGAACGTCGCGGGCGTCTTCTCGATAGTCGGCTTCCGCTACGCGCTCGAGAGGCTCAGGGAGGACCTCAGGGTGCCCGTCGCCTCGTTCCTGACGCTCGACAGGTGACCCGAGCTGGGGGTCCTCGTGCTCGACTTCGGCGGCCAGTACACGCACCTGATAGCGCGGCGGATAAGGGAGCTGGGGGTGCGCTCGGACATAGTGCCCGGGGACGCCCCGGCCAGCGAGGTGCTGTCCCGGAGGCCCGGCGCGCTGGTGCTGTCCGGCGGCCCCAGGAGCGTCTCGGAGGAGGGGGCACCGCGCGCTGACCCCGGCGTGCTGGAGTCGGGCCTCCCCATCCTGGGGATCTGCTACGGGCACCAGCTGATAGCGCACCAGATGGGAGGGAGCGTCAGGAGGTCGCCCAGGGCCGAGTACGGCAGGACCAGGATACGCGTGGTCGGCTCCTCGAGGATACTCGATGGCCTGCCCCGTGAATTCTCGGCCTGGATGAGCCACGGGGACGTCGTCGAGTCGCCGCCCCCCGGCTTCTCGGTGACGGCGGTCTCGGAGTCCGGCCTGATAGCCGCGATGGAGGACCCCGACAGGGGCGGCGGCGTTTACTCCGTCCAGTTCCATCCCGAGGTCGTCCAAACGGAGCACGGCCGCGAGATCCTGCGCAACTTCCTGTTCGGCGTCGCCGGCCTCAGGAGGGACTGGAACCCGACTTCCATGATACCCTCGATGATCGAGGAAGTGCGCGGGACTGTGGGTCCCGACGGCCTGGCGCTCTGCGCCGTCAGCGGCGGCGTCGACTCGATGACGGCCGCCGCCATAGCGCACAGGGCCATAGGCGACAGGCTGCACGTGGTGTTCGTCGACCACGGACTGCTCAGGGAGGGCGAGGTCGAGGAGGTGCTCCGCGCGCTGAGGTCCATGGGCATCCGGAACCTTCACTTCATCGACGCGTCGGCGCGCTTCCTCGCGGCGCTGAGGGGCGTCACAGATCCCGAGGAGAAGCGCCTGATAATAGGGCGCACGTTCGCCGAGGTCTTCGAGGAGGTGGCGTCGTCCATACCGGGCGTCAGGTTCCTGATTCAGGGAACAATATATCCTGACAGGATAGAGAGCGGCGCTTCAGGCAGGGGATCGGACAGGATAAAGAGCCACCACAACGTGGCCGGCCTCCCGGAGGAGTTCGGGCTCAGGGTCGTCGAGCCGCTCAGGGACCTTTACAAGGACGAGGTCAGGCAGGTGGCGAGGGAGCTGGGCCTCCCAGAGTCGATAGTGGGGAGGCACCCGTTCCCGGGTCCCGGGCTGGCCGTCAGGATCGAGGGCGAGGTCACCGAGGAGAAGCTCTCGATCGCCAGGAGGGCGAACGCCATCGTCGAGGAGGAGTTCGCCCGCGCGGGCCTCTACGGCGAGGTCTGGCAGGCGTTCGCCGTGCTCACGGAGGGCCGCTGGGTCGGGGTCAAGGGCGACAGGAGGGAGCTCGGGCGCGTGGTGATAGTGCGCGCCGTCACCAGCGAGGACGGTATGACCGCCGACTGGTTCAGGGCGCCGCACGACCTGATGGCCAGCATCTCGAAGAGGATAACCGAGGAGATTCCGGGCGTCGTCATGGTTGCCTACGCGGTCACGTCGAAGCCCCCGTCCACCATCGAGGCCTGCTGAGCCTGCCCCTCCCGGCCTCCCAGTACTCGCGCAGCTCCATGACGGAGAGCTCCAGCCTGCCGTTCATGTAGTCCTCGATGGCTGCCGCCAGCTCGGCCGCCAGATCGCGGTTGAGCACCACCGGCACGTTGTGGTCGACGGCGGCCCTCCTGACGCGGTAGTCGACCTCAGGCGCGTAGCCGTCCGTCATCAGGATCCCCACCTCGCCCTCCTTCACCATCCTGACGGCGTCATCGATCTCGACCTCGGCGCACCCCCTCACCCCGCTGCCGCGCAGGGACGCGCACCCGTAACCCGCCCTCGCCATCGAGCGCTGGGCCCTCTCGAGCCCGCGGCCGTAGATGAGCGCGGTCTTGTCGGGCTCCGGCACGCGGTTCGGGGTCGCGGCCATCCAGCTCTTCAGGAGGGCCTCCCTGAAGGTCGTGCCCATCGACGCCACCTCCCCCGTGCTCCTCATCTCGGGTCCAAGGAATGGGTAAGCGCCCCGTATCTGCGCCCAGGAGAACTGCGGGCTCTTAACGCTCCAGAAGCCGACGTCCGGCACGTGGACCCCGGGCTGCAGCTCCGCGTCAGGCCACCTGACCTCGATTCCCCTGCCCGCCAGCACCGCCGCGGAGACCTCCATCAGGTTGACTCCGTAGGACTTGCTGGCGAACGGCATGGAGCGGCTGCTCCTCAGGTTGAGCTCGAGGACGTAGACCCTTCCGTCCTTCACGAGGTACTGCAGGTTGAACGGCCCCACTATCCTCAGCTCCCTGGCCAGGAGCTGCGCCGCCTCGGCCATTTCCCTGAGCTCCCCATCGGTCAGCCTCCTCGTGGGGATCGACATCGTGGCGTCGCCGCTGTGCACGCCCGCGCCCTCCACGTGCTCCATGGGCAGCATCAGGACCTCGCGCCCGTCGGACGCGCAGTCGGCCTCGGCCTCTATCGCGCCCTCCAGGAAGCGGCTGACGACCACCGGCTTCGTCGACCTCTCCAGGATCCTGCGCATCAGCTCCCTCAGCTCCTCCCTGTTCCTGGCCAGGAACATCGAGGATCCGCTCAGGACGTAGCTGGGCCGCACGATGACCGGGTACCCGTTCGACTCAGCGAAGTCCAGCGCGTCCTCGACAGACCTGGCCCAGGTCCAGCTCGGCTGCAGGAGCCCCAGCCTCTCCACGAGCTCCCCGAACTTGGACCTGTCCTCGGCCCTCGCTATCGAGCCGGCCGGGGTGCCCAGCAGGCGGAGCCCCATGGCCTCCAGCGCCTCCGCCGCGTTGTTGCCCAGCTGCCCCCCAGCGAAGACTATCACGTCGTTGGTCCCATGCTTCCTGGCGACCCAGAGGATGCTGTGAGGCTCGAGCTCCGCGTTGTAGACGCGCTCCATGAAGTCCCAGTCCGTGGAGACGGTCTCGGGGTTGTAGTTCACCACACCCACGTGGAACCCCAGGTCCTCGAGCGCCCTCGTGATCTCGACGAGCGCCCAGTCGAACTCCACGGACACGCCGATGCGGAAGCCGCCGGCGCCGAGGGCTATCAGGCCGCGCCCCTCGACCTTGCCGACATCGTCCTCGTTCCCGTTCCACGTGAGGTAGAGGTACCCGGTCCTGGCCGGCCTCTCGCCCGCGAGGGTGTCGACGTCCTTGACGACTGGCGCGCCCACATCCTCCATGATCTCCTCGACCTCGTCGGGGCTCAGCCCCGACAGCCTCGAGACCTGGCCGGGCGTGAAGCCCATGCGGGCCGCGGCCGCCAGCAGCCTCCTCCTGGTGCGCTCGTCCGCGCGGCTCAGCCCCATGAGCTCCCTCCCCAACCTAACCACGTTGTGGACCGCCCTCATGAAGAGCGGGGCCACGCCCGTCATCTCCGATATTAGCTCGGGCGGCACCCCGAGCGCCATCGCCCTGGCGGCGTCGAGCAGCCAGTAGGGCCTGAAGCTCTCCAGGCGCCTGAGGACCTCCTCGGCGCTCCCCTCCGCGTACGTCTCGGGGCCCACGAGGCCGTCGACCCCTATGTCGAGCATCCTGAACGCCTTCTGCAGCACCTCCTCGAGCCCCCTGCCCATCGACATGACCTCGCCCACGCTCATCATCTCGGATCCCAGCCGGTCGTCCACGGGCCAGAACTTCTGGAGGTCCCACCTCGGCGCCTTGATGACCAGGTAGTCCAGGCTGGGCTCGAAGAACGCGCTCGTGTCGCCCGTGACCTTGTTCAGGACCTCGTCCAGCGTGTACCCGAGCGCCAGCTTGGCCGCCACGTATGCCAGAGGGTAGCCCGTCGCCTTGCTCGCCAGGGCCGAGCTCCTCGACATCCTGGGGTTGGTCTCGATGACGTAGTATGCGTCGCCCTGGGGCCTGAGCGCCAGCTGCACGTTGCACTCGCCCAGGAGCCCTATGGAGGCCGCCACGCCCATGGAAGTCCTCCTGAGCTCCTGGTACTCGCGGTCGGTGAGGGTCTGGCAGGGCGCTATCACGGTGGAGTCCCCCGTGTGGACGCCCATGGGCTCCAGATTCTCTATGCAGGCGACCGCCACGGAGTTCCCGGCGCGATCGCGGACCACCTCGAACTCTATCTCCTTCCACTTCTCCAGGTACCTCTCGACCAGGACGCCCTTGACCGGCGAGTGCGAGAACGCCCTGCTGAGCCCCTCCGAGAGCTCCTTCCTGCTCCTGGCGACGAAGCTCCCCCTGCCTCCCAGGTTGAAGCTGACCCTGACTATCACGGGATAGCCCACGTCGTCCGCCGCCCCGACCGCCTCCTCTATGCTGCTGGCCGGGACCGACGGCGGCACCGGGTACCCCCTCCTGTACATCAGGTCCCTGAAGGCCGCCCTGTCGAGGGCGCTGGCTATCCCGTCCACCTGCGTTCCCAGAACCTTCACCCCGTACTTCGCCAGCACCCCCGAGCGGTGCAGCTGCACGCCGAGCGACAGGGCGCTCTGGCCGCCGAACCCCAGCAGCACCGCGTCCGGCCTCTCGCGCTCGATGACCCTCTCGGCGAACCACGGCGTGAGGGGCACGAAGTACACGCGGTCGGCCATCCGGTGCGACGTCTGTATCGTGGCTATGTTCGGGTTGATCAGGACCGTCCTTATGCCCTCCTCCGAGAGCGCCTTCAGCGCCTGGCTCCCGCTGTAGTCGAACTCCGCGGCCTCCGCTATCTTGATCCCGCCGGAGCCCAGGACCAGCGCCTTACTTACCGCTTCCCTCAACCACCATCGCCCTGAACTCGTCGAACACGTAGGAGGCGTCCCTGGGTCCCGGGGATCCCTCGGGGTGGAACTGCGTCGTTATCAGCGGGAGGCGCTCGTGGACCATGCCCTCGACGGTCCCGTCGTCCACGTCCACGAACCTCGGCCTCAGGCCCGTGCCATCGAGCGAGCTCGGGTCGACAGCGTACCCGTGGTTGTGGGTCGTCACCGAGAGGCGCCCGTTCGAGAGGTCCCTCACGGGCTTGTTTATGCCCCTGTGCCCGAACTTCATCTTGTTCACCCTCGCCCCGAGCGCCAGGGCCGCGAGCTGGTGCCCGAGGCATATGCCGAGCGTCGGCACCCCCGTCATGAGGATCCCGCGCACCAGGTCTATGCTGGCGTCCATCGCCGCGGGGTTCCCGGGGCCGTTGCCTACCACGATCCCGTCGGGCCCCAGCGACATTATGCCGCCGAGCCCCCAGCTCCACGGGATCACGGTGACCCTCAGCCCCCTGGCCACCAGCTCCCTCACGATGCCTCCCTTTATACCGAAGTCCACCACGACCACGTGGTGCCCGCCCACGCCGAACGTCGCCGGGCCCAGGGCCGGCCCCACCAGCTCCCTCGTCTCGTAGTCGAAGCTCCTCGCCACCCTGAGGAGCTCCCCCTCGTCCAGCTCCCGTGGGTCCTCCGCGACCGATATCGCCCCCGGCATGACGCCCGATCCCCTTATCCTCTTCACAAGGGCCCTCGTGTCCACGCCCTCGATCCCGGGCACGCCCTCGTCCCTCAGCCACTCGTGGAGCGAGCGCTCGGACCGGGGGTGGCTGGGCTCCGTCAGCCTGGCTATCACGAGCCCCTCCACCTGTATCCTCTTGGACTCGAAGTCCGGCGGCACCCCGTAGTTGCCCACCAGGGGGTGGGTGATCACCAGTATCTGGCCCCTGTACGACGGGTCGGTGAGCGACTCCGTGTAGCCGTTCATCGCAGTCGTGAACACGACCTCGCCGACCCTGGTCCCGACCGCCCCGAACCCCCTGCCCCAGATCACGGTGCCGTCGGCCAGCGCCAGGGCCGCCGCCGGCCCCTCCTCCAGGGCCAGGGCTTCCTTCATCTGCCGGGTCAAACTGGACCAGTCACCCTCGAAATCTTTATATACATTTTGGCCATCTTTGGCCGAAAGAGGAAACCAATGTACCAAAAACGGACAGTTGCCTCCTACGCCAGGAAGCTCCTGCAGATGGATCCGTGCCTCGAGCGCTCGGTCAGGGAGGGCATCGCGAACGTATCGGCGGTCGCCAGGGCGCTGCGCCCCCGGATCGAGTCGCTCCTGGGGGCGCATGTGAGCGAGGACTCGGTCCTGGCGGCCCTGAAGAGGACCAAGCGGTCCCTGACTCACCCGGGGATGGGGGACCCCGTAGCGCGCGTGCTGGCGGCCAGCAGGCTGGACCTGAAGACCGGCCTGGAGAAGATAGTCGTGAGGCGCTCCCCCCAGGCAGCTGATGCCGTGAGCGAGCTGGCCTCAAGGCACAGGAGGCTGTTCCTGCAGGTCCTCCAGGGGATATCCTCCTACACGGTGGTCTACGAGTCGAGGCTCCGCGACGAGATACTGAGCGCCGTGCCGCACGGCAGCCTGCTGGCGGAGTCCTCGGGCCTGGCCGCGCTGACAGTCGTGAGTCCCCCCGAGATCTCGGGCACCCCCGGCGTCGTGTCCGCGCTGCTGCAGCGCCTGGCCTCCAGGGAGGTCAACGTCGAGGAGGTGGTCAGCTGCCACACGGACACGATAGTGATAGTGCGCGTCGAGGAGGGCGGCAGGGCGTTCGATGCCCTCCAGGAGCTGATATCCGAGTGCAGGTCTCTGGTTGCCGGCAAAGCTTAATCCCGCGGCCGCGCGACGCGCCGGCGTGAGCGTGTCCGTCGCCGTCCTGGCCAGCCACTCCGCGCTGGACGTGCTGGACGGCGCCAAGGGGGAGGGCCTGCGGACAATCGCCGTGGCCAAGAGGGGCAGGGAGAGGGCTTACAGGGAGTTCCCCGTCGTGGACAGGCTGATCGTGCTGGACGACTACGCGCGCATGGTGGACGAGGGCGTTGTGTCCGAGCTGAACTCCGAGGGTTCCATCTTCGTCCCCAACAGGTCGTTCGCCGTCTACGTGGGATACGACAACATCGAGGGGAGATTCCCGGTCAGGATCTTCGGGAACAGGCGCCTGCTCAGGTGGGAGGAGAGGGTGGGACCGGCCAACTACTACCGGCTGCTGGACGAGGGCGGCATCAGGAGGCCCAGGACCTACTCGTCGCCGGACGAGGTCGACGGCCCCGTGATCGTGAAGCTGCCGGAGGCCGCCAGGCGCGTCGAGAGGGGCTTCTTCGTGGCCAGGGACGCCTCTGACCTAATGGAGAAGGCCAGGAGGCTCGCCGCCAGCGGCCTGATCAGGATGGACGACCTGGCCTCCGCGTCCATAGAGGAGCTAGTGGTCGGGGCCCACTTCAACCTCAACTTCTTCTACAGCCCGCTCATGGGCAGGCTGGAGCTCCACAGCATAGACAGGAGGATCCAGAGCAACCTGGACGGCCTCTACAGGCTGCCGGCCAGGGACCAGCTGGAGCTGGGGATAGATGCCAGGTACGTCGAGGTCGGGCACGAGCCGGCGACCATCAGGGAGAGCCTGCTGGAGAAGGTCTTCGACATCGGCTACCGTTTCCTCGACGCGGCCAGGAAGCTCGTGCCGCCGGGCGTAGTGGGCCCGTTCACCCTGCAGGCCATGGTCACGCCCGAGCTGGACCTCGTCGTGTTCGACGTCGCGCCCAGGATAGGCGGGGGCACGAACGCGTACATCGGCATCGGCGGCCAGTACAGCTCACTCTACTTCCGCCGCCCCATCTCGATCGGCAGGAGGATAGCGATGGAGATCAGGGAGGCCGCCGAGTCCGGCAGGCTGGGCGAGGTGACCACTTGACCGGATCCGCCCGCATCCCGGACGTCGAGGGGATACTGAAGGGGTACGACCCCGAGAGGCTCACTGTGGCCGTTATCGCCAGTCACACCGCGCTCCAGATACTCCTGGGCGCCAAGCGCGAGGGCCTGAGGACGCTCGCGCTGGCGCCGCCCGGCCGCGGCTGGTTCTACTCGCGGATGTGGTTCGTGGACGAGGTCCTCGAGATGGACCTCGGGACGCTGTCCTCGGCCGCCGGGGAGCTGACGTCGAGGAACGCTATCCTGATCCCGCACGGCAGCTACGTCGAGTACGTCGGCTGGCGCGCAGCGTTGGAGCTGCGCGTCCCCACCTTCGGCAACAGGTACCTGCTCGAGTGGGAGGCCGACCAGCGCAGGAAGATGTCGCTGCTGGAGGCGGCTGGCCTCAGGACTCCCAGGACCTACTCGTCGCCGGACGAGGTCGACGGCCCCGTGATCGTGAAGCTCTACGGCGCCAAGGGCGGCAGGGGCTACTTCTTCGCGAGGGACGCGGATGAGCTGCGCAGGAGGCTGGGCAGCGTGAGGGAGCCCCACATAATACAGGAGTACGTCGTCGGGGTCCCGGCCTACCATCACTTCCTACACAGCCCGCTGAGGGACCGCGTGGAGCTGTTCGGGTTCGACCTGAGGTACGAGTCCAACGTGGACGGGAGGACGTTCGGGCTGGCCGATCCCACGTTCGTGGTGGTCGGCAACCTCCCGCTGGTGCTCAGGGAGTCCCTGCTGCCGGGCGTCGCCCGCGACGGTGAGTCGTTCGCGAGGGCCGTCCTGGAGCACACGGGGAGGCCCCCCATAGGCCCATTCTCCCTGGAGTCCATAGTGCGGGACACGCTGGAGATCGTCTACTTCGAGTTCTCCGGCAGGATAGTGGCCGGCACGAGCGTCTACATGGTGCACGGGAGTCCCTACTCGCTGATGTACTTCAGGGAGCCCGTCGACATGGGCAGGAGGATAGCGATGGAGATCAGGGAGGCCGCCGAGTCCGGCAGGCTGGGCGAGGTGACCACTTGACCGGATCCGCCCGGGATGGACCCTGCGACAGCCTGGGCGAGGTCCTGCGCAGGCTCTCGAGCGGCAGCGGCGTCCGCGTCGTGCGCGCGGGCGGCGAGCGGATACTCAGGATAGCCTGGCTCAACCTGTACAACGAGCCGGCCGTGCTGAGGGCGGTCGCCAGGCTCATAGTGGAGGACGCCAGCCTGCGCGGGCTGGCCTACGACGCGGTCTCATCAATAGAGACGTCGGGCGCCAAGTACGGCATCGCCGTCTCGCTGGAGTCCGGGGTCCCCTACTTCTCGATACACAAGGTCGAGAAGGTGATATTCGAGGATCCCGTGAGCGTCGAGAGCGAGTCGATCACCGAGGCGAGGCCGTCCCGGCTCTTCGTCGACAGGCCGATCGCGCGCGCTTTCCCGCGCGTGCTGCTTGTGGACGACATAGTGCGCAGCTCCAGGACCGCCGAGGCCGCCTCCCGCCTGCTCCGGGCGGCGGGCTCCTCCATCGTGGGCTGCTACGCCGTCTTGGACCTGAGGATCGCCCGCCGTGGCGGCTCGCCCTGCAGGTCGCTCGTGGCCGTGGACGACGTCGACGAGTCCGGCCGCCTGCACGTGGTGGGCGGCCTCGCGGTGGAGCGGTGCGGAAAGCCAAAATAGGGGGCGGCCCTCTCGGGTCACGTGTCGAGCCTGAGGAGGAGGATCAGGAAGTCCCTCCCGAGGCGCTACAGGAGACTGTTCGAGCTCCTCAGCGATCCGAGGAACTGGTACGTCGCCGCGTTCGTGGTGATAGCGGCCGGCATAGTGAACTACATCCTGACCGGATCCAGGGTGCCCCCGCTGGCGTTCGTGCCCCCGGCCTACCTGGAGCAGTCGATCGGCGAGACCGTGACGCTGGTGATCCTCACGGGGCTCGGGCTGTACTTCGTGGTCATGACCGAGAGGTCCAGGTCCTCGGCGGACGAGGGGACCGCGCTGGCGCTGGCGATAGGCGCAGCCGTCCTCCTCGTCGTCTGGTACGTGGTCATCCTGGCCCTCGGGGGCCTGCTCTGAGCCCCCTCCATAAGTTAAAATAGGTCTCGCGCGATTCGCGCCAGCAATGCCACTTGAGCGTCTGAGGCCGGCGCTCGACCGCTACGGCGTCCCGCTGGGGCTGGTCATCGCGGCGCTCCTCTCGATTGCCGTCAGGCTCATGCCCATGAAGTACGGTTTCTACCTGAATGAGTTCGACCCGTACTTCCACTACTACGCGACCTCGGTCATGGTCCACGACATAGAGTCACAGGGAATCCGCGGGATATACGAGTACTTCCGCACGGTGGACCACATGGCGTGGTATCCCTGGGGATATCCCCTTGGGTCGCTCCGGGTGAACGGCCTCTACCTGATGAACGCGATGATCTACCTTGCTCTGCGCGCCCTGGGGCTCCACGCGACGCTCTACCAGTACGCGGCGCTCGCGCCCGTCGCGATGGGCGGCCTGGCGGTGTTCCCCGTCTTCATGATCGTCAGGAGGGTCACCGGCAACGCGTACGCCGCGCTCCTCGGCTCCTTCCTGATAGCCGTGCTGCCAGGCCTGATGCTCAGGACGGACTTCGGCTGGTACAAGGGGTCGCCCTTCGCCTACGTCCTGGGGACGTTCGGCCTGGCGCTCCTGCTGATGGGCATGGAGGACTCCGGGCCTAAGTCCTACGCTTACTCGCTGGCCGCTGGCATCATCCTGGGGTACATGCAGGTCACCTGGGGGGGATCCGTGAACTTCGCCGGAGTGGCTGGGATAGCTCTCCTGCTGGCTCCCTTCCTCCTCAGGGTCCCCAGGGACCTGCCGATCAAGGAGGCGCTCTTCGTCTTCCCCACGCTGATACCGGCGGCTTTCCCATCACCCGGGCTCTCCTGGTTCAAGTACCCGACCGAGCTCCTGCTCTACGGCGCGCTGATGCTCGCCGTGATCGCGGCGCTCACCGCCAGGGACGGCCTGGTCCCGGAGCGCGCCAGGTGGGGGATGCTCGCGCTGCTGGTCGCCGCCGTGGGCTACTTCCTCTACCGGTCCCCCCACGCCCTCTCGGGGAGGTACTTCTCGGTCCTCAACCCGCTCACCAGGATATCGCCCTCCCCGCTGATCACAGTGGCGGAGCAGCAGAGCGTGAGCGGGATCAGCATCCTGACCACCTACGGGATCCTGGTGCCGCTGACGATAGCCGGCGGCTACTACATGCTCAGGAGCAGGCGCTTCTCCTCGATCCTGGTCCCGATATTCCTGATATGGTCGGCGTACGTTGCCACGTCCTTCGCGCAGCTGCTGCCCTTCCTCTCGATAGCCCTGGCCATAGGCGCCCCGGTGGGCCTGCACTACGCGGTCTCCAACGTGGAGCCCGGCCCGGCGGTCGCTGGGAAAGGGAAGCGCAGGAAGACTCACCTCGAGTACTACAGGTACGGCAAGGCCGCGCTCGTCGTGGCTGTGGTCGCCGTGACGGCCTATCCCGCGTACGCGTACTGGGTGATGCCGAACAACACCCCCGTGACGATAGTCACCTCGGCCACCATCATGGGGAGAAACCCCGCCTGGCTCAACGCGCTGTCCTGGATCAACAGCAGCACCCCCCCGAACTCCGTGGTAATAGCGTGGTGGGACTACGGCTACTGGATAGAGGTCGTGGGGAACAGGACGGCGGTCGTCGACAACGCCACCATCAACGGCACCCAGATATCGCTCGTCGCACAGATGTTCCTGGACAATCAGACGCAGGCCACCAGGATCCTGAACTACTTCAGGTCATTCGACCCGTCGAGGCCCATCTACATAGCAGTGTTCGCGACCGGCGCCGACCCCTCCAGGCTCTACGGCGATCCGTACCTGAGCGGCTACCAGGTGTCCGGAAGAATATACGGCCTCGGAGGGGACGAGGGCAAGGTGGACGCCATGATAGTGTGGGCCGGGTACAACAGGAGCCTCTACGTAAACTCCACCACCGGCATGTTCACCGGCTACTTCTACAACCACACGCTGATAGGGCGGATGCTCCCCCTGAGGTGGGTCGGGTGGGGCCAGATAGACCCCACGACCGGCCGCATCGTTAGCATCTCGCCTTACTACGTGCAGCAGCCGAACTATCCCTACGCGCAGCTGCCCCTCTACACCTACGGCCTGGTCTACAATTCAACGTCGTACCCGATCAGGCTGGCCTACGCCACTCCGCTCTACGGGAGGCCCGACGGTTTCTGGGCCCAGGTCCTGATATACCAGTACGTGGGTAACTACACGGGTTGACGCATGAGCGGCAGCGCCGACGCGTCCGGCCTCACGCGCCTGGAGGCCCTGATAATCATGCACCTGGATCGGTACGGACCTGATTCGGCGTGGATGCTCGCCAGGAGGCTCATGGGAGCGTCCGGCTATCGCCCATCGTTCGACGAGCGCGAGGTCGAGGCCGCCTGCGAGGACCTCGTGCGGAGGGGGCTCGTCGAGGTTAGGTCCCTGGCCCTGAAGCGGGGGCCAACGTCCTCGGTCAAGCCCTGGCTCAAGAACAGGGCCAGGGAGGGGAGCACCAGGCGCCCCCGCTGCGTGCTCACGCGCGAGGGTCGCAGGGCGGCCTCGGCGCTCCGCGCCTCGGATCCCCGAGCCCGGAGCCGGGGATCCGGCGCCCCTCATCTGGAGCTCCCGCTTACCCCTCACCAGCGACATGAGCGCTGAGACGACCAGCAGCGCCGTCGACAGGTCGAAGGCCAGCGCCTGGCCCCTCAGGTAAGCGGCGCCCATCGCCTCCGGCAGCCTGCCGCTCAGCGTTCCAACGAAGAGCTGGTAGACGACTGCCGCCGGCAGCACCGACGTGGCGGCCGTGAGCGCCAGGACGAAGCTCAGCACCATCCCCGTGTTCCTGAGCATGTTCATGACGCCCGAAGCCACGCCGTAGCGCCGGGGAGGGGACGACGACATTATGGCGCTCGTGTTGGCCGGCCAGAACATCCCGCCCCCGACGCCGTACACGGCCTCCAGCGCCGCGACCTCCGCCAGGGGCGTGGCCGCCGATATCCTGCTAAGCATGTAGAGGGCGGCGGCCTGAATGAGCAGTCCTACCGTCGCCACGACCCTGGCCCCCACCCTGTCGCTGAGCCTCCCGGCAAAGGGCCCCACGATCATCGACATCGCCGACATGGGCAGGAGCAGGTACGCCGCCGTGAGTATGGGCACGCCGGCTATGCCCTCGAAGTAGAACATCAGGAGGAAGTTGACGGCGAAGAGCGCGAGGGACTGGAGCATCGCCACTCCCACGGAGAGCGAGAACACCCTGTTGCGGAAGAGCCCGACGTCCACTATGGGGTCGTCGCAGAACCTGGCCTCCCAGACAAGGAAGCCCGCGAACGCTATAGCCGAGGCCGCCAGGAACGCGCCTACGTACGGGTCCGACCAGGAGTACAGGAGCCCCCAGGTGAAGGCCAGGAGCAGCGAGAGGAGCGCCGCGGTGAAGGTCCCTGCGCCCACGAGGTCGAAGCTCTCGCCGCTGCTGCGCGCGGCATCGGGCCTTATAGACCTGTACGCCCAGAGGGTCCCGAAGACCCCTATCGGCACGTTTATCAGGAAAATCGCCCTCCACGTCGTGTACGTTATTATCACTCCCCCCAGGATGATCCCCAGTATGGACCCCGCTCCCCAGACTATCGCGTTCATGCCGAACGCGCGCCCCCTCTCGTTGGGGGGAAACACCTGGGAGATGAGCGCGAACGAGTTCGCCGTCAGCATCGCTGCCCCAATGCCCTGTATTCCCCTGAAGATGACCAGGGCGAGCCCCGAGGGCGCGAGCCCCGAGAGGGCCGATCCCACTATGAAGACGGCGAACCCCGCGTTGTACATTCTCTTCCTGCCGTACAGGTCCCCCATCCTCCCCAGGCTGAGCACGAGGGCCGTGTTCACCAGCAGGTAGGCGACCACCACCCACACCATGGTTATGTAGTCTGTGTGGAGGTCCTCCGCTATCGGCAGGATAGCCAGCACAACGACGGTGCTGTCGATGGCCGACATCAGGCTGCCGACCATCGTGACAGACCATACCTTCCACTTATACTCCACACAGATTGCCCGCAAATGTTCGAGATTTACGCATTGCGCGCTCCCGGGTCGCTACGCGAGCAGCCGGGCCGCCAGCTCCGCCACGAGGTCCGGTACCTGCTCCGGGTATATCACTTCCTCGTGGCCGGGCCTCTCCACGCTCGAGAGATAAATCCCGTATTCCTCGAAGTCACCGTCCTGCCTGTCACCGAACGGCGATATTATCATGTACTCGTCCAGGGATCCGAAGATCTTGGCGAGCGTCCCGTCCACCGCCGCGACGTCGCTGCACGCGGCCGCCCTGTACGCCAGGGCGTTGATCGATGCCACCGGGAGCGCCTTTCCGAGCGCCTCAGAGACGCCGCGCTCGACCCGCGCCAGCTCCTCCGCGAGTTCCGGCGCCGTCCCGCTGGGCTGGTTGATCGCGACCACCTGAATCCTCAGCCTTCCGAGGGCCCGATCCAGCCCTCCGAAGGTCCTCCTCCAGGCCTCCTCCGGGCTCCTGGGGGGCGAAAACTGGATGACCCCCCTGGGCGAGTAGTTGAACAGCTGCATCAGGAACCTCGGCGAGCACCTGGCCATCGACGTGTACCCGAGGCCCGGCACCGAGATGACAGCTCCCCTCCTCATGGGCATGCCGCCTCACTCACCCGTTACCAGCTCGTCCAGCATGGACCTGAGGGTCCTCCAGTCGGGGACGCCCGGGATCCTGTAGGCGAGCTTGCCCTCCCTCCACATGAGGAGCGTGGGCAGCCCGTATATCTCGAACCTCTCCTGGAACTCCGGGTAAGCCTGGACGTTCAGCCTGGCGAACGCTATCTCGGGGCAGTAATGCTTAAATATATCATAGTATAGCACTCCATGCTGAGTTGCGGCGCCGCGCGGATGATCGCCCGGGCGATGGGAGCACTGCTCTGAGCCCAGGCGAGATGCCCATAGATGGGAGGCCCATGCCGCTGGCCTCGACGGCCGCCCATGACCCCACGGTGATTGCCCGTGATCTGTGGGCGAGGTGTAAGTCCCTGCCGCTACAGACCGCTATGGTTCAGGGCGGTCTGGAGCGATAGGGACAAGCGGTACTTGGGCGCCAGATCCCTGAGCATCGCTCCCAGTATGTGGCAGGGCGC
>JBMFHR010000007.1:0-48045 GCA_049976725.1 Conexivisphaera sp. | reverse complement strand
GAATGCGGCTCAGATCCAGGTGGGCGTGCCGCCGGGGTTCACCACGGTCTAGTCTATGAATATCGAGCGCATGCTCTTATGATCCGCGTCGAGATCGAACGATCCCACAACGGCGAGTACCTGTACATGTGTACACGCTTCCACACCGAGGCGCGCCCTAACGATGGGCCGGGGAAATGCAATGCGTGGCGCAGAGAATGATGCCGGGCAGGGTCCTCCTCCCTATCCGCCGTGATCACGGCACAGGTAGGGAGGAGGGCCCACCCGAATTAGGATCTATCTATTGGGCTCAAGTTGACGAGGCCGATAGATCGCAGGATAAGTTAATATGTGAGATGAATGCGGATCCTGATGTTGCAGGGAGCGGCTTACGATGTCGAGTTCGTAATCGATGGCTGCCCTCCGGCCAACCTCTCCCACGATTTCACCGCGACGATCTCCAGGTGGGCCGCCAAGGGCGCCTACAGGTTCCTGCTGACCCTGAGGGGCGCCAGGTTCACCGAGTGCCAGGACTTCCTGAGGGAGGCTCTCCAGAGTTTCCTCTTTGCCTCGTTCACCGTTCGCGAGGACGGATCGCCCGCCCGTTCAACCCTCAGGATCACTCTCAGGAGCAACGGGGAGGGGCTGGAGGTGATAGAATGAGTGACCGGCTGGACTTCGTGATAAGCGTCGACAGGACGCTGATGACCACGCACCATGGCAGGGAGTTCATAGGATTCATGACCACCGGGCCCGCCGTTCTGCTCCCCGAGTGGCTCTGGATGTGGCTCTCAGCCCCGAGGGTCAAGAGGGGGCCTGACGGCCTCCCGAAGTTCGCCCCGTACGGGCTGAGGAAGATAGAGGCCGCCCTGCTGGACGCCGGCTACAGCGCCGCCATCGTCGATCCGGACGACGCGCCTAGGTACGCGGAGCGCGCCAAGGCCTTCCTCGTGGGGCACCACGACTACTTCGCGTTCAATCCCCCGAGCAGTGAGTGGTGGCTGGTCACCGGCCGGGAGCCTGTGAACAGGAAGAGCCTCCTGAGGTTCATGTCCACGATCGCCGGCGTAAAGAGATCGCGCAACCCCGGGCTCAGGATCATCGTCGGGGGCCCGGCCGCCTGGCAGTGGCTCTACGTGCCCCACTACGTCGAGGAGTTCATGGTCGACACGATAGTTGACGGCGAGGCCGAGAAGGCGGTGGTCGAGCTGGCCAGGATGGTCGAGGAGGGCGCCAGCCTGCCCAGGTACCTGAGCATCGCGCCGCGCGACTCCCCGAAGCTGAACGAGATAAGTAAAATAAAGAAGGCGAGCGTGAATGGCTTGATAGAGATAATGCGTGGTTGCCCAAGAGGCTGCAAGTTCTGTAACGTTACGCTCAGGCCGCTGCGCCACATACCTCTCGAGGACATCGAGGAGGAGCTGAGGGTCAACAGGGCGGCCGGGATCCGCGCCGGCATCCTCCACAGCGAGGACGTGCTCCTCTACGGGGCCGACGGCGTGCACCCCAGGCCGGAACCGCTGATCAAGCTGCACGAGCTGGCGATGAGGTACTATGATAAATCCGTGGCCTGGAGCCACGCCAGCCTCGCGGCCGTCGTGGCCGCGGAGAGGGAGCATGGCCTCATAAGGAGGCTCTCGGAGATGATGCTGTCGCGTGGCCAGGGGTTCCTGGGATTCCAGACAGGCATAGAGACGGGCTCGCCCAGGCTGGCCCGTATCGTGATGCCGGCCAAGGCCTCCCCCTATCCGGCCGAGAAGTGGCCCGACGTGGTGGAGGAGGCCTTCTCGATACTGCACGAGAACAGGATGGTGCCGGCCGCCACGATCATTCTGGGCCTGCCGGGCGAGACCCAGGAAGATCTAGTGAAGACCCTCGAGCTGATGGACCGCCTGAAGCCCTACAGGTCGATGATAGTCCCCATGTTCTTCGTCCCGATGGGCGTCCTCAGGAGGGAGGACTGGTTCAGGTCCGTCAATCTGAGCAGGGAGCACGCGGAGCTCATGCTGGCCACCATGCGCCACAGCGTGCGCTGGGCCAAGGACATAGTCAACAAGTTCTACCTGAAGGGTCTGGCAGCCGCGCCGATGCGCGCCCTCATACTATACTTCCTGGGTCGCGCCGAGAGGTTCTCCGAGGGACTGACGCCCGAGAAGGTCCTGGACTACGTGGAGGAGGCCAAGGAGCGCGTGTCGTCCAGGCGCTCCGAGGAGCCCATCCTGAGCCCGCTCAGGAGGAGGCTCGAGGCGGCAATACAGCGCTGAGGCCCGCCTCAGGCACAGAAGGTCGCCGCCGCGGTCACGGCGGATATCGCAGCGGTGATCGCCATCGCGATGGCCCTCGACCTTCCGTCCCTCATCATGGCCGCGATCCCGACCTTCTCAGCGGTTCCTGCCAGCGTGGCTATGGACGCGAGGTAACCGGCGGCCGCCGCCGTCACCTGGCCCTTGGCGAAAAGCGTGCCCACCGCGTACACGGCGCCGAGCACGTTCGCGAGGGCCGATGCGGCTATCATGGCTGGGAGCGCCTGCGGGATCACGGCCCCCACCACCCGCGCGGCGGCCGTTATTATGAACAATAGCGCGGCGAACTCCAGGGTGCGCAGCACCGGCAGCGGCGTCTGGGGCGGCTCCACCCCCGCGGGGCTCAGGCGGCGGCTGCCCGCCACCGCGACGGCCGCCGAGGCGCCCAGCCCCGCCAGCAGCGCCGGCAGCGCCGCCAGCAGCGCCGGCAGCCCTCCGACTATCCAGAGGACGGCGCCCACCTGGAAGAGGACCATCGGGACGTTCGAGATCGCAATGTTGAGGGCCGCCGACGGGCCCAGGTCCCTCCTGCGGTTCGCCAGCTCCACCAGGCTGATCGCGACCGTGGTGCTGGACACTATACTGCCTATCAGCGTGAACGCGAGGAGTCCCCTCTTGGTGGCCCTGAGCGTGAGGTACTGGGCGAAGAACACGGTGCCCACGACCACTACCGTGAGCCAGAACCTGTACGGGTTGAACGCGCCGTAGGGCCCCACGTACTCGTCGGGCAGCATGGGCAATATGACGGCCGATATCACCAGCAGGTTAACGACCGCCAGCAGCTCCTCCCTCCTGATCCTGGATATGGCGCCCAGGAGCTCCGTCTTGTACAGGCTCAGCGCTGCAAGCAGCACGGAGAGCGCGAACCCGTACTCGTAGAGCCCCATTCCGCTCAGCATTCCGGCCATGTAGAGCAGTATCATGGCGACATACGTCGTGGCCCCGAGGTTCCTCGTGGCGGCCACCCGTCCCAGGTAGACGGACGTCGCCACCACCACGACCGCCGCTATCCCCGCGGCCAGGACAGCCGGGCTGGCGCTAATCTGGTAGATCAGCGCGCTGGAGTACCCCATCAGGGACACGAATATGGACGTCCTGAGGCCCATGAAGACCTTGGCGCCGCTTATCTTCCTGTACTCATTGACGAGGCCCACGATGGCCCCTATCGCGACCGCTATGAGCATGTACCCGATCGGCGGCGCCACGCGCTGAGTGGGGAATCCCTCGACATATATTTATCCGCTGGCTACGGCAGAAACCCCTCCAGCGCTTCCACGATGTCCTGGGTCGCGTCGACGAGGCGCGGCGGATCGACCTCCTCGCTCATGACCTCCCGCAGTTCCTCCAGCGGGATCCCCTCCTCGGAGCAGGGAACCACGCGGTAACCGCTCCTGCCGGCGAACTCCTCCGCGTTCTCCTCGTGCTCGAAGTGTCCCCTTATGGGCAGCACGATGGCTGGCCTCCTCAGGAGGGACACCTCCACAAGGCTCGAGTACCCGGCCAGCGTCACCACGGCCCGAGCGTTCCTGAGCGCGCTGCCCGGGCTCCCAGTGAACTCGCCGCACGTGCCCAGCACGACGTGCTCGATGCCGGCCGCCCTGAGCTCCCCGCTGATCGCGCGCGCCGCTCCGCACCCAGCAACTGTGCCTCCCACGTTCACCACCACGGGTCCCGAACGATCTCCCCCGCCCGAGAGCGCCGCGTCCGTGGGCAGCTGCCCCGGCCTCCAGAAGCCGTCGGCAGTCCCCCACGTGCCCACGTGCACCCGCAGGTCGAACCTCTCCGCAGCGCGCCTGCGGATCGCCTCCCCGAGGCGCGATATGAGCGGGCGCAGCGGCACCCACCAGCGCCTCGGGGACAGGTCAACGAAGTCCGTCAGGAAGGCGCCCCTCCGCGGCCTGCGCCTGGACAGCAGGAGCTCCCAGAACTCGTCCGCGACGACGAGGTCGTAGGACTCGAGGTCGACCGATTCATCGATGATCTCCACATTGTGCTTGACGATCGCGTAGAGCTCCCTCAGCGGCCCCGATCTCACCCTCACCCTGCACCGGCGCACTATGGATCCGCCAATCACGTCGCCCAGGCTAAGCAGGCGGCGCGATGCCTCGTGTACCCGCTCGTCGTTCGCCTCGAGGAACCTCAGGGCACTTCCCGCGGTCAGCCACTCCACGCTCGCCCACCGCGCGCTGCGCCTCAGGTGCAGGTCCCTCGCGACGTGCCCGAGTCCCACGCTCGAGGATGCTATAAGCACACGTGGATCGCCCATGAGATCACCTCAGATCACCAAGCGCTCCTCGCTGGCGGGCACTGAGAGAGCGTCCGAGGGGGCATGCACTCCGCCGTGGAGCTCGGCGCTCTCCGCGCCCAGGGCGAGCGCCGACGCTATCCTGCCCACGGCGTCAGCCTTCATAACCCCGGATCCGGACGTCCCGGCGGCCACCACGAGGCCATCCGCTACCCTCTCCACGATCGGCGTCCCACCCACCAGGTTCATGTCGTAGCGGCCCGCCCAGGACGCAGCGGGAGAGATCCCCTCGAACGCCGGCAGGTAGGAGGAGAGCACGGGCAGCGCGCCGAGCTCCCATGCCCCCGGCTCTGGATCCCCGGGGCCGTAGGGCCTCCTGAGTCCGAACTCGACGTAGAACGCGCCGCCCGGCTCCGGCCTCAGGAAGACACCTCCCGGCACGACGACCGGAGGGATGCCGGCCCTCAGGAGGTCCCGGAGCCTCCCCGACGCCGCCACGGAGTACGCCATCCTCCTGAGTGGCCTCAGCGGCAGCGGGAAGCCCAGCAGGTCGAGGACCTCGCCGGTCCACGCGCCGGTGGCCAGGACGACAGATCCGGCGCTGATCTCCTCCCCGTTTTCCAGGATCACCCCCCTGAAGCGGACCTCCTGCCAGGGAAAGGGCTCGCCCGGCAGGCCCACGCTCCTCGTGGGCTCAGCCCTGGGCACCGCCCTGACGCCGTACCGGAACTCGCACCCCATGTCCTCCAGTTCCTCCGAGTAGTACTCCACCACGAGGTGAGGGTCCAGGATGCCCGCGTCCGCGTAGAGGAAGCCCCCCACTAGGTCCTCGAGCCCGAGCGCCTCGGCGTCCCCTATACCCGAGACGCGCGTCCTGATGCCCAGCTCCCTCAGCTCGGACTCATCCACGAACCTCGATCCGCTGCCCAGCTGCGTCCTCAGCTCCTCCACGTTGCTGCGCGTCGCCAGGAACAGGTAGCCCAGGCGCCTGAGCCCCATGTCGCGGCCCGCGCGCTGCACCTCCTCGTAGAACTCGATTGTGGTCCTGGCCAGCTCGCGGTTCATTTTTGACGTGAAAGCCGTCCTGAAGCCCCCCACGGACTTCGACGTGTCGCCGAGCCCCGGGCCCTCGAGCTGGTCGACCACTATCACCCTGGAGCCGGGCGACGAGCGCATGACGTGGTAGGCCGTCGACAGTCCTATCACGCCGGCCCCGATGACCGCAACGTCGTACCGCGCCGCTGGCAAGGGCTATCCTCTTCGGGCCGGGATCACCTGACGTACGTCCTGGCCTGCTCCTGCAGGAAGCTCAGGAGGTAGTAGGGTCCCCCTATGCCCTTGCCCGTCGCGCCGCTGGCCTTCCACCCGACGAACGTCTGGGCGCCGGGCCAAGCCCCCGTCGTCGCGCCGCCCCTCCTGTTCGCGTATAGGACGCCGAACTCCACCCTCTCCATGAACTCCTTCACCTCGCCCTCGTCCTCCGAGAATATGCCGGCCGTCAGCCCGTAATCAGTGTCGTTCACCTTCCTTATCGCCTCGTCCAGGTCCCTGAAGGGCGCCACCATCAGCAGCGGCATGAAGAGCTCATCCCGGAACAGGTAGTGATCCTCGGGCACGCCGTCCAGTATTGTCGGCTCCACGTAGAATCCCCGGGCCATCCACCCATCCCTCAGCTGCCTTCCGCCGACCAGCAGCCTTCCCCCCGACGCGAGCCCCTCCTGGACGTTGCGCGCGAAGTTCGAGTAGGCGCGCTCGTTTATGAGAGGGCCCATGAACACGCCCTCCCTCCTGGGATCGCCCACGGTCAGAGACCTGGTGTAGTCGACCAGCATGGAGAGGAACTCCTCCTTCACCTCCTCCTGGACGTAGAGCCTGGAGGTGGCGCTGCATTTCTGGCCCCCGTAGCCGAATGCCGCCCTCGCCACGCCCTCCGTCGCCTTCGCCAGGTCAGCCTTGGCCGTGACCACGGTCGGGTTCTTGCTGCCCGTCTCCAGGACCACCGGCTTGGGGTAGGGCTGCCTCGCCGCGAACTCCCTGTACAGGTGATGCCCGACCTCCTTTGATCCGGTGAACGCTATGCCGGCGATCCTCCTGTCGCCGACTATCACGTCCTCGTAGAGCTCGCCGGGTCCCGTGAGGAGATTTATCGCGCCCGGAGGGACTCCTCCCTCCACGTAGGCCTCGTACATGAGGTGCGCTGTTAGCGAGGCCTCCTCGGAGGGCTTCCAGACGACCGTGTTGCCAGTTATGAGCGCGCCCTGCACCATCCCGCTGCCGAGCATTGCCGGGAAGTTGAACGGCGAAATGACGAACCATGCCCCCCGGGGCCTAGCGACGCTCCACGTCTCCTCGCCCGGGGACCCGGGCGCCATCCTCCTGACGTACCCGTCCTCCCTCTCCACCAGGGACGCGTAGTACCGGATGGCCTCGATGGCCTCGTTGACCTCGGCGACCGCCTCCACCCTGTTCTTCCCGACCTCGTAGGCCATGACTGCCGCCAGCAGGAATTTCCTGCGCTCGATGGCGTCGGCCACCCTCCTCATGACGCGGACCCTGTCCCTCCAGTCCGTCCTCCCCCAGTCCTCGAAGGCCCTGACCGCGGCTCCCAGCGCCTCCGCGGCCTCCTCCTTCCCTCCCCTCTGGAAGCGCCCAACCACAATGTCCGTATCTACGGGGCTCCGGACCTCATACCCGGTCGCCCTGACCTCCCGGCCGCCTATTCTCATCGGGTATTCCTCGCCGAGGAGCTCCTCCGCGCGGGACAGCGCCTCCTCGTAGCGTGCGTTGGATTCCGCGTCGAGGGTGGAGCTCGTGTACGTTATCTTACTCACGTGGCTGATGAGAGGCCTGCGGCCTAATAGGCGTTGCGTCGCGGTATCCACCCCTCATCGATGGCGCGCTCCACTATCTCCACGAACCCCCTGCCGGCCGGAGCGGACGCGACGTAGTCCGCGATCTCCTTCAGCTCGGGATCCGCATCCCCCACGGCTGCCCCGAAGCCTGCGGCCTCCAGCAGGTCCACGTCGCCCGACGAGTCCCCCACGGCCCCCAGCTCCTCCCTGCTTATCCCCGCGAGCGACGCGACCCTGGAGAGGGCCGCCCCCTTTCCTCCTCCAGGGGGCTGCACGTGAAGCGCGTACCCGCTGACTATGACCCTGCCGCGCCACCCCGCCTCGGCCATCATCCTCTCCACCTCCCTCGCCGCCCAGGTCAGGCGCGAGCGATCTTCCGCGACGAACTCCATGTCGTGCAGCCTGCAGGAGTTCTGCCAGCCGTCCGATAGCCCCAGGGACCTTATGGACTCCAGCAGGCGCTCTGGCGGCCTGCCCGAGCACAGGCTCTCCACCTTCCCCCTGTCCACCAACAGGCAACCGTTCTCGGCTATGGCCGGCCAGCTGGCCCCCAAGTAGCGCGTGAGCGCGTTGGCTATTGGGTAGTTGTTGCCGGTCGCTAGGATCACGGAGACGCCGCGCGACTCCAGCTCCCTTATCGCGGCGATGGCGCGCACCTCCAGCCTGTAGGATCCCCGCTCCTCCGTCAGGGTTCCGTCGACGTCCACAGCCAGCATCCTGAGCTGCACGCCCCACGGCGCGGGGCAGCCCGCTTTAGCTTTGGCGGAAAGGTTTATATTTATGTGCAATTGCACATAATGGCGGTGATGCGAGATGTGGGGACGCGCTGGTGGAGGTTGGCACGGATGGCGCGGCGGCTGCTGGGGCTGGTACGGACAGCCCTACGGCTGGGACCCAGCGTACTGGGGTCCCTACGCGGGCTACCCGTATCCATCCCCGCAGTCCGAGCTAGCGTACCTAGAGTCCTACGCCAGGCAGCTGGAGGACGAGCTCTCGAGGGTCAGGGCCAGGATCGACGAGCTGAAGAAGGGCTCGAGGTGATCGGCATGGCCTGGTGGGGATGGGCTCCCTGGCCACCGTGGCGCGGCTGGCGTTGCCCGTGGGGACCGGGCTACCTCTACGGCCCGGGTTATTTCCTCTGGCAGCCACAGGTGGAGGTGGCCTTCCTGGAGGCCTACGCCGCTGCGCTGGAGGCACAGCTGGCGGCCGTCAGGTCCAGAATAGCGGCGCTCAGGGGATCGCCGAACGTTGGTGCCGCGCCCTGACCGTCAGATAAGCGTCATGTGACACAAGTTTATTTTTATATTTTTATTTTTCCGCACATATCTGCGCGTCCGGCGTGAAAACGCAGATATCTGGGCAGCGTCATTCGTCAGCGAATGGCCAAGATGGTGGTCAGCATATCCGTGGTGCCCATAGGGACGCACGGGACGAGCGTCTCCAAGTACGTCTCACGCGCCGTCTCGGTGATAGCCGGCTCCGGACTGCCTCACAGGGTGGGCGCCGGCTTCACGGACGTCGAGCTCGAGGATTATCAGCAGCTCGCGTCGCTGCTCTCCTCGATAGAGTCCGAGCTGGCCCGCATGGGCGTGGCGAGGATCGATTTCTTCGTGAAGATAGATCGGAGGCTCGACGCGAGCCTGAGCATAGAGGGCAAGATATCCAAGGTCCAGGAGGCGGGTGCCGCGCCCGGTCCTAGTCGCGCGGCACCTTGAGCGACCTCAGGACCTCCACGCCCTCTACCACCTTATCGCCGCCTTCCGTGGCCCAGGCGTTGATGAGAGCCACGCCTACGCCGAACGCCGCCTCCATCGCCGAACCCGTCCTCCCGCGGTTCTCGACCTCGAGCGCCAGCTTCAGGGACCCGTCCTCCAGCCTCGAGCTGGCGCTCAGAGACGTTATCTCGTTCATGTGGACCAGCGGCAGGATCTCCCATGCCCTCGGCGCGGCCTCCCTCGCCACCCGCTCGGCCTCCCTCGCCACCCGCTCGTCACGGCTCACTGGGCGAACGGAACCCATCGCCTGCGCGAGACCATCGTAGAGGGGCTCCTCGGAGACGTCGAAGAACCCGACCTCGGGTGGCCCGCCCGAGTTATCAGCTCCCTCCACCTCCTCCCACTGGACATCCACTGCGCGCAGCCCGAGTATGCCGCGCACGTTACCCGCGGTGCACGGCCTCCTGGAGCTGGGCCTGCAGGACCTCGAGCAGCCCTTGACCGTGTTCCAGGCAGCCAGGAGTCCGGCGAACGCGCCGAACGCAGCGTAGGCTTGCGCGCCGTCCTCTAGCTCTGACTTGACCATCACCCAGATCCTCATGCCGTCCTCCTCGTACCTGACAGCCGCGTACGTGGCCGCGAGGAGCGAGCGGGGCAGCGCAGGCACGTACCTCCAGGCGAGCTTGGCCGAGGATATCGCAACCACCTTGGCCACCGCCGCGGCGTTCCCGAGGCCGCTCACGCCCCTCATCGCCAGCTCGGCGGCCACATCCCTCTCCGTCGATAGGAAGCCCGTCACAGTAGCCTCCCGCACGCGTTCCTCGGGCGCGGCCCTTCATATAAACCATCCTCAATTTATTGCGTCACGGGCTCCAGCTCGGGCCGGCCGGTGTGCTCCTCGGGCGCGCCATTCCCGGGCCGTATTCCGGGGGCACCACCCCAGCTGGCCCCGTCCAGGCCCGCGTTCGCGAGCGCGCAGCCGTGAAGGAATCAGAGCCAGGACCCGCTCGGACGAGGGACTGAGCTCCCTCGCCGGGTTAAGGTCACGAGCGTCCCAGCTCCTTACCCCACGCGCTGGCCATCCTCCTTCCAAAGGTTCCTGAGTGGATTGTCGGAGGGGTGGAGGTGAAGGGAGCGGGTGAGCGCGGGGATCCAAGCGGGGTCCTCCGCCGATCCGTATCCGCGCGTGGCCCGTATCGGATCGGACAAAGATATCGCCGGGTTCGGACGGTAGATCTGGCTTAGGTTGACGGAGACCCGGGAAGCCGCGAAACTCATAATTATGACCATTTGCCCTAAGAATCGCAATGAGCGATCTCGCCAAGTACCTCTCGAGGGAGCTCTCGAGGGAACTGAGCTCCCGCTCCAGGGCGTTCTTCGAGCTCATAATGCCGCCCATCGACATATATGAGGAGGGATCCGAGCTGGTGGTCGTGGCTGACATGGCCGGCTTCGACAAGCAGTCGATAAAGACGACGCTGAGCGGATCCGTGCTCACGATATCGGCCAAGAGGGAGGCGCAGGACGGCGTCGTGTTCCACTGGGAGCAGAGGCCCCTGAAGCTGCACCGCGTGATACCCCTCCCGCTCACACCGGATCCCGAGGGGGAGGTCACCGCCAAGTACGAGAACGGGGTCCTCACCGTGAGGGTGCCCGTGAAGGGCGCCAGGAGCGTCAAAGTTGAGTGATATGTGGAGCATCAGGATAAGCAAGGAGATAATGGCGGGACTTCCCCCATGGTTCGAGGAGACACCGCTCGGCCTCCCCATGGGCGCCCGGGCCCAGTACAGGGGGCCCAAGGGGCTCCACGTGCGCGAGTACGACGACTTCTACGAGGTGCACTTCGACGCTTTCGATCCGAGGGAACATCCGTTGTTGCACCTGCTGCTGGAGTTCCTGCCGATGGCGTCCCGGAAGGGCCGCTGAATGCCCAGAGCATACCTGAGGACCCTGGAGCTGGCTCTCAGGCTCGCCCCACTGGCGATCACGTTCTCCAGGGACGATTCTAGGTACCGCAGGAGCAGGGGGCACCTGCACGGCGCCGACGCGGAGAGGATGAGGTCGCACGCGGCCCGGGCCGTCAGGGCGTTCATAGAACTGGGCCCCCTCTTCATAAAGCTCGGCCAAGTGCTCTCCGTCCGCCCCGACGTGCTGCCTGATCCGTACATGGCCGAGTTCTCCAAGCTGCAGGACGAGGTGCCGCCGGACGACTTCAGCGAGGTCAAGCCGCTGATAGAGTACGAGCTGGGGAGGCCGATAGGCGAGGTCTTCGAGGAGTTCGACCCCGAGCCGGTATCGGGCGCGAGCCTCAGCCAGGTCTACAGGGCCAGGTACGCCGGCAAGGACGTCGTGGTCAAGGTCCAGAGGCCCCGCGTTAGGGAGCGCGTTGAGGAGGACATAGCGGCCCTCAGGACCCTGCTGCGGCGCTTCGGGTGGGTGCTGGATCCTTCCGTGCGCCTCTCGCTGTCCTCGGCGCTCGATCAGGTCGAGTCCACGATCTACGAGGAGCTGGACTTCAGGAAGGAGGCCTCCAACATGGAGCAGATAGGCAGGTCGCTGTCCGGCAGGAAGATAATCGTGCCGCGCGTCGTGCGCGAGCTCTCGACGGGCCGCGTGCTGGTCATGGAGTACGTGCCGGGCATCAAGGTCACCGACGTGCGCGGCATCGAGGCCGCCGGCATCGATCGGAGGAGGCTCGCCAACAGGCTTGCCAGGCTCTTCCTGGGAATGGTGCTGAGCGGCGAGGCGTTCCACGCGGATCCTCACCCTGGCAATATATCCGTGGCGCCCGACGGGAGGATAATCCTCTACGACTTCGGCATGGTGGGGAGGCTGGACCGGAGGACGCGGCTGTCCATGATCAGGCTCTACAGGGCGATCGTGGAGGGCGATCCCGAGTGGGTCCTTGAGTCGCTCTCCGAGCTCGGCGCCGTGCAGCCGGGCGCCGACAGGAGGCTCCTGATGAGGGCCATCCAGCTCATGCTGGAGAATGCTAGGGGCGAGGGGGTGACGTCGCAATCCGACGTGGATGAGCTGCTCAGGGCGGCGGGGAGGGCCATACACGGGTTCCCGTTCAGGCTGCCGAGGAACCTCGTGCTCTACGTCAGGATGATAATAGTGCTCGAGGGCGTCTGCAAGGCGCTGGATCCCGAGTTCAGGTTCCTCCCCGTGCTCTCGTCCGTCCTGAGGGAGGAGGGCCTGGAGTCGGAGGTCTACAGGGAAGAGATAGCCCGGAGGATCAGGAAGCTCGCCAGATCGCTGGGGGACGCGCTTGAGCTCCCCACGCTGCTGAGGGAGCGCCTGAGCGAGGATGATCCCTCCGGCGCCCGCGACCTCGGCTGCCTCATCCCCGGCCTCGCCGCAGGCGCCGGCGCCGCGGGCCTGGCGGCCTGGTTCCTGGTCCCCCGTGCGACGCCGCTCGTCCTCGCGGCCTCAGCACCCGCGCTCGCGGCCGGACTGGCCTACTGCGCGGCGCGCCGCGGTCCCGGTCGATCCGGCCGCGGGTAAGCCTCGTAGACATCCCTTAGCAGGAACCTCCTGTTGGCGTAGACGAGCCCGAGGACCGCTGGGGAGAGCGACCACTTGGCCAGGAGGAGCCCCAGCATGGTGCTCTCCAGCACGCTCCCAGGGAGCACCCCGTAGAACGCGAGCGGGACGAAGATCATAGTGTCGACAGCCATGGCCACTGGATCCGAGTACAGCACCCTCTTCCAGATCGCGTGCCTGATCCTGTACACCACGTACGCGTCGGTCAGCTCGGCCGCCAGGTAGGCCGCGGCTGACGCCAGCGCGATCCTCGCCGAGACCCCGAAGACGTACGCGTAGACGCCCTCGGGCGCCGAGATAGCCGGCATCGACAGGACCGACGCATTGGCGACCGTTATGAGCGCCTGCGATGCCAGCCCTATCATCACGAGGTTCCTGGCGTACCTGAAGCCCTCCCTCATCACGACTATGTCCAGCATGGCCACCGTGGCCACGTAAGTGGCGGTCCCCGCGGGCACCCCGAACCACAGGTAGACGGTCACCTTCGACGCCGCGTACTGTGATATCGTCATCAGGACCAGGTAGAGCGCGGCCGCGGCGAGCGTCGGGTCAGCCCTCAGCGCCGAGACGAGCAACCTGTAGATCGCCGCTGCCGCGCCGAACACAACGATCGCCCAGGCCAAGAGCTCGAGCTGCGGTCCCACGATCCGGCGCCGCCCTGGCACCCTAAATGCGTTTGCGGCCGCTACGCATTTATCGGCGAGCGGCACCTCTGCTGACGTGAACGCGTTCCACTGGGTCTACGGCGGCGCATCGATATACGTGGGACCCGGAGTCCTCAGGCACCTTAGGGGAGAGCTCGACGGCGTGAGGAAGGTCGTCGTGGTCACCGGGAGGACGGCGGCCAGGGCGAGCGGCGCCCTGGCCGACCTCGAGAGCCTCCTCACGGAGGCTGGCGTGGAGCGCGCGATCTACGATCGTGTGGCGCCCAATCCTCCCTCCGCCCAGGCGGAGGACGTCGCGAGGATCGTGAAGTCCGAGCGCGCTGGCGCGATCATAGCGGTGGGCGGCGGAAGCGCCATAGACGTCTCCAAGGTGGCCTCAGCCATAGCGGTGGGCGGCGGAAGCGCCATAGACTACATATACGGGCGGGCCAGGGCCTCCCCCTCCATTCCCGTGTACGCGGTCAACCTGACGCACGGAACCGGGAGCGAGGCCAACCGCTACGCGAACCTCACCGACATAGCGACCGGTGACAAGATAGGCGGCGAGGTCGTCTACCCCCGCGCTTCCTTCGACGATCCCAAGTACACCCTGACGATGCCGCGCGAGCAGATCCTCTGCACGTCGTTCGACGCGCTGTACCACGCCTACGAGTCGGCCACGACCGCGGGCAGCCCCCCGCTGGCGCAGGACATCTCAGAGGTGGTGGCCCGCAACGTGGTGCGCAGCCTGCCGCTGGCGGCCCGCGAGCCGTCCTCGATCGAGCACCGCTACTGGCTCATGTACGCCGCGATGCTGGCGGGGGTCGCGATCGACATCTCGCCCACGAACCTCATCCACGCGGTGGAGAACTTCCTGAGCGGCCTGAGGCCCACGCTCCCACACGGGTGCGGTCTCGCCATAATAGGTCCGACCCTGGCCCGCATCGTCCACACGGCCTCGCCGGCGCAGTCCACGCGCATGCTGCGCGCAATAGATCCGGGGTTCGACGGAACTCCCGAGGGAGCAACCAAGGTCCTCTCCAGCTTCCAGGAATCCGTCGGCTTCGCGAGGACGCTGGGCGACTACGGGGTGGACGAGGATCTCCTATCGACGGCCGTCAGGAGGGCGTTCTCGAACGAGGTCTCCGCCAGCAGGATCAGGAGCAGGCTGAGCGGGCTCGAGCTGAGCATCGAGGGACTCATAAGGGAGCTCCGCTCGCTGATCTAGCGCAGGACCTGTGCACGTATCCGCCGGAAACCGCGGCGAATTCCGACGGGTCGCCCGGCGGGCTCGCGTAAACCGTGCAGTCAGGCAGCCCGGCCTCCAGGAACGCGCGGTGCCTGTTCCTGCACGACTCGCACGCGCCGCAGTGGACGCGCCCGCTCAGGTAGCAGCTCCACGTATCGTAGATCGCTTCCCCGAGGACCTCGTGGCACTCCCTCAGCAGCTGTGACTTCCTCAGCCCCTCCCGGGCGGGGCTCCAGATCTCCAGCCCCCTGCTCGACCTGAAGTGGCAGATACCGAGGGCCGCCTGGAGTGCCTCCGCGCACTCGGGGCTGCAGTCCGGGTAGAGCGGCTCCCACGTGTCCTGCCTGGGAGCAACGTCATCGTAGTGGGCCCCGTAGATGACGTACGCCCTCGCGCGCCCCCTCTCCATGATCGAGTACGCGTACGCGGCAGCCACCGTCAGCATGACGACGTTCCTGATCGGGACCACCACCGACGGCGAGTAGGCCCTCTCGACGCTCACGGCGCCATCGGTCAGCTGCGTCCCCCTCCAGAGCTCGCCCAGGGCCGAGAGGTCGAGCACCCGGTGCTCGACGACCCTCCCCCAGCCGCTTCCGCGCGCGGGATCGGCGCGCGCCAGGGCGCGCCTCGCCGCCTCCACTTCCCCCGCTCCCTTCTGCCCGTAAAGGAAGCTCAGGGCGTGCACGTTGCATCCCATGCGCATCCAGCGCACGGCGTAGCACGTGCTGTCGGGGCCGCCGCTCACTATCGCCACGACGTCGCAGGGCCTCTCCGGGTTCGGCCGCACGCCGCGCGATCCCTCCGCTCCGAAATATCCTTTCCCGCCCGATCGATACGCTAATATAAAGGCCGTGGCGCGATCGCCCGTTGGCTGGCGACTCGTACTCGTACTATTACTACTATTACGCGAGGCCCAGGTACAGGCACGGGGAGTGGCTCCACTTGCTGGTGGGCGCCGCGCTGGTGATGGCCGTGGGGCTGAGCTGGTTCTACTATGTCCAGATGAGCGCGGTCGGCCTGGCGCTCGACAGCGTCCTCTTCGTGCTCGCCTTCGTGCTTCACGAGATGGCGCACAAGTTCTCCGCCATCCGTTATGGCTATTACGCGGAGTTCAGGCTCCAGACGTGGGGGGTCGTGATAACGGCGATAAGCATAGTGGTCCCATTCTTCAAGATAATAGCGCCCGGCGCAACCGTGATCTACGGTCCTGACGACCGGTACCTAATGGGGAGGACCGCGATGTGGGGGCCCGCCACGAACCTGGTCATGGCGACGCTCCTGATGGCGGCGGCGTACGCGATCCCGCCGCTCTACTACTACTTGGCGATCGCCGCCTACATAAACTCGTTCATAGCGCTCTTCAACTTGATACCGCTGGGAATACTGGACGGGTTGAAGGTGTTCAGGTGGAACAAGGGCCTGTGGGCCGCGGCATTCGCGGCCTCCGTCGTGCTCTTCGTCCTCTCCCTGGCGGCCGTCCCCTAGGGCCCACTCAGTGCGTCCACCAGCGCGGGCCTCCTGAGCTCCAGCGCCGGCCTCAGCGACTTGAGCGACCTAGCCTCCCTGAGTTCCTCCTCCTTCCTCCTCTGCGCTTCCTCGTCGCCGAGGCGCTGGGCCCCGATGGGGGCGGGCCTGCCGTCGGCGCCCATGGACACGAACGTGGAGCGTCCCCAGGCCACGCGCCTCTCCCCGGCCCTGCCCCTGGCGCGCACGTCGAACGTGACCTCGAGGCTGGACGATCCCACGTAGGTCACGCCGGCCCTGACCTCCACGATGTCGCCTATGAATATTGGCCTCCTGAAGGCTGTCGCGTTCACGTTCGCCGTGACGTAGACCCTGGGGGAGAAGTTGAAGGCCGCTATAGCGTTGAACTGATCGAGGTAGTAGAGCAGCCTTCCGCCGTACATTATCCCGCTGGCGGTGGCGTCCTCCGGCATGGAGAGCAGCGAGCTGACGAGGGGCAGGTCGCCGGATGGCTCCTCGCCCCGCAGCGTGGGCTCAATCGACCTCCTCCACTCGGAGAACGCGTCGTACAGCGCAGCCTCCCATCCGTCGCCCCTCTCCAGCTGTACGCCCAGGGGCTGCGGCCTCCCGTCGGGCCCCACCCTCACGTAGATGAGCCTCCCGACTGTCGCTAGCCTGACCTCGCTCGGCTCCTTGACGTAGGATTCGACCAATATCGACAGGCTGGACCTCCCCGTGTTCACGACCCACGCGCGGTAGATCAGGATGTCCCCCACCTTCACGGGCGATATGAAGTGCATCCTGTCCAGGAACCCCAGGACGAGGTCGGCCCTCGCCGTGTCCATTGCCGCGATGGTTCCGGCGTCGACCAGCCAGTTCAGCATGTAGCCGCCGTACAGGAACCCCAGTGGGTTCGCGTTGTGGGGAGCCACGAGCCTCACGAGCTCCACCATCGTCTCTGAGATCCTCAACGCGCGTGCACGCGCGCCCTCGCAATATAAACTGGGCGCGGGATCCCATGATCCCGCGCCGGGATTAATGTTAATCCGCGGGGACGTCCAGAGGGCGCGCGTGGAGTATCTGCTCAAGGCCTTCATGAGGAGGGCCGCGCAGCAGGTATACGCCGTCACCGCGCGGGGCAGCGAGGGCTACGCTGCCCTCACGGCGACAAGCGTGACCAGCGTCTCACTGCGGCCGCCCCTCATGGTTGTCGCGGTGGCGAGGGAGTCCCGCAGCTACCGCGCGCTGATCGCCGCGGACCACTTCATAATATCCATGCTCGGCGCCGGCCCGAGGGGCGAGCGCGCGTCGAGCGTCCTCGCCGAGTCCAGGGATCCCGAGGAGAAGCTGAAGTTGGTCGGCTACCGCGACACGCCCTGGGGCCCCGTCGTCGAGGGATCCATCGGGTACCTGGCGCTCAGGAGGTATTCGTCCTGCGCTGGCGGTGACCATGAGCTGATACTGGGCGAGGTCGTCGGCGGCGAGCCACCGACCGGATGCCCGCTGGTCTACACTGAGCGCGGCTACGCGGCGCTGGCCGGCTGCCCGGGTGACGAGGCTGCCTGAGCCCGCGGAACCGTCGGCACGATTAAAACGCGCCCGCCGGGAGCATGCGTGTGGACATAGCGTTCGGGCCCATACCTTCCAGGAGGCTCGGTGCCAGCCTGGGGGTCAACAACATCCCCCCAAAGCACTGCACGTACAACTGCGTCTACTGCCAGGTGGGCAGGGGCATCTCGCTGGAGATCGCCAGGAGGAAGTTCTACGAGCCGGAGGAGATCTACGAAGCCGTCAGGGAGAGGCTCGAGGCGGTGGAGTCCAGGGGCGAGAGGATCGATCACATAACGTTCGTTCCGGACGGGGAGCCCACCCTCGACATAAACCTCGGGAGGGAGATCGACATGATAAAGACGCTGGGGCACAGGGTAGCAGTGATAACTAACTCCTCCCTCCTCTGGGACGAATCGGTCAGGTCGGACCTCATGGGCGCCGACTACGTCTCGTTCAAGGTCGATGCCGTGACCGAGCGCATCTGGCGCTCTGTCGACAGGCCCAGCCACAGGCTGTCCCTTTCCAGGATCTTAGACGGCATAAGGACATTCGCGGGATCGTACGGGGGGCATCTGGTGTCCGAGACCATGGTCGTCTCAAGGATTGACTACGGCGATGAGGCGGACCGCATAGCGTCGTTCCTCTCCGGGATCAGGGGCCTGAGGCAGGCCTACGTCTCGGTGCCCACGCGTCCCCCCGCGGAGCCCTGGGCCGGGATCCCGGACCGCGGCACCGTCATATACTTCCTCGCCAAGTTCCGCGAGGCACTGGGCGACCGCGCTCAGCCCCTGGACTTCCCGGAGCGCGGATCCTTCGGCCACACCGGCGACGCGCGGTCCGACATACTGTCCGCAGCGCTCGTCCATCCCCTCAGCGAGGGGGCGGTGGCGCAGATACTGAGGGACGACGGCGCGGATCCCGGCGTCCTTCGCGACCTGCTGGACTCCGGCGAGCTCGAGGCGCTCGAGTATGGTGGATCCAAGTTCTACGTCGCGGGCAGGTCAGGCCGCCGCTGACTATATATAACTATCTTGGTAACTATATAGATGTTTCCCCACTTTATATAATATGTTGGCAATCGATATTTGCCGCGGAATCCGCCGGATCGCGAATGAGGGGCCTCGCGTTTCCTCCGGGACACCCCGGAGAGGCCCCCCTCCAGCTCTCCCGCAGGAAGATATGGCTGATCGCCAGCATGGGATTCCTCACGGACGCGTACGACCTCTTCATAGTGGGAGCGATAATAGAGATATAATTAACATGTACAGGTTGCCAGGATTCTACGATCCCCGCCTCGAGGCGGTGCTCGCGTCCTCCGCGATATTCGCGGCCATAATTGGCCAGACCACGATGGGCAGGATATCCGACTTGTTCGGCAGGAGATTCATATACGGGCTGGAGGCACTGCTGCTGGCCACCGGCGCCATTCTCAGCTCGCTGGCCCCCGACATAGTTTGGCTCATCGCCTTCCGCTTCGTGCTCGGGGTCGGCATAGGGAGCGACTATCCCCTATCCGCTGTGATAGCGAGCGAGTACTCAGGGGCCGGCAACAGGGGGAGGATGGTCGGCCTGGTCTTCGCTGCGCAAGGAATAGGCGCCGTTATGGCTGTCATCGCATCGATCGCATCGGCCACGCTGCTGCCGCCCGACCTCGCCTGGAGGACCATGGCGGCCGCCGGAGCGGTCCCCGCGCTCGCCGTCGTGTACCTCAGGAGGAGGCTGCCCGAGACACCCAGGTACTCGGCCCTCGTCAGGTGGACTTCGAGGACGCCAAGAAGGTGGCCGCGGAGCTGGGCATCGAGCTGGAGGAGGGCGTCGTGGCGAGGCGGATGGGCGTCGCCTGCTTCCTCAGGAGGTACTGGGTGACGCTCCTGGGCACGGCGCTGTCCTGGTTCATCATGGACATTGCGTTCTACGGCACCGGCATTTACTCGGCGGTGATAGTCAGGGGCATACTCGGCGTGCCCTCCTCGATAACGCAGGAGCTCTTCGAGGCCGGGCTCCCCTACGTGGTGGGCGCTCCCGGGTACTTCCTCGCGGTGGTGCTTCTGGATCGCGTGGGCAGGAAGGCCCTCCAGGTGGCCGGATTCCTCGGCATGGCGTCGATCTACCTGTCCGTCTCGAGCCTAGTGCTGGGCGGCCTTGCGTCGCCCGCCCTCTCCATGGCCATTTACTCGCTCTCCTTCCTCACGATAAACGCGGGCCCGAACACCACGACGTTCGTGCTCCCCTCCGAGGTCTTCCCGGTCAGGTACAGATCCACCGGCCACGGGATATCCGCGGCGGCTGGCAAGGCGGGCGCCGGGCTCGCCACCCTCTGGCTGATACCCGAGCTTACGGGGACGCTCGGCGTGGGCGCTACGCTGGAGGTACTGGCCGCGCTGAGCGCGGCCCTCACGCTGCTCCTCAGGGAACCGGCCAGGAGGACGCTCGAGGAGGCCTCGAGGGAGGAGGTCGTTCACCTTCCGGAAGTAGCGCCGCTCGCCGGGGATTCATACCAAATGATATATAGTGAGCGTTGCGGAGGAGATGTCCGTGACGCTGTACGCGAGGGACGTGATGGAGCGTGATCCCCTCTTCGTCGATGAGGACACCTCCTGCAGGAGGCTCGCCGAGTTGATGTCGGAGAGCCGGCACGGCTTCGCCCTCATCAGGGATGCGAAGGGGGAGGCCGTGGGGATCGTCACCGAGTGGGATCTCGTGAACAAGGTGCTCGCGAGGGGCCTCGACCCATCCTCCACGAGTGCCGGGGATGTGATGACCCGCGGCGTCGTGTCGGTGGACGCTGGCGAGGAGCTCTCCGACGTGGCGGAGCTCATGGCCAAGCGCGGGATAAGGCGCGTAATGGTGACGGAGAGGGGGAAGATAGTCGGCTTCATAACCTGCAGGATAGTGCTGGCGAACCTCAAGTCGTACGTGGATTCCGTCTCGAGGGACCTGGCGCGCTACGGTCTGCTGCCATTCTGATGCCCTCAGCCGAGCATCGGGTCCATGAACACGCGGTTCTCCATGCGCCCCACGCGATCGATCTCCGACACCACGAGGTCCCCCGGCTTCAGATAGGGGCCGTCCGTGGACGCCGCGACGCCCGGGGGCGTTCCCGTCGATATTATGTCCCCGGGCTCCAGCGTCATCCCGTCGGACAGGTACTCTATGAGCCTCTCGACCGGGAAGATCATGTCGCGCGTGTTGCCGTTCTGCTTGAGCTCGCCGTTCACGTAGAGCCTGAGCCCCGCGTCGTGCGGGTCGCCGAACTCGTCCGAGGTGACCAGCCAGGGACCCAGCGGGAGCGAATGGTCGAGGGCCTTCCCCTTCAGCCAGTTGGGCCCGTACCCCTTCGTCGTGCGCCCGTACTGGAGATCGCGGAAGCTGATGTCCACCGCGATGGTGTAGCCGGCGACGCACCCGAGGGCCCTTGCCGCGTCCACGTACTTGCACCTGCGGCCGATTACTACGGCCAGCTCCACCTCCCAGTCCACCTTCCTGGATGATCTGGGTATGTATATGTGGCCGCCGTCCCCGACTAGCGCGTTCCGGAACTTAGCGAACACGTACGGCTCCGCCGGGAGGTTCGAGTGCAGCTCGCTCCCGTGGGCGGCGTAGTTGACCGCCACCATCAGTATCTTCTCGGGCGAGAGCACGACCGGCAGCCTCCTGGGCTCCGGCAGCGGCTCGCCCAGCCTGGCTATGTTTTCCTCGCTCCTGACCAGGGTTTCGAGGTTCCCGCTGGATAGCACTAAGTCCAGGCTGAGCGGGCCAGGGCCCGAGAGCCCCTCGATCCCCAGGGCCCTGGCCCAGGACGCGACATCGTAGTAGGACCCCTCTATGAGGGCCGCCAGGCCAGTGCGCCCCTCCAGCTCGTAGTTGAGCAGCTTCACGTGCGCGGGGGATCCAGCGCGTTATATAAGCGAGACGCGCACCGCAAGAAATTAGGGACATCCTAAATTAGGAGGTCGCACGTCACGTGCGCGCGTGGGGTCTTGGACGCCGAGGGAATAGCCCGGCTCATGCGCACGTTCGGTCCGGCATGGCTCGTCATGATAGCCGACGTGGACGTCGCGTCCATAGTCACCGGGCTCCAGGACGGCGCGTCGTGGGGCTATCGCATGGTGTTCGTGATGCTGATCCTGACCGTGCCCCTGTTCTTCCTGCAGGACGCGGCGGGGCGGCTGGGCACGGTCTCGGGCATGGGCCTGGGCAGGGCGATAAGGGAGAAGCACGGCGGCCGCTCGGTGGCGATCGCCGCGATGCCCATGGCCCTCGCCGACTTCATGACTTATGTGGTCGAGTTCGCGGGCGTGGCCCTCGGCGCCAGGCTGCTCGGCGCCCCGCCGCTCCTGGCCGTGGCCGCGGCCTTCCTGGCCTTCTTGGCGATCGTGGCGACCGAGCGCTATAGGACGGCCGAGGCCGTGCTGCTCCCGGTGAGCTTCATGTTGGTTGCGGCGGTCGTCGCGTCCGTCGCGTTCTTCCCCGTGGACGTGCGCAGCCTCCTCCTGGAGGGACTGAGTCCCGTGCAGCCCTACGCGGATCCCGGATACGGCTTCCTGTTCGCCGCCAGCATAGGCGCCGTCATAATGCCGTGGATGCTGTTCTTCCACTCGGGCGCTGACGCCAGGAAGGGGCTGGGCAAGTCGGATCTCCCCGCCGAGAGGCTGGAGACGCTGATAGGCGCCGTGGTGTCGGAGATCCTGATGTCGATAACCGTGATAGATGGCTACGGGCTCAGGATAGTCGATGGCGGCTCAGCCGTGTCGATAACGCCCTCCGAGATAGCCGGGCTGCTCCGTCCCCTGGGGCCCGCGTCATCCGCCGTGATGGGGGTCGGCTTCGTCGCGGCCGGCTTCCTGGCGCTCACCGTGGCGGCGATGGCATCCGGCTGGGGCTTCCTGAGCGCCCTGGGATCGAGCTCCAGGCGCGTCGGCTTCCTGTACTACGCCGTGATGGGCGCGGCTGCGGCGGCCGTCGCCGTTGCCTCCACAGATATCGTGGCGCTGATGCTGGACCTGATGGCCGCTTACACCCTGGTAATACTGCCCCCCCTCTACTACCTGGGGAGGCTCGTGTCTGATCCCTCCATAATGAGGGGTCATCCGCTGGCTGCCTGGGAGAGGGCCATATACTGGGCCATGGTGGCCGTCGTCTTCGGCGGGGGTCTGTGCGGAATCATACTATCGATCGTGCGCTGACTCGGCGACGCCCGGGGGGAGCGCCCTCCTGAACCTCTCCGCTCCCATCCCGATGAGCGGTAGCACCACCCTCGGCGCATCAACCTCGCCCAGTATCAGGTGCCACGTGTGCCCGCACCCCTGGCATGACGCCAGGCCCAGGATCCCCCTCCTGTCAGTGTACACGCCGAGCCTCTCCGATTCGCCGCACTTGGGGCACCTGAGTGAACCGTCGGAGAGGTACCACTCGTGGCTGCAGAGCGGGCACACCATGTAGTACGTGTTGCCCTCCCTCACCATGGTCCTGCTCTCGGTCCCGCAGAGCGGGCATGCGTCGCTGTCCGACCTCGAGCGGCCATTCCTGGCCTCATACTTCTCCGCGTAGGCCCTGGCCACCGCTTGGATCACTAGGAGCGCCGACATGCCCTCCACGCCCTCCACATCTCCACCCACGGCCTTCCTGTAGGCTTCCTCGGCGTCCACGCGATCCTCCGGGCCGAGCTCCTCGGCGACCTCCTCGATCAGAGCCCTGAGGGTCCCATTGGCATCGAGCTCCCCCAGAACCGCATCCAGCCCCGCGCCCTCATCTATGAGATCGCGCAGCTCGTCGGCTATCCTGAGCTGCACCTCCTCTATTCTCTTGGCGCGATCCAGGTCAGGTTCCTCCGGCAGGAGCGCGCGATACTTCCTGATGGCCTCCTCGAACTTCTCGAGCTCCCCGCTCGGCACGCGCTGGAGGGTCCGACCACCGATAAAATGGTTGCGGGGCATCGGCTGGTGATGGCATGCGGGACGTCCCGCGGATCAGCCTTGGTCTCCCTGATCAGCGAATTTTCTGTAAATTGATTATCAGTACGCCCGGCGCGGATAGATATAAATAGAGCGCCGCTGGCGCGGCAGCCGTGGGCCCAATGCTGGCGTCCACGGCCTTCAATCCATACGTGCTCTCCGCCAACTCCATGGTCGTCATCCCCATGTTCATGCTGGCCTTACTGGTGGCCGTCCTGGCCCTCCTCAGGAAGCTCATAGAGCAGCCCCGCGAGATATCGTCCGCCGAGAAGTACAGGGAAGTCCCCTTCGAGTCGTCCAACCCGCCCAGGGGGGTCGGGAAGGGCAGGATCGGCTTCCAGTACCTGGGGTACCTCATAGCTTTCATGTCCCTCGAGCCGGCAGTGGTCCTCATAGCTTTCGCGGCGGCCGCCCCGCAGTACTTGGTCGGCAGGGTCCTCGAGCTCTACCTGATACTGGTGGCGGCCTACGCGCCGCTCATGGTGTACGGCCTGAGGGAGGCGAGGCGCGTCGCCGCGTGGAGATTCTGAGGAGGTGATCCGTTGAGCGAGGGGCGCCCTCAGCAGAGGAGGAGCCCGGTGGCCTTCTCCAAGGAGAACGTAATAATCGTGGACATGGACGAGATGGTGAGGCGCGCCAGGGAAATACTGAAGAGGGGTCCGGTATCGCCCATGGTGGACTGGGCCACCGCCTTCAGCCTCTGGCCGGTCCACCTGATGACCAGCTGCTGCGGGTGCGAGATAGGCGCGGCGTGGGGACCCAGGTTCGACAACGAGCGCTACGGGTCGCTGCCCTGGGTATCCCCCAGGCAGACCAACCTGATAATAGTCGAGGGCACGGTCACCAGGAAGATGGCCTGCTCGCTGAGGATAACCTGGGAGCAGATGCCCTATCCGAAGTTCGCCATAGCGATGGGCGTGTGCGCGCTCGACGGAGGCCTCTTCTACAACAGCTACAACATAGTGAGGCCCTGGCAAGTCATACCCATAGACGTCTACATACCGGGTTGCCCGCCCAGGCCCGAGGCGGTCGCGCGCTCTATAGTCGAGCTGCAGAGGAAGATCAGGGAGGAGGGGGTGGCGTCCGGCTGGCTCGCCGAGGGGGAGCGCGAGGATCTGAGGAACATCATCCCGAAGGAGGACCTGTGCGGTTGGAGGGGGGAGGATGTCGACCTCGGCGCCAGGTATAGTTGAGAGGCTGAAGTCGATCCTGGGCGAGGGGATCAGCGTGGAGCAGCTGAAGGGCTACGTGGAGGTCGCCGTGGAGCCCGGCGCGCTAAGGGAGGCCGCCTCCAGGATGAAGGCCGCGGGCTTCGATCACGTGAAGTCCGTGACGGCCGTCGATTATCCGGCGAAGAAGCAGATCAAGGTCATTTACCACGTGTCCAGCATGCTCGATGAGTCGCTGGCCAGACACGTGGTGGGACTAGCGACCTCCGTGGACAGGGACAACCCGATCGTGCCCAGCCTCTCGGGGATCTGGCTCAGCGCGGAGTTCCAGGAGAGGGAGGTCTACGAGTTCTTCGGGGTCAAGTTCGAGGGGCACCCGGACCTCAGGCCGCTCCTGCTGACGCCCGATCTGGCGGCGCGGACGCCGCTCAGGAAGGACTTCAAGGTCACCGAGGAGGATGACTACCTGAAGTCCACCTTCGAGGAGTTCACCAGCACCAAGAGGTGGGTCTGATGGCTGGGGAGGCCGGAAGCGCGGTCCAGTCGCTCCCCGGAATGGAGGTGCGCCGCCTGGAGGGCAACCTATACGAGGTGTACATAGGGCCGGCGCACCCCGGCTCCGGGCACATGAGGATAATCGTGCGCGTCGAGGGCGACATCATGGTCGATGTAGACCCCGACATAGGCTTCGTGCACAGGACGATGGAGAAGCTGTCCGAGGGCAGGGACTGGATGAAGAATATACCGCTCCTCGAGAGGATGGCTATTCTCGACGCGTGCAACGTGACGCTGCCCTACGTCGAGGCGGTCGAGAAGCTCCTCGACGTCGACCCGCCGGAGAGGGCCAAGTACCTCAGGACGCTGCTCTGTGAGATAAACAGGGTCGCGAGCCACCTCTACGGCTTCGGGATATTCGGGGTCTTCCTGGGCCACTCGACGCTCTACATGTGGGCCTTCGGCGACAGGGAGATATTCGTCGAGCTGGCGGAGAAGCTGACGGGCGCCAGGCTGACTCACAGCTACCCGATGTTCGGCGGGGTGCGCCGCGACATGCCCGACGGATTCGCTCAGCACGTCAGGAAGGCCGCGGCCTATATGAGGAGGCGGCTGGACGAGTACGCCAAGATTTTCCTGGACAATCCCAATATAAGGAGCAGGCTCGAGGGGGTCGGCGTCGTACCCCAGGGGAGGGCGGTGGAGCTCGGGCTCGCGGGCCCCAACGTTAGGGCGAGCGGCGTCAAGTACGACGTCAGGCTGGTGGAGCCCTACGAGGCCTACGACCGTGTGGACTTCGAGGTGCCGGTCTACAGCGAGGGCGACTCGCTCGCGAGGGCGTGGCAGAGGGTCGATGAGATTAGGCAGAGCCTCTCGATCATGGAGCAGGCCGCGGACTGGCTCGAGAGGCACCCGCGCGAGGGCTTCATACACGAGAAGTTCTGGAAGACGGCTCCCCCGATCTACAAGCAGGTCTACGCCGGGGCGGTGCCGTACGCGGGGAAGTACCGCGTCAAGATGATACCCCTTTACGCGTCGCTCAGGGTCCCGGCCGGGAGGGCGTTCGCCCGCGCCGAGTCCGGGCGCGGCGAGATAACCTACTACGTGGAGAGCGAGGGGAAGGACATGCCCTACCGCGTGAGGGTCGTGTCCGGCTCCTTCAGGAACGTCATAGCGTTCAAGTACGCGATGCCAGGGCACAGGCTGGCGGACCTGCCCGCGATCTACGGGAGCTTTGATTACTTCCCGCCAGAATGGGACAGGTAGGTGGGAGCATGGTGAGCGCCTACGAGGTCGCGCACTGGATCCTCAGGTACGTGATATTCTACCCACCCGTCTACCAGTTCATCATAATACCCGGGCTCGTGGCAGCGCTCGTGGTCGCCGTCTTCATAATATGGTTCGAGAGGAAGGCGGCGGCCAGGGTCCAGATGAGGTACGGACCCTACGAGATCAGCCCGCGCACCGGGGGGGCCACGCAGTTGATAGCGGACCTGATCCGCTATTCCTTCCAGGAGATAATAGTTCCGCGCACGGTTGACGCGGCACTGTACTTCGCGGCGCCCGTCACCGTCGTCGTACTTTCCCTGCTGCCGCTCGACGCCGTGCCGCTGACCTCGAACCCGGCGTTCTGGCCCATTCCAATGGACTACAGCCTCCTGCTGGCGGTGGCTCTGGCAACCCTCTCCCCAATATTTGTGCTGGTCATGTCCTGGGCCAGCAATAACAAGTTCTCGGTGATAGGCGGCGTGAGGGAGTCCTTCATAGTGACGGCCTACGAGCTCGTGGCGGTTCTATCACTCCTATCGGCGGCCGCCGCCACGTCGACGTACAACTTGGTGGACATCGTGCGCGCGCAGTCCGGCGGCCTCTGGTTCGGCCTCCTGGACCCCATAGCATTCCTCACGGCGTTCGTGGCGACCCTCATGACAACGAGCGGATTCCCCTTCGAGATACCGGACGCGGAGTCCGAGATAGTCGCCGGGCCCTACACGGAGTACTCCGGACTCATGTACGGGCTCAACATGGGCGCGGCGTACATCAAGAGGTGGGTGTTCTCCGTCCTGATGGCGCTGGTCTTCCTGGGCGGATGGGCGCCCTACGAGCCCGGATCGGGCTTCGTGGCCGGGTACCTTATCCCGAGCCTCATAGTCTCCGTGAAGGCCCTGATAATAATGGCCGTCATGAGCTTCCTCAGGGCCGTCTACGGCAGGTACAGGATAGACCAGGCCCTGGGAATAGCCTGGGAGATACTGATGCCCCTCGCGCTGGCCGCCCTGGGGGTCGGCCTGGCGGAGGCGTATTTCCACGTTTACGCGTATGCGGGGGTGATCACGGTTGCCGGCTAAGGTTGGAATGAAGGAGGTCCCCAGGAGGAGCGCCCTCGGGAGGATCGTAGCCGGGAACGTGGAGGCGCTAGTCCTGGGGGTCAAGTACTTCCTGGATCCGAACAGGTTCACCCTCATGTACCCGCACGAGTACATAAAGCTCGATGTGGGCTACCGGGGCTTCATAGTGCTGATCTACGATAAGTGCATAGGCTGCGGATCCTGCGCCAGGATATGCCCGACGAGGGCCATGCGCATGATATTCCTCCCCCAGAAGGAGGGCGAGAAGGCGAAGAAGAAATACCCCGTGATAAATTACAACCGGTGCGTGTTCTGCGGGTACTGCGTCGATATATGCCCCACGGAGGCCCTCTACCACGTTCCCTACCATGACATAGTGTATTACAACATGCAGGATCTCGTGCTGACGCTCGACGAGTTCCAGAAGGAGCCTGAGTACGCCACCGCGAAGGAAGGGATACCCGTGAGGTACGTCTTCGACGAGAGGCGCGGCCTGGTCAAGGTGAGGGAGCAGGCGACGGCCGCAGCCGGGGAACAGGCTGCCCAGCAGGAGGGAGGTGGATCGGCTTGAGCTGGCTAGTGATCTGGGCAATAATCATGGGTATCGCGTCCCTGATAGCCTCGTACTACGTCGTGAGGGCCAGGGACTTCGTGTACGCCAGCGCGTCGCTGGCGGTCCTGGGGTCCGTGGTCGCCGCCGAGCTCGCCATCCTGGGATTCGGCATAGTGTCCGCGTTCCTCGTGATAGTCTACGTGGGCGCGGCCGTGATGTTCATCATCATAACCCTGTCTCTCCTGGGGCTGCGGGGTGAGGAGCGCACCGATCCCGGCATGGGGGCCCTCTCGGCGCTCCTGGCGATCATAGTGTGGCTCGGGGTCGCGATATCGGCGGCCGCCTACGGCCTCCTGGTGCGCCCCCAGCCGGTCGGGATGTCTGCCGCCGTGGGAGGCCTGCTGAGCCGCTACGCGCTCGTCGTCGCGCTGATAGTGATAGCCCAGGCCGCCACCCTCGTGGAGGCCATAAGCGTGGCCAGGAGTGGTGAGGGGAAATGACGCCGGATCCCAGCGCGCTAGACGCGGCGGTCGTTGCCTTCGGGATAATGGTGATCGGTATGGGAGCGTACGGCTTGACGTACTCCAGGAACCTCGTGAGGCAGCTCCTGTCGGTGGAGGTCGCGTTCAACGGCCTCCTCATGACGCTGCTGCCGCTGCTCTCCCTTAGCGCCTCGTCCGCCACGTACTTCGGCGTGGTGGTGATCTCGGTGGTCTCCGCCGAGGTCATCGTCGTGGTCGCTGTGTTGATCTCGTACTACAGGGCGTCCCGCTCCCTGTCGTCCGACAAACTGGAGGAGGTGCCCGAGTGATGATCGCATCAATTCCCGTGCTCTGGGCATCGGTCGCCCTCCCGATAATCGTGGGCGTGGCGGCCTGGCTGAGCGGCGACAGGTGGAGGTCGGCCTACGCCTACCTCTCGGCGCTCACGCTCCTCGTTCCCCTGGGGGCTGTGGCCTACCTGTACTGGTCGGGCGCCGGGGATCTGGTGGATCCGATAGGATTCAACCTCACGTCGTACAGGATGGGCCACTTCCTGCTGGCGATAGACGGGCTCTCGGCGCCAGTGGTCGTGGCGCTCTCCATAGTCACGGCCTTCGTGTCGATCTACGGGCTGAAGTACATGGAGCACAGGATCGAGGAGATGCGCTCGAGCGGGGAGACGCCGCCCGACTACGGCGCCTACCAGTTCCTCTACAATGTGTTCGCCGCCACGATGATGGGCGTCGCGTTCTCCACGAACCTGGTGGAGTTCTACGTCTTCCTGGAGGGCACCCTCATCTCCTCGTTCCTCCTGATCATGTACTACGGCTACGGCGACAGGTCGAGGATATCGATGCTCTACTTCGTCTGGACCCACGTCGGCGCGGTGACGTTCCTGGCCGGGGCCCTGTACTACGGGGTGGTCGAGGGCTCGTTCGATTACCTGAAGCCGCTGGGCACGTCCCTGGAGACCGTGGGTCCCGCCACAGCCCTAGGCCCGATGGCCGCTGTCGTCGCGCTCCTGATGTTCGTGGGGCTGGCCGTCAAGATGGCGCTGTTCGGCGTCCACATGTGGCTGCCCTACGCGCACGCGGAGGCCCCCACCCCGATCTCGGCGCTCCTGTCCCCCAGCCTGATCGGGCTCGCGGGCTACGCGATGGCCAGGTTCCTCATACAGTACTTCCCCTCGATAATGTACCAGTGGAGGCCCTACCTCATGGCGCTGGCCTTCGTCACCATAGTGTACGCGGGACTCAACGCCCTCCGCCAGTCCGACTTCAAGAGGCTCCTCGCGTACTCCAGCATCAGCCAGATGGGCTACATGCTCCTGGGAATAGCCACACTGACGCAGTTCGGAATAATAGGCTCGATGCTGATGTACGTCTCGCACGCGATCGGCAAGGCCCTCCTCTTCATGACCGCTGGCGTCTTCATAACCGAGGCCCACAACCTCCGCGACATAGGCAGGATGGGGGGCCTCGCCAGGAGGTACCCGCTCGTGGCCTCGCTGGCGCTCTTCGGCTTCATGAACCTGAGCGGGCTCCCGCCCGCCCTGGGCTTCTGGAGCGAGCTGTTCATAGTCCTGGGCGCGGTGCAGTCGTACGCGATGGCGGGCTTGGGCTACATGGTCGGGATGGCCGCGCTCCTCATGCTGGCCCTGGGCGTGACCGCGGCGTACTCATTCGTCACTATGAGGCGCATATTCTACGGGCAGCCCAGGAGCGAGCTCGGGAACTTGAGGGAGGTCATCGACCCATTCAAGCTCTCGATGCTCGCCATAGCGATCCTGGGCTTCGCCCTCTTCATAGTGGTCAACCCCATGATCTCCGGGGTTCACGCCTGGCTCAAGCTCATCCTGGGCCAGGCCTCAGGAGGTGTGATGTGAGATGATCGTGCACGCACCCTGGTACGTGTGGTCCTCCATCTGGTTGGTGCCCTTCGCCGCGGCAGCCGTGATGGCTGTGGCGTGGTTGCTGGGCATCAGGCGCGAGAGGTTCTACGGCCTGATGAGCGTGCTGAGCATACTCGCCGCGGCCATCGTGTCGACCGTCGCGCTCTACGACGTGTTGGCCCTCCACGAGACCATAGACGCCGTGAGTAGCTGGAACTGGGTGAGCCTGAACCTCGGGTCCGGCGCGTCCCTCGCCGTCAGTGTGGGCAGTTACCTCGACGGGCTCGGCGCGATAATGGCGGTCATAGTGTCGTGGCTCAGCTTCCTCATAGCGGTCTACAGCCTGGAGTACATGAGGGGCGACTGGGGGGTCCAGCGCTACTTCTTCTTCATCACGTTCTTCGTCGGCTCCATGCTGCTGCTCGTTGTGGCGGAGAACCTCGTCCTGATGTTCATAGGGTGGGAGGGCACCGGGCTCGCGAGCTACGCGCTGATAGGCCACTGGTACACGGATGAGGAGGACAAGTGGGTCGGCGTCCCCGGCAGGAAGGCCCTGGGGCTGCCGATGTACTTCGAGCCGAGCAACAGCGGGGTCAGGGCGCTAATGTTCACTAGGCTCGGCGACGTCGGGTTCCTGGTCGGCATGAGCGCCCTGTTCCTCGTCGCGCACACCTTCAGCATACCCGGCTTGGCGTCCTCGGCCGGGAGCTGGATGGCGTACCTCGCCAACAACGACCTGCTGGCGGCGGTGCTCTTCATATTCACCCTCGGCGCGCTGGCCAAGAGCGCTCAGTTCCCGTTCCACGAGTGGCTCGTCACGGCCATGACCGGTCCGACGCCAGTGTCCGCGCTCATACACGCCGCCACGATGGTGAAGGCCGGCGTCTACTTCGTCCTCAGGTTCGCCCCCCTAATATTCGTGGGAGCGATAGCGGCGGGCGTCCTGGCGGAGGCCCAGTCCCAGGTCTACTTCGGGATCGTCGCCGCCCTCGCCGCCCTCACAGCCTTCATGATGGCTACCATGGCGATCGTGAACAACGAGTTCAAGCTGATATTAGCGTACTCGACCGCGAGCCAGCTGGGCTACATGATCCTCGCGGCCGCCGCGGGAGGCCTGCTCGTAACGGAGGGACAGGCCGCGGTCGCGGCGATGGATCAGGGCGTCTTCGCCGGGCTGGCCCAGCTGCTGAGCCACGCCGTGTTCAAGGCCGCCCTGTTCCTCATAGCTGGCTGGGCGCTCCACGTGGCCGAGAGCAGGTTCATCGACGACATGGGCGATTACGCCAAGTACATGAAAGCGACGGCGGTTGCCATGTGGCTCTCCGGACTGAGCCTCGCCGCGATCCCACCCCTCAGCGGCTTCTTCTCGAAGGAGCTCGTGCTCGAGAGCGTCGCTCAGACAGGCTACACGGCGCTGTACCTGATGGCCGTGGTGACGGCCTTCTTCACGGCCGCCTACACGACTAGGCTCGCGGTCAGGGTGTTCCACCTGCCGCCCCTGCGCGCTGCCCACTCCGGCGAGCACGGGGGGCACGGCCCGCGCGAGGCGCCGCCGCTGATGCTGGGGCCCTACTTCCTGCTGGCCCTGGGCGCCCTGCTGCTGGGCATCTTCTGGCCGGTGGCCGGCTCTGACCTGGCGCAGGGCGTGAGCGAGACTCTATCAGTTCTCGTGAGGCCCGAGTTCATGCCTGCCATAGACGTGGCGACCCTGGCGATAACAGCGCTGCTCGTGCTGGACATCCTGCTGGTGGCGGCCGCCTACCTGAGGCGCATAGACTTCATGTCCGCCGTGAGATCCAGCAGGCTGCTCTCTGGCATACACTCGTTCCTGTTCGACAGGTGGTACCTGAACTCCCTGATTTACTACGCGTTCGTGTACTCGTTCATCGGCCTCTCGGTGGTGCTGCGCGCGGTGGATCGCGCGATAGATGCGTTCTACCACTCGGTGCTGCCGTCGTTCGCGGGCTGGTCCTCCTCGTGGCTCAGGTCCACGTTCAGTGGGCGCACGGACTACTCCCTGGCCATGTATCTGTCGCTGACCGGCATTCTGCTGATGGTTCTCCTGATAGCTTGGGGGGCGATCTGACATGGCCATCGCAGTACTCCTCGTGCAGTCGATGATCTACCTGACGCTCGCCACGGGGCTAGCGGTGCCGCTGGTCGGCAGGCGCTGGAGGATCGCGCTCTCGCTCGCGGTCCTCGGCTCCCTGGCCTTCCTGGTGGCCTCGGCGGCGTCGCTATACTTGAGCATGTCCGCGTCCCTGTCGCTCTACGGGGGCCTCGTCGTGCAGGATCCGTTCAGCTCCATGATACTGCTGGGCGCCTCCGTGTCCTCACTGCTCGCGCTGGTCGCCATGGGCCCCGACGCATCCAAGTGGTCCACCAGCCCCGCGGCCTTCAGCCTCGTGCCGCTGGTGCTGTTCGGCACATTCTTCCTGGCCGGCGCAGCCGACGCGCTGGTCGTGCTGGCCACCTGGCTGATAGTGTCCGTGGCCAGCTACGTGTTCATAGCGCTCCCGGACGATGCCTCGAGTAAGGCAGCCTCGGTCAGGTACATCATGGTGGGCATAGTTGCCACCCTGTTCCTGATGGCCTGGGCGGCGGTGGATTCGGCGCTCCAGGCGGCGTCCTCGTTCGCCATAGTCCCGCTTGGCGCGGCCACGCTCGGGGCGCGCGGCCTCGCGCTGGCCGCCGTGGTCGCCGCGCTGGCCGCCGTGGGCTTCAAGCTGGGACTGTTCCCGTTCCACTGGTGGCTCCCCAACGTCTACGGCAGGGCCGACGGCAGGGTGGTCTCATTCGTGGCAGGCGTGGTCAAGCTGGGCTTCATAGCCATAATCGCCAGGATCCTTATAGTAGCCGCGGCGGGGCCGCTGTCCGCGCCGATAGCGCTGACCGCCGCGGCGGTGGCCGTCATCACGATGATCTACGGGAACTTCGCCGCGCTGAGCAGCAGGAGCTTCCAGATGATACTGTCATACAGCAGCATGGCGCAGGTCGGGTACATAATGACAGCGATAGCCGCTGCTGCGTACTTCGCTGGCCTCGGTCCGGCCTACCGCCCGCTGCTGCTCCTGGCTTACTACGCGGTGGCCATACAGGCCGTCGCGTACTCGCTGGCGAAGGTGCCGCTCTTCGCGCTCGCCGGCGAAGCCGGCGGTCGCCTCACGAGCGTCCGCGGGATGCTCTCCAGCAGCCCTGCCGCCGCTGTCTCGGCATCGTTGCTCCTGCTGAGTCTCCTAGGGCTCCCGCCTCTGCTGGGCTTCTGGGGCAAGCTGTACATGTTCCTGGCCGCGTCCGGCTACTCGATATGGCTGGCCGTGCTGGCGCTGGTCAACAGCGGCATCAGCGCCTTCTACTACGCGGTGGTGATCAGGGAGATGCTGGCGAAGGGCGAGGGACCGAGGGTGGAGGGCCGCTACCTGGCAGCGCTCCTGGCGGGGGCCGCCGCGGTCCTCGCGATCGGGATCATCGCTCCGCTGCTCCTGGGATACGTGTCGTCGGTGTTCCTGGGCTGAGAATAGCGCAACTGATATATTTTTGTGTAATTGCACAAAATATGTGCCGGTCGGCAACGCTTATTCCGGGGCCGCGCCTAGCGGGGCCGTGGAGGCGGGCGGGCCCTGGCGCGAGGCCTTCTCCAGCGGGATGAGGGCGGCCTCCATCGCCGGCGCCGTCTACCTGCTCTTCGCGACGGCGAAGATATTGCTTGGCTACTGGCTGGGCAGCGTAGCCGTGGAGGCGGACGGCGTCCACACGCTGGCCGACGCGCTGACAGCTCTGGCCGTCTACATCGGGCTCAGGCTGGCGCGCGCTCACCCAACCTCGAGGTTCCCGTTCGGCATGTACAAGGCCGAGAACCTCGCTGCCCTGGTGGTGGCGGTAGCCATAGGGGCTGCGGCCCTCAAGATCGCGTGGGATTCCCTGCATCCCTCCTACACCTCGGTCGCGGACCCCCTGTTGCTGGTGGCGCTGGAGGGCTCGTCGGCCGCCGTGTACTACGCGCTGGCGTCCTACCTCAGGGCATCGAAGGGTAGCGTCTTCAGCTCCCTCAGCGCAGAGGCCTCCCACGCGTTCCAGGACGTCCTGATCTCGGTGGTCACCGTGGCGGGCGTCGCGGGCCAGGCCACCGGCTACTGGTGGGCCGCGGCCGCCGTCGGGCTCGGAATCTCCGCGTTCATTCTCTATCAGGCCTACCTGATAGGCAGATCCTCCGTCCTGACGCTGCTGGACGCGGCCGACGAGGGCGCCGCCGCCAGGATAAGGGAGATAGCCTCCAGGGTGCCGGGCGTCGTGGGCGTCCACGACGTGAGGACCAGGAGGGCCGGCCCGTTCCTGATGGCGGCGATGCACCTGGAGACTTCGCCGGCCATCAGCGTGAGGGACGCCGACGCAATAGCGGACAGGGTGGAGGAGGTCCTCAGGAGGGAGATGCCGGACCTGCTCATGGTGTCGATACACGAGGAGCCCGGCGCGCCATCGGGCAGATGGAGGATCGCGGTGTTCATCGATGCCTCCAGCCACGTGGCCGACAGCGCATCGGATTCGGAGGGGCTGCTCATAGTTGACACGGGGACCGGCGCCGAGGAGGAACTGAGGAATCCCGCACGCGGGAGGCCCATCAGGGACCTGCTGCCGACGCTGGAGTCGCGTGGCGTCAACGCGGTCATAGTCGGGGCGGCGGGAGGTGAGCGCCTGATGGCCCTCAGGGCCGCGGGGATCGACGTGTACTACTCGCCGCGCGTGCCCGCCAGGGAAGCGGTGGAGATGTTCAAGAGGGGCCTCCTGGTCTCCGCCGAGGGCGCGCCGGGGGGCCGCGGGGGGCCCCGCCGTTACCGCGGGGGGACGGGCGGTCCCTGACCGTCCCTTTGCGCGCAGTTTTCATCCGCAAACGCGCGTCGCGGAAATCCGTTAATACCGGATGGTAGCTCCGCGCGACCGGTATGGGCATCAGAGGCTTGGGATCCCGGATCCTGGACGCGGTGAGCGTGGACAGGCCTCTCTGGATGCTCGCTGCATCGGTGGCGGTGACCCTAGCGCTCTACGCGATCGGACTTGCCCTGCGTGCCCTCCCAGGCGTGGCGTCCCGCTACATAGAGGCCTTCCCGGCCGCGTTCGCCATCGTGTTCGCGGTCTCGATATACGGCCGCCCCCTGAGGCCCTCCCCGCGCAGGCCCCTCCGCGTGTACGCGGTGTCAATGGCGGTAGCATACGCGACGCTCGCCGCGCTCGCGGCCCCCCCTGGCTTCTACACGGCCCTGGCCTCGCCCTCCACGGTGACGCAGTTCGTGGGGGAGGTCGAGAGCTTCCGCTCCTCTTACACGACGGTGCCCGCCATGGCGCTCGCGATATTCGAGCACAATCTCAAGATCGACGCGATATCGTACGTGCCGGTGGCGGGCGCGGCACTCTTCGGGTTCTCGCTCATGGAAACATCCTCGTTGGTCTGGGCAGTCGGGGCAACCTCCCTCTGGGGCGGCAATAGGTTCTGGTACGCCTACGTGCTGTCCGTGCTCCTGGCCCCGGCCACCTTCACTGAGTTCTCGTCCTACGCGCTGGCTGTGGCCGGAGGGCACGAGCTGTACTCGGCGCTCATCCGCAGCGATCGCGGAGGACTGTGGCTGTCGCTGACCCTGATGGTGGCATCCGTGGCCCTGCTCTACGCGTCCGCGGTGCTGGAGGCATGGCTCATAATAAGCGTCGGGGCCTGAGCGTGACACGTTTAAGGGAGACGGTGCGCCCTCCCACCGCCGGATGAAGGTTCGCATACACGTTCACTCGTTCGAGGACCGCAACTCCATGATCATATGGCTGGGCGGGAGACCGGTGCTCATAGCGAAGTACGGCGACAAGTTCTACGGCATGGACGCCGTCTGCGCGCACATGGGATGCGCGCTCCTCTCCGAGGCGGAGGGTCCGATCGCGATATGCCCCGCGCACGGCGCCAGGTACGACATGAGGACGGGGGAGATGGTGGAGCCCCCTCACGTGAAGCCGGAGGTCCCGTGCGAGCAGGAGCAGGTGCGGGTCCCGCTGAGGACTTATAGGGTCTCGGTTGGGCCCGACGGGTTGCTTGACGTGGCGCCCTTCTGAGGCTGCCCTCCCGTCCCGGTCGCATTCGCGATGTTTCTCCTATAGAGGATCTTCCTGGTGATTGACCTACGTGTAGCGCAGTCAAAATAATAACCTCTACTACGATATATAGTGAAGATAATGCTTATATTTTACTAGTTCACAGATGCGGGCGAAGATGAGGAGAAGCGCCATTTCCAAGACCGCTCTGTGGGCGATAATCGCCGTCGTCATCATCGTGGTGATCGTGGGCGGCGTGGCCGCGTACTACGCCACCAGGCCGCCGCCCCCCAAGCCCACCCCGACCCCCACACCGACTCACGCGATAGTGGGCCAGGTGACGATAGGCGTGGCGACCGACCTCACGGGACCCTTCGGGTTCTCGGGCGAGGAGCTCCTGAAGGCCGCGCAGCTCGTGCAGGGTCAGGTCAACGCGCAGGGTGGGATATACCTCGCGAACGGCCCCAACGGGCCGGGCAACTACACGGTAAACGTCGTGTGGGCCGATGACCAGACGAACCCCAGCGTGGGGCCGGAGGCGCTGCTCCAGCTCTACACGACCTACCACCCGGTGGTTACCCTCGGGGCGTTCTACTCCGGAGTGGTGTACGCCGAGCTTTCGACGATCCGCCAGCATAACATAATATACATACCTAACATAGGTGGCGTCGGCGGCGTCACCGTGTCGACGCCGGACTACAGCCAGCCCCTCACCCAGCACTACATGATAATTCACATAGAGCCAACCGCCTATCTCTTCGGATCCCAGATAGTCGACTTCCTCTCGAAGTACAAGAACCAGATAAACCCGAGCGGTCCCATAAAGATAGTATACTTCGGGAAGCAGGGTGAGCCGACGGCAGTTGATGAGTTCAACGGGCTGAACCAGTCGATATACCAGAGGGGCCTCCAGAATGAGATGCAGATAGTCAGCGTCCAGTGGGTGCCCGCGAGCGCCACGAGCTTCGAGTCCACCCTGAGCAGCGTCGCCTCGCTCCAGCCCAACGTGATCGTGATAGCCATGCCGCCGCCCCAGATAGTCACCCTGCTCCAGCAGGGCAAGAGCTTCCCGCAGCTCCAGGGCACCGTGGCCATAGCATGGACGCCCGCGGACGATCCCTTGGTCTACAAACTGCTGGGCTCTGCTGCCTCCTACTACCACTACTTCGTGATAACCAACCTGCCGGCGACCGCGAACACGTCGGACGTCGCGCTCAACCAGCGCTGGCAGGTCTTCAGGAACGAGTTCTTGGCCTTCGCCGGTGCGCCCTTCGGCGCACTGGGGAGCTTCGGCTTCGACCAGATGTACATGTCCCTGGCCGCCATCCAGAAGGCGGGCAGCACGAACACCAGCGCGGTCCTCGCGGCCTTCCACGAGCTGACCCCCAGCGACGTCCCGTGGCCCCTCGCCAGCGTCTACACGCCGTTCCCGCCCAACAACACGCTGATAGGGCCACCCTCCGCCGGCTTGCTATACAATTCGGTCAACATGACCTACTTCTGGGTCGAGGCGTTCTACAATTCGACCAGCAGCTCCGTGTACACCCAGGTGGTCTGGCCGCCTCATTACGCCACAGCCCAGCCCGTGCTCTGAGGCATCTCCGTTCCCCATTCCTCACCTCAGGCTTTTTCTGAATTCCGGCACGCGTGCGGCCGCAGCTCCACTTATTTGTCCCCATGCCGAAGCGCCGGGACGTGCGCCCCCTGCCGCTCAGGCTGGTAGTCGGTCCCCTGATGTCCAACGCGTACCTGCTGTGTGAGGGCCCTGATTGCGTGCTGGTGGATCCGGGAGGGGATCCGGACACCATTCTCCCGGCGCTGGGCGGCAGGAGGCTCCGCGCGATAGTAGCTACGCACATGCACTTCGACCACGTGTGGGGCGCGAGGGAGATCGTCGGGAGGACCGGCGCAGTGTTCGTGGTCCACCGGATGGACTGGGAGCTCAGGCGCGGGCTGCTTTCTATGTCCGAGGAGCTCGGGTTCGCTCCGCCGGATCCTCCCGATTCGGCCGAGCTGGTCGAGGACGGTCAGGAGGTCTGGGGAGGCGTTAGGGCGATGCACACCCCTGGTCACACCCCGGGCTCCCTGAGCCTCGTCGGAGATGGGTTCGTCATCACGGGAGACCTCCTATTCGCCGGGTCGGTGGGGAGGACAGATATACCCTGGTCCGACCCCGCGGCGCTGCGCCGGTCCGTGTGCAGGCTCTACCGCGAGCTACCGCCCGACACCGTCGTGCTGCCCGGCCACGGTCCCGCCACCACGATCGGCGCGGAGGCGTCCTCGAATCCCTTCGTGAACTCGCGCAAATGCGGCATCAGTCCACCAGCGCGATCAGGTAGTCCCCGTACGACCTGACGTCCCTGCAGCTGGCGCCTATGGCCGCATCGAGCCTCCTCACGCGCGTGACGAGCGAGTGGTACTCGCCGGCCTCCCCTATCGGGCTTATCCCCAGCCTCCTCACATCCGAGAGGAAGCCGGGGAGAGATCCTATATCGATGCGCCGGCACATCAGCTCGCGCGCCCTCCCTCCGGCGCCTATGATGAGGAACTCCAGCTCCTCCAGCTCCCTTTCCAGAATCACGTCCTGCTCCAGTCCCCAGAGGGGTTCCGAGAGCTCGGCCCCTGCCTCGGCCGCCATCGATTCCATGTACTTCAGGTGATCCTCGACGCCCTGGTCCCCCGCCACGATGCGGGAGACCCCGAGCGAGGCGAGGAGGCGGGCCTCCTCCTCCTTCTCTCTTCCCTTGTGGACCCTGAGCACCACGAGCGGGACTGACATGGCGCCCGCCAGCTCCACGAGCTTCGACACGTTGAGGAGGTGCGGCGACGGCCTCGGGAACTCGTACACGAACGTGACGAATATGTCCACTGGCCACTCCAAGAGCGCGGAGTAAACCGAGTCCTTCCCGCCCGAGAACAGCGCGGCCTTGAGACCCACGTGCCCCCCGGGGAACCCGCCGCGCCTTTTATGCGTTCGTGCTCCCTCGTGCGCCGTGCCAGAGCGGCCACGCGGGATGCGCCGCGCGCAGGTTAGCTTTTATCCGCGCGTCGTGTCCAGGGGCGACGATCCTGTGGTCGCCGTCAGGATCCCGAGCGCCAGGGTCCAGCGGGCGGGGATCCCCGTTGCCACACCGCTGGGGGCGCGGGGATGGCCTCGGAAGGCCGCTCGGCCAGGGGCTGACGCCGGTACCAAGGGCCCCGGGTGCCGATTCGATGGTAACCCTTAATGGATACTCTATAGCGATGAGCGGCGCGCTATGTCGTACTTGGTGATAGGGGGGACTGGCTTCATTGGATCGCACCTGGTGAAAGAGCTGGTGAACAGGGGCCTACAGGTAGTCACCCTGAGCCCCTCGGGCAACACGTCGAGGCTGGGGGACGCGGCCACCCGCGTCAGAGTCGAGAGGGGATCCGTGACCGAGCTGCTCGACATCCTGCAAGCGATCAAGCGGAACTCCGTGAGGAGGATAGCCTACCTGGCCGCCGAGTCGCCTCCCTGGACTCCCATGAACGTGACGAAGACGATGATGATCGGATTCCTGAATGTGCTGGAGGCGGCCAGGATCATGGACGTGGAGAGGCTCGTTTGGGCCAGCTCGTACGCCCAGCTGGGTCCCCCCGAGCTCTACTGCAGCGAGAGGGTCAACGAGGATGCTCCGGCCAAGCCCGTGAGCCCACACGGCGTCAGCTATATAGCCAATGAGTTCGCCGCTGAGTTCTACGCCAGCAACTACGGGCTGGACGTCCTGGGCATGAGGCTGGGGCTCGTGTTCGGCCCCGGAAGGGATCGCTCAGGCTTCATGGACGTGCTGGTGGATCTGTTTGAGGCCGCGGCATCGGGAAGGCCTGTCAGGGTTCCCCAGGGCGACAGCGTGTGGGTCCTCCAGTACGTGAAGGAGTCGGCGAACGTGATGGCCTTCGGGCTTGAGGTCGAGCGCCACCAGAGCCGCGTCTACAACACGTGCGACGAGGCGCTCAGCCTCCGCCAGCTCGCGGGGATCGTGGGCGAGTTCGTCCCGGACGCGCGGATAGAGGTGGAGCCGGGCGGGAGGACCGTGAGGGCGCTGGTTGACGCGGGCAGGATAAGGCGCGAGCTGGGCTACGCGCCCAAGTACACCGTCAGGGACGGCGTGAGGGATTACCTGGAGGCGTTGGGCGCCAGGATCGTGCCCGGCGCCGGAGGGATGGTCGGGTGAGCTCGGCGCGGGGCCTGATAGAGGCCCTCGGCTCTATCGTCGGCCCGGAGAACGTTGTGTCCGAGGAGGTCGAGCTCAGGCGCTACGCCAGGGACATGAGCCCCTACGTGGGGCACGTGCCCCTGGCGGCCGTGAGGCCCGGGAGCGTGGAGGAGGTCCAGGCGATAGTCAGGTGGGCCAACTCCACGGGCACTCCCCTCTACGTCAGGAGCTGCGGATCCAGCCTCTGGGGCGCAGTCCCGATGCGCCCCGGCGCGGTCGTCGTCGACATGAGGAGGATGAACCGCATCGTGGAGGTGGACGAGCGCTCCCTGAGCGTCAGGGTGGAGCCCGGGATAACGTTCTTCGAGCTGGAGAGGGAGCTCTCCAGGCGCGGCCTGAGCCTCCTGGTGGAGCCCGAGAACTGGCACGGCTGCGTCGGCGGCAACTTCTCAAGCCACGGGAGCGGGTGGGGCACCGGCCCCAACATATCCAACCAGGCGGACGCGGTCCTCGGGCTCAGGGTCGTGCTGCCGAACGGCGAGCTCCTCACGACGGGATCCATGGCCAGTCCCTGGGCCAGGAGGCAGTTCTACAGGTACTCGCTGGCCAATGACCTGACGGGCCTCTTCGCGGGCTCCGAGGGAACGCTCGGGATAATAGTGGAGCTGGCGCTCAAGGTAGAGGAGGCCCCGCGCGGGATAGGGATGGCGGTCTACACATTCGGGGATCTTGGCGACGCCGCTGAGGCGCTCTACGGCATCAGGAGGGCCAGGATACCGACGATCTACGCCTACCTGGCCGCCGGGTGGACGCTCGACATCCTATATCCCGAGAGTGCTCCCTGGGATCACCGGCTGAGGGTCATAGTTGCGGCCCCGACGCAGGAGCTGGCGGATATGGAGATGAGGAGGCTCGACAGCGTGGCGGGCGCCAAGGGCAGGTACCAGGGGCCGGCGGAGCTCGAGAAGCTCCTGCGCGAGAAGGACGCCTGGGTCAGGGACTTCGCCTACAGGGCCGGCATGCGCGCCGCCCTCCTGGTGCATGTGCCCCTGGGAGAGCTGGGCGACTACCTCAGGAGGTTCGAGACCTTCTCGCGCCACGTGAAGGAAAGGTACGGCCTCAGGATGGGCGTCGGCGGCTTCCTCACCGACAGGAGCTTCATATCCGTCCTGGCGATTTACTTCGACCCCAGGAGCGAGGACTCACGCTCCAGGGCGATAGCCGCGTGGAACGAGGTCAAGGTGATGGCGCTGGAGTCCGGCGCGGTCCCCTACCGCATAGGCGGAGTATGGGGCGATCAGATGCCCAGGATGGGCGAGTACTACCGCGTGCTCAGGGAGGTGAAGTCCCTGCTGGACCCCAGGGGCATAATGTCGCCCGGCATTCTGGGGCTCTAGCTCCCGGCGGCCGCGGGTCCCGGGGTTTCCGCCGGCGATTCTGCGGCTCCTCCCCGGGATCAGGTGATAGACGGCTCGGGTCTGCCGCAGCGCTTAATAACAGAAGTTGGATGGTCCTAATCAATGATGAACGAACCTAAAATTGAAATGACCAAGAAGGAGAGGGACTGCCTGCTGGCCATCTACAGGGAAATAAGCGCGTCGGGCTTCCCCCTGAGGCTCGTCGACGTGTCGAGGCTCATGGGCGTCAGGCCACCCACCGCGCTGGAGCTCGTCGACCGGCTGCGGAGGAAGGGCATGGTGGAGAGGAGGAGGGGCCTGATAACGCTCTCCAAGGACGGCATGGATGTCGCCAGGGGGCTGGTGGCCGTCCACCGGGCCCTCGAGGTCTTCTTCAGCGGCTGCGGCCTGAGCGCCGATGAGGCCTGCAGGCTCGTGAGCCAGTTCGATTACATGGTGGGTCCGGCGATGGCCCCCCGGATACTGAGCGCGCTGGGCAATCCATCCACGTGCCCCCACGGATACCCCATCCCCGATCTGAGGTGATGCCGCATGGTGATGTCGCAGCTCCTCGGGCTGAGCGGGATGGCATAGCTGGCCTCCTGCTGCTGTCCTACGTGCTGGGCCTGCTGCACGGCGCCACCCCGGACGAGCACACGTGGCCCATAACCTTACTCATACTCCGTGGGAACATTCTCGACGAGGGGCGGCGCCAGGGCGGGCCTCGTCTTCTCGTCGGGGTTCACGCTGCAGCGCGCCGTATTGACCGAGCTGGCGTACTTCGCGCTGGCGTCCGTGCTCGAGACCCCGCTCGCGTTCGGCCTGGTCTACGTGATAGTCGGGGCGGTGATGCTGGCGGCCGGCCTCTACATAGCCGGCAGGGGCGGGTATCCCCACTGGCACTACATCGAGGAGAAGTTGGGCGTGGCGCTGGGGATACACAGGAAGGGGAGCGAGGCCCAGAGGAGGGAGTTCGCGCACGAGGTGAACCCCGTGTTCTCCGAGGTCGAGGACCTGACGAAGCCGGTCCCCGTGAGGCTCGCGTTCATTCATGGCCTCGTGGCTGGGTGGGGCGTGGGAGCCTACGCGCTTGTGCTGATGACCGTCGTTGCCCCCGCGATGCCGGGCCCTCTCCTAGCGTGGTTGCCCGGTGCGCTCTTCGGGGCCGGCACGATGACCATGCAGGTCCTCTGGGGCGCCGGGTTCGCCAAGTGGCTGACGTCCATGAAGCACCTGACCACGGAGGGCGTTGCCCTGGTCGGCAAGACGATAACTTACTACGTCCTGACGTACGGAGGGGCGGTCTTCGCCGCCGCCGGCGCGCTCGTGATCGCCTTCCCGTGGCTGCTGGAGCTGTCCATACCGACGGGCCTCGATATACCCAACCTGGACGCCATAGACATCGGCTTCGCCCTCGTGATAGTCACGGTCGCCGTGCTGGGATTCCTGGGCTACGAGGCGGGCGTCAGGAGGGCCAGGAGCCTGGGACTCGTCTCCCCGCGGTCGCCGGGAGGCATGAATCGATAACGATATCGAAATCGACGTAAAGCGTATATGTGAACTTCCTCCTGGGCGTGCGCCATGAGGCGCAGCGCAGCAGCAATCCTCGCGGCATTCCTGGCCGCGCTCTCCCTGGGGGCGCTCATTCCCGCGCACATCGCGCTCGCGTCGAGCGGCCCCCTCGTCGTGGGCGGCGCGACCTGGGGATCTCAATCGTCCCCGGTCGCGGTCGAGCCGGGGTCCACCTACGTTCCCTACACGGTCTACTTGTCCAACGCCGGCCGTTACCCGATCGAGAACGCATCGATCGCCCTCAACGCGTCCTACCCGCTGGAGCCGTCGCCCGGCGCCCCCACAGAGGTCAACTTCACGCTGATCCCGCCCGGCGCTACCGTGCCGGCCATCTTCTACCTCAACGTGTCGCCCTCGGCTCCGGACGGCGTCTACAACCTGTCCGTCTTCGTCAACTACACGGTGGTGGAGCCCACCGGCAACCGTGTCTACAACTTCACCCAGCTGCTGCAGGCGCCCGTCACCCTCTACGCGAGGCCCGTCGCCTACGCCACGTACTGGGGGTCAGCGTCATCCCCCTCGGCCGCCTACCCGGGCATGCAGTACTCCACGATCACGGTGATCCTGGGCAACTCGGGCACTGGTCCGGCCTACAACGTCAGCGTCTCCGTGGCCGCCTCGGGACCGCTCATGCTGGTGACAGACTCGGCGAGCGTGGGCACGATACCCCCAGGCGCCCAGGTGCCCGCTTCCTTCGTGGCCGGCGTGTCGCCGAACGCCACCACCGGCGAGTACCCCCTGAACGTCTCGATAACGTACAACTACGGACTGTCCGCCCGCTACGTGGTCTACGTGCCGGTGGCGCTCGCGCCGTCAGTGTCCGTCCAGGGCTACGGCATAGAGCAGGGCAGGGCGTTCCCGGGCGACAGCGACGTGGTCCTGCAGGTCGTCCTGATCAACGTGGGCAACGCGACCGCCCGGGACGCCTCGGCCTCCCTCGCGCTGCCGGCCCCGCTGGAGCCGGCCTACCCGGGATCGACGCAGGAGGTGGTGGGGGCTATCCCGCCCGGGCAGCCGGTTCCCCTGACGTTCCGCTTCGACGTTCCCAGGAGCGCCTCTTCGCCGGAGGACCTCTACGCGCGGCTCACAGTGAACTACACGGGCGGGACGGCCACGTTCGAGGTACCGATCCGCGTGAGCCCGCTGGCCAACTTCACCGCGGAGCCCTACCAGGAACCGCCCCTCTCCCAGGGGGCGTCGAACGTAAAGGTATCCTACCTGATAACCAACGCGGGCAACGCCAGCGCGAAGTTCGTGTCAGCGCAGCTGATACTCCCGAACGGCCTGTCCGGCAACACGTTCACGTACGTCGGCGACCTGGGCCCGGGCTCCTCGGGCCTCGCCACCTTCAGCCTCGACGTCTCGTCGAGCGCCCCGATCGGCAACTACTCCGCGATACTGGAGATAACGTGGATCCAGTCGAACGCGCCTGGCAGGCAGTTCACGCAGGAGATACCGATCACGCTGAGCGTCAGGGAGGGCTTGCTCCAGGGACTCGAGTCCTGGGCGGCGTCACCCCAGGGGCTCGAGACAGGGCTCCTGATAATCGCGGTTGCGCTCGCGTCGGCTCTGGCTGCCGCGCTCGCCAGGGCGAGGCGGTCCAGATGAGCCACGCCGTGGAGACCGAGAACCTGACGAAGGTCTTCAACGGGTTCGTAGCCGTCAACGGCGTCACCCTGAGGATAAGGAGGGGCTCGATATTCGGCCTCCTGGGCCCGAACGGCGCGGGCAAGAGCACCCTGCTCAGGATGATCTGCACGCTCCTCAGGCCCACCGCGGGGAGGGCGTTCGTCGAGGGCCACGACGTCGTGAGGGAGCCCAACGAGGTGAGGAGGACGATAGGTGTCGTGCAGGAGAAACTGCTCCTCTACCCCGTGCTCACCGCTCGGGAGAACCTGGAGCTCTTCGGCAGGCTCTACGGGATAGAGGGGGAGGAGCTCAGGCGCAGGATCAGGGAGCTGCTCGAGGAGGTTAAGCTGTGGGGCTTCCGCGACAAGCCGGTCGGCACGTTCTCCAGCGGTATGAGGCAGAGGCTGAACATAGTCAGGGCGCTGATGCACGACCCGAGCGTGATAATACTGGACGAGCCGACCAACGCCCTGGACCCCCAGAGCGTGCGCTGGGTCAGGGACTACGTCAAGGGGCTCAGGGACAGGGGGCTCACGGTGGTGGTCACGACCCACGACATGCACGAGGCGGAGGAGCTCTCCGAGGATCTGGCGATAATGGATCGCGGCCAGGTGCTCGACGTGGGACCGGTGGACCAGCTGAAGTCCAAGTACGGCGCCTCGAGCGTGGAGGACGTTTTCCTGAAGCTGACCGGGAGGGAGCTCAGGGACGAGCTATCGGGGAGGATAAGCGCGAGGGGGTGGAGGTGATGCCCGCGTCCTCCGGGGTGCGCCACGCCCTCCTGATAGCGAGGAAGGATCTGACGGAGTTCTACAGGGTGAAGCCCAGGCTCCTCACGATGATAATGTTCCCGGTCATACTGATGCTCCTCTTCGGCTACATGTTCCCCTCGGGCGGCACCATAAACCATGTGCCAATCGCGGTCGTCGTGCAGGATCAGAGCCCGCAGGGGCTGAAGCTGTCCCAGAAGTTCACGTACCTGGCCCAGTCGTCGGGCCTCCTGGACGTGAAGTCGACGGACTCCCTCCACTGGGCGCAGCTCCAGCTCATGACGGGCAACGTCTACGCGGTCGTCATCTTCCACCAGGGCCTGGGGGCGCAGCTCTCGTCGGGGACCGGCACCGTGGAGGTCATACTCGATCAGCTGAACCCCACCCTCGACAGCGCCGTCAGGGGGGAGATACAGCAGGTCTTCTCCGAGATGGACGCGCGGGCCGCCGCGGGGCCCACGCTGGACGTCGTCTTCCAGGGGCTGGTGCCAGGGGCGACCGGGAGCTTCGAGTTCCTGGCCCCCGGCATGATAGCCATGACTGCCATCGTGGGCGGCCTCTCGGGCCTCGCCATGACGTTCTCCAGGGAGAGGGAGCTGGGCACGCTCGACGGGCTCCTGATGGCGCCCATATCCAGGCTGTCGATACTGTTCGGGAAGGGGCTCGCCCAGATAGTCAGGGGCGCCGTCAGCAGCGCGATCGTGTTCGCGATATCCGTCTTCCTCTTCAACGTCAGGGTCTACGGGAACCCGCTCCTCATGGTGCTGGTGCTCCTCGAGGGCATACTGGCCTTCACGGGCATGGGCATGCTCTTCACCAGCTTCGTGAGCGACCAGGAGTCGGCGCAGCTGATAATGCTGATGATCCAGTTCCCCATGATATTCCTGAGCGGCGCGCTGTTCCCGCTCCTCCAGCTGCCATGGTGGCTCAGGATGGTCTCATATATACTGCCGCTCACATACGTCGTGTCTGCCTTCAGGGCTGAGATGGTTCTCAACGCGCCGTTCTCGGTCATAGCGCCTGAGGTCTACGGGCTCGCGGTCTTCACGGTCGTCGTGTTCGCCCTGGCTGTCCCACTGTTCCAGCGCGCCGTGACCAGGTGAGCCCATCACAGGAGCTCCCTGATGAGCCTCAGGTCCTCGACGCAGCGCTCGCGCCCGCCGCAGCTGCGCCTGTCCACCAGGTATGCGTCGACGCCCGCCTCCAGCGCCTCCAGCAGGTCCCTCTCCGGGTCGTCGCCCACGTGCAGGATGTCCCCTGGCTCCACGCCCAGCCTCTCGGCGACCATCCTGTAGAACCGCGCGCTCTTCCTCGCCATCCCGAAGTCTGAGACGCAGGACAGCACGGCGCTGAACCTCAGGCCCAGGACTTCCTGGTAGACCTCCGCGAATATCTTTGCGCTGTTCGTGGATGCCACCACCACGTAGCCGTCGTCCAGCCCCCTCAGCAGCTCTGCAGCGTCGGGGTAGACGCGGAGCCAGCCGGCGTTCTCCAGTATAAGCTCGCGGGGGTTCGCGCGGATCCCGAACCTGTCCAGCCAGTACTCGGGCAGGTACCACCTGAGGTCGAGGGGTCCGACCTCGTCGTAGGCCGCGTAGACGGTGCGCCTGGCCTCCTCCAGCGGCACCCCCTTGGACTCTGCGTAAAGCTTAGGCATGAACTCCATCCAGAAGTGCTCCGCGAATTCCCTGTCTATGACCGTGCCGTCCAGGTCTACCGAGAGCACGCGCCTCCTCCTCGCCCTGGGAGCCACAGTCCCCGAAGCGGGCGTCCCCCTTTATCAACGTGACCTCCGTCGCCCGGGCTCCGTCGACTTCGGGCCGCACGCCCACGCGCAATCGTCCCCCGCCGGGCGAGGCTACCAGCCAGATCCCGCCGGACCCCTCCACGGGGGCGTGTTCCCTCCGCCGGCGCCCTCCCCAGGCCCGCGTTGGCCAGCGCGCGGCTGCGGAGGAGCTCGTAGCCGGGAGCCAGCCCAGGACCCGCCCGA
>JBMFHR010000006.1:0-54803 GCA_049976725.1 Conexivisphaera sp. | reverse complement strand
GTTGAAATCGGACAACTGATCGGATCTACGAGCGTGGGATTGGTGGGGGCGGCCCGCGCCTCAACCTTCGCTCGAGGCCCTTACCTGACCGATACCCCAGGCGTAGCGATAACCTAAATTGCGGGCCGCCTCAGCCGGCGCGATGGAGAGGAGGCCCCTCATAGTGGGAATAACTGGGATGCCGGGAGCGGGAAAGACCACCGCGGCGGGGCACCTCCGCGGCGCCGGCTACCCGACGATCTCCATGGGCGACGTGATCAGGGAGGAGGTGAGGCGCAGGGGCCTGAAGCCCGGGCTGGAGAGCCAGCTGCGCGTCATGGACGCGGTGCGGAGGGAGCACGGCCCCGCTGCGCTGGCGATACTCTTGGAGCCCAGCATAAAGTCCGCAACCGGCCGCGCCATCGTGATAGACGGGATAAGGTCGCCCGAGGAGGTGTCCCACCTGGGCGGGCTCGGCTCCGTCATGATCCTAGCGATACACGCCTCTCCAGCCAGGCGCTTCGAGTACCTTAGGCGCAGGGGCAGGCACGACGATCCCCACACTTGGGAGGAGTTCCGCGCCAGGGACATCGCCGAGCTCTCGCTCAGGATAGGCGACGTCATCGCCATGGCGGACGGCATGATAGTGAACGAGGAAATCTCCGTGGACGAGCTGGGCAGGTCCGCGATCTCAATCGTGAGCGCGTGGGTTGAGCGCAATGAGGGCTCCGCCGGCGACCGAAGTGAGGGTCAGGGTGGAGGCCAGGCTGAACCCCAGCGAGGACCCGTCCAAGGTGATCAGGGCCGCCATGAACGTGCTGGGGGGACGCAGGGCCGGCGAGGTCGCGGAGAGGCTCGAGGGGAGCCTCTTCGTGATAGAGGCCTCCGGCGCTCGCGCTCTCCTGGCGGTCCGCGAGCAGGCGAGGCGCAGGAGGGTCATGGCAGCGCTGCGCAGGCTTCTCCTCGAGAACAGGGCAGGCGACAGGACCCACGTCTACGTGAACCGCCAGGCTGCCTACGTGGGCCAGATCGCGTTCGTGGAGGACGAGGAGGAATCCCCGCTGGGGCCCATCGTCCTGAGGATAGAGTCCAGCGATCTGGACTCAGTGATCGAGTGGCTGGTCCCTGAGAAGGAGTCCCTCAGGCGTTAGGGCGAAGGTCCTCCCCTCCCTCGCTAAGTACGTGCGCTCGAACTCCTTCGTCGCCTCCCTCAGTAGGATCCCCGCATCGCTGTACCTGTTGCTGAAGTGCGTGAGGATGAGGAACCTGACGCCGGCCCTGGCCGCGACCCTGCCGGCCTCCCTCGCCGTGGAGTGCAGGTTCTCCACCGCCCTCCGGCGATCGGCCTCCGAGAACGTCGCCTCGTGTATGAGCAGGTCTGCCCCGCTGAAGAACCTGACGAGCCTCCTGGTGGGCCTCGTGTCGCCGGAGTACGCCACGGAGGTCCTGACCTCGACGGGATCCATGACGTCCTCCGGCCGCACGATCCTCCCCGACGCGTTGACCGGCGATCCGCCCTGGAGCGCCTTCCACATCGGTCCCTTCGGGACGCCGAGGGCCTCGGCCCTCTCGGGGTGGAACTTGCCGGGCCTCCTGAACTCCAGCCTGTACGCGTAGTTGGGCGCGGTGTGCCTGCCCAGGGCGGCCCTGATCCTGGAGCCGCAGATATCCAGCTCGAAGCCATCGCTGACGTCGTGGAACTCCAGCCCGAAGGTCAGTCCCGCCCTCATGTACTCCAGGGCGGTCAGCACGAAGCCCCTCAGCCCCCGGGGTCCCAACAGGTGGACCTCGCGGGTCCTCCCCTGCAGGCTCAGGCTTAGGAGGAGCCCCGGAATGCCCAGCACGTGATCTCCGTGCATGTGCGACGCGAGGACGCACATCCTCTTGTTCACGTACTTCCAGCCCAGCTCCTGCATCGAGTACTGGGTCCCCTCACCGCAGTCCAGGACGAAGTAAGCGTCGCCCGACCTCAGGACGGCGGCTGGCAACCTCCTGCCGTAGCCCGGTGACGCCGACGCCGTGCCGAGGAACGTTACCTCGAGGTAGCTCAGTGCCCGGTCACCCTGTACACCAGTATCTTCCTGGTGAGCGCGTCGTGAACCCTGTGTAAATAGGTTTCCCGGAGCTCGACCCCCTCCGCCGCGGCCGCCGCCACGCGCTCCCTGACCATGAGCGCGGCGTGCCCGCCCGGCCTCAGGAGCCCCGGGAGTTCCGACAGCGTGGACGCCAGCAGCTCGTACGTCGAGGACCCGAGCGAGCTGCTCATCCTGCCGTATGGCAGGTCCGACGCGGCGCAGTCCGCGCGCCTCACCGGCAGGGACCTCGCGTCCCCCCGCACCACGCCCCCGGCTGACCTCGCCCATCTCAGGTTCGCGAGGCATCCCCTGGCCATGCGCCAGTCCAGGTCCACCCCGAGCGGCAGGCACCCAACCTCCTCCGCCTCCAGCAGCACGCTCCCGGTGCCGGAGAACGGATCCAGCAGCACTCCCCCCTCCCGCGGCCTGCTCAGGTTCACGAGCGCGCGGGCGAGCTTCGGTACCAGAATTGACGGGTGGCGGAACGGCCTCAGGCGCACGTCCCTGGCCCGCCACTTCCCCCTGAGCGGCCTGACGACCGCCACGTAGGCGCGGTCCCCGAAGCGGTACGCCTTCAGGATCGACCTGGGCCTCCTCACGTCCACATCGATGCCCGCCTCCACGAGCGATTCGCCGAGCGCCCTGGCTATCTCGGAATTGCGCTCCCCGAAGCCCTCCGCGTCGGCCTTCGCGGGACCCTCGGCGCCCACGGGCCAGATCCTCCGGGGGTCGAGATCCGCCGCTCCGCCCCTCCAGGCGAGCGGTCCGGACTCCGATATGAACCCCCCTAGCCGTCCCAGGTCGACGTGGCCGCCGCACTCCAGCACGGCCGCGGGCGGCCTGTACTCCACGACCGCCGCGGCGCCCGTGCGCGCCTCGCACAGCGCCCTGGCCTCGCCCAGCCCCAGATCCGGGTTGTCCCCGCTCAGCCTGGCGAAGAGCAGCACGGAACCGCCCGGCCGCCTCCCGTATTTGTCCTTGCCCGATAACATGTATGGTTATAATGTGGTTAATTAGAAACTCTTATATTAGGAAGGCGCCGGACGACCGCGTGTCCTCGTGCGACGTCTTCCCCCACTTGTCCTACCTGACCTCGATGGGCAGATCCGTCGTGCTCGTCACGGAGATCCGCGGCTCCGAGGTCAGGAGGAGCGTCATATCCGACGGCGTGCTCGTGAGCGGGTCGAGGGAACACCTGAGGTTTTACGAGGAGGCGATCAGGCGCGGCCGCCTCGAGGTCAGGGAGGGCGACCGCAGGGTGCTCGCGGAGGTCATAGGCCCCGCGCCCGGGCTGCTCGTCGTGGGGTCGGGTCCCATATCCAGGCTGGTGGCGCGCATAGCCAGGGACGCGGGCTTCCCCGTGGCGCACCTGACGGACGAGCCCTACCTGTCGGACGACGTCGTGGTCGCGTCTATCGACGCGCTCGACGACGCCCTGGCGGGAGCGCAGTTCGTGGTGATCGCGAGCGAGGGAGGGAGCCCCCACGACGTGGATGCCGCCGAGAAGGCCCTCAGGAGGGGCGCCAGGTACGTAGGGCTGATGGCCAGCGAGAGGCGGGCGCGCGAGTCGGTGGACGAGCTGCTCAGGAGGGGAATATCCAGGGAGCTCATGCTGGAGAGGCTCTACTCGCCCGTCGGGCTCGACCTGGGGGGCAGGAGCGCCGGCGAGATCGCGCTCTCGATCGTGGCGGAGGTCCTGAAGGTCGCCAGATCCGGCAGCTGCTCCCACGTGAGGGACCTGAGGGGTCCGCTCGCCAGGGGCTAGAGCGACAGCACGACCTCCGCCAGCGCGCCCGCCAGCGTGACCTTGGAGTACGGGTTGTCCACGCTGTCCGACGCGACGACCCTATCCTGGATCCCGCGCAGCGGTTCCCCGCACTCCACGTGCGGCACCACGTAGTAATCGGCGCCGAGGACCCCGAGGGCCTCGAGTTCCCCGCAGTTCCTCACCGTGTCCCAGAACAGCACGCTCCCGCCCAGCTCCCCCCAGTCCCCCGGGCTGTCGGTCGGCATAACCCTCAGGTCCGCTCCGACAAGCCCGGCGAACGCTTCCGCCCTGTTCTCCAGCCTGGGCGGCGCCGCCACAGACCTGACGGCGGCCTTCCCCGAGAACCATTTGGCGATCTCCGGGTAAGCCGAGATCGCCACCATCGGGGTCCTCAGCGAGGCAACGATCTCCGGCGCCGGGTCAGCGACTATCAAGTGATCGGCTCCCACCAGATCGAGCGCCCCGGCCAGATACTGGAGCAGCCTCCCGGACGCCCTTATCCCCACGTAGGGCACCGCCAGTACCATCCGCCTCGCGCGGCCCAAGATCCTCTCGGCGACCGAGATCATCTCGTTGAGCGAGGACTCCAGCTGCCCCCTCAGGGGCAGCACTAGCAGCACTTCAGTGCCCTCCACCTCCGGCCCCCTCACGTCGCTCGAACTGTACGCCCTGGCCCTGAGCATTTCGGAAAGCGACCTCGTGAGCGATGACGACCACGCCGAGCCCACGAGGACCAGGTCCCTCACGTCCGGGGGCGGGGTCGCTCGCCTTATTCGCTTTTAGCGCCCAGGGGCGCGATGCCGGCGTTACTTATTTATTCAGCCGTCCGGCAGGCCCCCCGGTTTGCCGGACATGGTGTGCCCCGAGTGCGGGGGCAGGCTCGTCTACGACCCGGTGACCGGTTACTACAGCTGCACATCGTGCGGCCTCTCCGCCACGAGGGCGCAGCTATCGGCCCTCAAGGAGAGGAAGAGGGATTCCGCTTTCCGGGAGAAGTCGAGGCACCGCGAGTACCTGGACTGGTGGGTCTCGAGCAAGAAGGGCCGGTAACCGGGGGCCGCCGTGATCCCAAAGCTTTTGCGGCGGCCGTTGCCTAGCGCTTGGCATGCACGTCGTGTTCTCGGTGGGGACGGCGGGCTCCGGCAAGAGCACGCTCACCTCGGCGCTGAGGGAGTGGCTGGAAGGCAAGGGCTGGGACGTGGCGACGGTGAACCTGGATCCCGGCGCGCGCTCCCTCCCCTACGAACCGGACGCCGACGTCAGGTCCATAGTGGACCTCGATCACCTGATCGAGGAGCACGGGCTGGGCCCCAACGGCGCGCTGATGCTCGCGGTGGACCTCGCGGCGGCCAGGCTCGGCGAGGTCCTCGAGCCCCTGGACGAGGCTTCGCCCGACTTCGTCCTCGTGGACACGCCGGGGCAAATGGAGCCGTTCGTCTACAGGCCCAGCGGGCCGCTGATAGTGCGGCAGTTCCCCGGGACCTCGAAGGCCATCCTCTTCCTGATGGACGGTTGGCTGGTCTCGGACCCGCTCAACTACGTGTCCGTGCAGCTGCTGGCCGCGTCCGTCAGGCTCCGCTTCCCGCTGCCCTTCATACAGCTGCTCACAAAGGCGGACATGGTCGAGGACAGCGTGCAGAGGATCCTCAGGTGGTCCGCCAAGCCCTCTGAGCTCGAGGCCGCGGTCTCCGGGAGCTCCGACGGCGAGATATACCTCATGCACCGCAAACTGCTCTCCCTGCTGGCGAGGAGCGGCTACCTGGAGAGGCCGATACCCGTGTCGTCCGTCACGAGGGCCGGGTTCCTCAATCTCTCGTCAGCGCTCGCGAACGCCCTGACCGGCGGCGAGGACGTTCAGGACCGAGCCCGCCGATCTCCTAACGCCAGGATTCCCTCCTCCTGCCCCCCGAGAGGAGCCCCTCGAGCTCCTCAACGGTGTACAGCATGACCCCGTAGCTCCTCGCCCTTCCCCTGGCGCCCTCGCTGAACGACTTGGACACCAGAACCGGCACGACCGAGAGGCCCAGCTTCTCCTCCAGCAGCCACCTCACGTACTCCTCGTAGTCCTTCCGGGCCTGGCTGACGTCCGACGGCATCGCCTGGTCCGTGTTCTTGCTCTGCACTATGAAGACCGTTCCGCCCTTCGAGAGTATGAGGTCAAGTATGCGGTCGCCGTACTTCTTGCGCTTCTCTACCCTCCACCCGTTCTCCTCGGCCAGCCTCTCTATCATGTCCTCCAGTTCCTTGCCCTTCTCGACGGCCTTCCTCTTGGCGCTCCTGTCCCTTGGCACGTGGTGCCCCCGGGCCAACGCATTATAAATCTAAGCTAAGCCAGCCCCGCGTCCCGCCGCCCTGGGCCGCGGCCCGAGCATATGATGGAGCTGGCCGCCCTCATGGCGCCGTTTATCGCCAGCGCGCCCGAGGCCGCCCACGAGATCACGACGCACGCGCCCTCGGGCGCCTCGGGCGTCAGCCTGAGCGGGTAATCGTGCATCCAGTCCGGGAAGGAGTACTTCCCGTTCCTCCTCACGAGTATCAGGGCTCCGTCGGCGCCCCCCTTGACCGCTTCGTCCCTGTGCGCGACGCCTGTGCCCAGCGATCCGCATCCCTCCTTCACTATAAGGCACGCGATCCTGTTCCCGTAGCGCTCGGGCAGCTCCGCCTCCGCGATGTCCACGAGGCCGCCGAGCTCCTCGGCACGGCGCTCCCCCTCCGGGGTCAGGCGCGCCCCTCCCCTGTCCGCCTCGGCCAGCCCGGCCGACTTCAGCTTGGAGAGCACGGTCCTTCCGGTGGCCTCGCCGACGTCGAGGAGCTCCGCCAGCCCCTTCCTCCCCATCCTCCCCTCCCTCCTGAGCAGCAGGAGGGTGTAAGCCGCGAGGGCCAGCCTGGAATCGCTGCGCCAGGAGCACGGATCAACGAGCTGGTCCACGCACTTCAGTGCGCCCCGTCGAAATTAAGCTTGACGGGGGCCGCCGGATCTCCCCACGGCGCTCAGCGTCAGCAGGTAGTTGTAGCCGTCCACGAGCGCCCTCAGGCTCGCCTCCACTATGTTCCTGGAGAGCGCGGTCGTGGACCACCTCCTGCGCCCATCGGAGAACTCGACGTACACGCGGACCTTGGAGGCGGTTCCCTCCACGCTGTCCACGACGCTCACCTTGTAGTTGATGAGGGACACGCCGGACAGCTCCCCGGCGAGCTTGCCCACCGCCGTCCGCATGGCGCTGTCCAGCGCGTGAACCGGCCCCACTCCCCTCCCCCTTCCGTGCCGCACGTGGTGGCCGAACTTTACTATCACATCGGCCACGGACTCCACGTCGCCCTCCTCCTCCCTCGAGACGTTCACGCTCCAGTACACGACGTCCAGCTGGTCCGTCCTCACGCCCAGGCTCCTGAGCAGCACCAAGTGCACCGTGGCGTCCGATCCCTCAAGCGAGTAGCCCTCCGCCTCCAGCCTCTTTATCTCCTCGAGCGCCCTCCCCAGGGCCGGATCATCCTTGCTGACCTCCAGCCCGAGCTTCCTGGCCTCGCTGAGCAGCGCCGCCCTCCCCGACAGCTCGCTTATCGTTATGCGCCGGTAGTTGCCGACTAGCTCCGGGTCCAGGTGCTCATAGCTCCTGGGCTCCTTCAGCATGGCGTCTATGTGTATTCCCCCCTTGTGCGAGAAGGCCCTGCTGCCGACGTATGGCTGGTAGGGGTTCTCCGGCATGTTGAGCAGCGTGTAGACGTGCCTCGACAGGGCCGTCAGCCCGCGCAGCTGCTCCTCCCTCGGCTTGTCGCTCCTGAGGGCCCTGAGCCCCATCTTGAGGACTAGCGCCGGGAGCACCTGGATCAAGTCCGCGTTGCCGCACCTCTCCCCTATGCCGTTCACCGTGCCCTGCACGTGGACGGCGCCCTCGACGACTGCCATCAGCGTGTTGGCCACGGCGTTTCCCGAGTCGTTGTGGGCGTGCACGCCCAGCGGCGTCCGAACGGCCCCCTTCACCTCGCGCACCACGCGCGCGACCTCGTGGGGGAGGGAGCCGCCATTCGTGTCCGCCAGGACCAGCCTCTCCGCCCCCGCCTCCTCCGCCGCCCTGAGCACCTCCACAGCGTAGGCCGGGTCCTCCCTGTAGCCATCGAAGAAGTGCTCCGCGTCGAATATCACGCGGATGCCGTGGGAGCGCAGGAAGTCCAGCGACTCCCCTATGATCCTCAGGTTCTCCTCGCGCGTCACGCCGAGCACGCGCTCCACGTGGAGCGTCCACGACTTGCCCACTATCACTGCGGTCCTCACGTCAGCCCTCACTATCGCGTCCAGGTTCTGATCCTCGGCAGCCCTGATTCCCCTGCGCTTCGTGGAGCCGAAGGCGACGACCTCCGACCTGGAGAGCCCGAGCCCCTTCACCCTCGAGAAGTACTCCAGGTCCTTCGGATTGGAGGCGGGCCAGCCCCCCTCTATGTACGAGACCCCCAGCTCGTCCAGCTTCTCCGTGATGCTCAGCTTGTCCTGCAGCGTGAAGGAGACCCCGCTGGCCTGGGCGCCGTCCCGCAGCGTTGTGTCGAGGACCTCAACGTCCAGATCCAATTGCTCCCTCCTCGGAGAACGCCTTCGAATTAAGCGTTTGCAGCGATCCCGTCGGGGCACCTCAGGACGGCTCCCTCGTCCGCCTGGCACGCGAAGGACGCGAACTTGGAGAGCACGCCGTGCCCGCGGGGGCCCGCCGGGGGCCTCCAGCTCCTCCTCCGCTCCTCCAGCTCCTCCTCCGCCACCTCCAGCTCGATCCTCCTCCCGGGCACGTCGATCAGTATGGGATCCCCGTCCCTGACCAGCGCTATCGGGCCCCCGACGGCTGCCTCGGGCGCCACGTGCCCCACGCACGGTCCCCTCGTGCCCCCGGAGAAGCGCCCATCGGTCACGAGCGCCACGTCGGACGCGAGGCCCATCCCGACTATCGCGGACGTCGGGGACAGCATCTCCCTCATGCCGGGCCCTCCCCGCGGCCCCTCGTAGCGTATAACCACGACGTCCCCCTTCGAAACGAGTCCTCCCACTATAGCGCCGTACGCCTCCTCCTCGGAGTCGAACACGCGCGCCCTCCCCCTGAACCTCAGGTTCTCGCCGGCTATGGCGGCCGTCTTGACGACCGCCCCCCTGGGGGCCAGCGTGCCCCTGAGCACCGCTATGCCCCCCTCCCTGTGCACAGGATTCTCCGGCCCCCTTATGACCTCCCGATCCTTCACCTGCGCCTCGCCGATTATCTCGCCCACGGTCCTCCCGGAGACCGTCACCGCGTCCAGGTGGAGGAATCTCGATATCGACTTCATGAGCGCGGGGACGCCGCCCGCCGCGTGCAGGTCCTCCATCATGTAGGGCCCTCCGGGGTACACCGGGGCCACGTGCGGCACCCGCCTGCTCATCTCGTCGAAGTCGTCGAGGCTCAGCTCCAGCCCAGCCTCCCTCGCTATCGCCAGCAGGTGAAGAACCGTGTTCGTGGAGCCGCCCAGCGCCATGTCGACCGCGATCGCGTTCTCCAGGCTGGCCCTGGTCAGGAACCTCGAGAACGCGAGCCCCTCCCTCACCAGATCCACGATCCTCCTCCCGGCCCTCCTGGCCAGCTCCTTCCTCTCGGCGCTCACCGCGAGCGCCGTCGCCGTGTAGGGGAGCGCGAGCCCGGCCGCCTCCGATATCACGGCCATGCTGTTCGCCGTGAAGAGTCCGCTGCAGGATCCGGGGCCCGGGCAGGCCACCCTCTCGATCTCCTCGAGCTCCTGCAGCCCCATCCTCCCCGCCCTGTAGCTGCCGACGGCCTCGAAGACGTCCACGAGCCCCACCTTCCTGCCCCTCCACAGCCCGGCGGCCATGGGACCCCCGGTAACGACTATGGTCGGCAGGTCGAGCCTGGCCGCCGCCATCAGCATGCCGGGCGTGATCTTGTCGCAGTTGGTAAGCAGCACGAGCCCGTCGAACCTGTGCGCGTTCGCCATCACCTCTATGGAGTCTGCTATCACCTCGCGGGAGGGCAGCGAGTACTTCATGCCGGAGTGCCCCATGGCTATCCCGTCGTCCACGGCTATCGTGTTGAACTCGAAGGGCACGCCCCCGCCCTCCCGCACCCCCATCTTCACCTGCTCCACCAGCTGCCTCAGGTGAACGTGTCCCGGCACGACCTCCGAGTAGCTGTTCGCTATCCCTATGAACGGCTTCCTCAGGTCCTCATCGCCCAGCCCCGTCGCCCTGAGGAGGGACCTGTGGGGCGCCCTCTCGGGCCCCTCCTTGACCTCCGAGCTCCTGAGCACGGCCCGGACACGCTGACCACGTTAAAAAGCTGCGCGGTCATTTCACGATACCTTTATCTACCTCCGCTTCCTCGGGCCGGTCGATCGGCGATGCCGGAGCACGTGGGCGCTCCCTCGAGTTCTCCCTCGGCGCTCATAGTGCTCCTCATCGTCGTGTGAGAGGCCCCCTCATCCCGCAGGGGGTCTTCTGGGAGGTGAGCGTGAATTGAACCTCATGTCGGGTTCCCGCGCCCTCGTAAAGGCCCTGGAGAGGGAGGGCGCGGACATCGTCTTCGGAATACCGGGCGGTGCCATAATGCCGGTCTACGACGAGCTGCTGAACAGCAACATACGGCACATCCTGGCGAGGCACGAGCAGTCGGCGGCGCACATGGCCGATGGGTACGCCAGGGCCTCTGGGAGGGTCGGCGTCTGCATATCCACGTCCGGCCCCGGGGCCACCAACATGGTCACGGGCGTGGCCACGGCCTACATGGACTCGACCCCGCTCGTCGCCATAACCGGACAGGTCGCCACGTCCATGATGGCGAGGGACGCCTTCCAGGAGATAGATGCCGTCGGGATATACACCCACATAACGAAGTACTCCTTCCAGCCTCTGAAGCCCTCCGACGTTCCATGGGTCATCAGGGCCGCATTCTTCCTCGCGTCGACCGGCCGCACGGGCCCCGTGCACGTCGACCTGCCGAAGGACGTGCAGACCGGGGAGGCCGAGATGTCGTTCCCCGACCGCGTGGAGATAAGGGGGTACCGGCCCTACGTGCCCCCGGATCCCGCGGCCGTGGCCAGGGCCCTCGACCTGCTCCTCGAGTCCGAGAGGCCCGTGATACTGGCCGGAGGCGGCGTGGTGAAGTCCGGCGCCCACGACTACCTGCTCCAGCTGGCCGAGTCGGCCATGCTGCCCGTGGCCACCACCCTCATGGGCAAGGGAGCGATACCGGAGGATCATCCGCTGGCCCTGGGACCCGTCGGCATGCACGGCACCGTGCAGGCGAACAAGCTGGTCAATGAGGCGGACCTCGTGCTCGCCGTGGGCGTGAGGTTCTCGGACAGGACGACCATGGAGGTGAGGGGATTTGCGCCGGACGCCACCATCGTGCACTTCGACGTCGATCCGACCGAGATAGGCAAGAACGTCAGGACCCACCACGCGGTGATCGGCGACCTGAAGTCCAGCCTCAGGCTGTTCCTCGAGATGTTCCGCCAGCGCGCCAGGACCGGGGATTGGGGCGCCTGGCGGAGGAGGGTCGAGGAGGTCTCCTCAGAGTGGCGCGACAGGATCGTGGGGGTGAAGTCGGAGTTCTCGCCGCCCTACATACTGAGGGCGATGCGCGAGTTGCTGCCGCCGGACTCCATCGTGACGACCGAGGTCGGCCAGAACCAGATGTGGGCCGAGCTCTACTTCAGGGTCCTGAGGCCCCGCACCTTCATAACCAGCGGCGGGCTGGGCACGATGGGCTTCGGCTTCCCCGCCGCAATAGGCGCGAAGGCTGCCCGGCCCGGCGTGCCTGTCGTCGACATAGCGGGCGACGGGAGCTTCATGATGACTATGAACTCGCTGGCCACCAGCATAGACGAGAAGCTGCCGGTGATCGTCGTGATACTGAACAACTCGTCCCTCGGCATGGTCGCGCAGTGGCAGAGGCTGTTCTACAACAGGAGGTACGCCGCGACCCTCTTCGGGGCCAATCCGGACTTCGTGCGGCTGGCGGAGTCGTTCGGCGCCGAGGGCGTCAGGGTGTACTCCGTCGACGAGTTCCGCAGGGCCTTCAAGTCCGCGATGAGCAATGACGTGACGACCGTCATAGACGTGCCCATACACCCAGAGGAGGACGTGTTCCCATTCGTCGGCCCCGGGAGGACGCTGAACGAGATCCTGCTGGGGGATGGGAGGGAATGAGCGAGGGCGGCTCCACCATAATATACTCGCTGACGGTAGAGAACAAGCCCGGGGTGCTCTTCAGGGTGGCTTCCCAGTTCCGCAGGAGGAGCTTCAACATAGAGAGCGTCGCGGTCGGCGTGACCGAGCGCCCCGACACCTCCAGGATGATCATCACCATGCGCGGCGACCAGCAGATGGCCGAGGACTTCGCCAGGGCCCTCAAGCGCACGATAGACGTCATAGAGGTAGAACGCCTGAACCCCGACAGGACTATCCAGAAGGAGCTGGCGCTGCTCAAGGTGAGGCGCGGCGGAATTGAGGCGGCGCGCGGGGTGGCGGGCGACGGCGAGCTCAGGGTCATCGGGGAGCTCGGCGACGTCGCGGTCCTCCAGGCCGTCGGCTCTCCGTCCTACATATCCTCGCTGGTGGGAGCCCTCAGCGAGGGGAAAGTACTTGAGGAGGTCGCCCGCACGGGCACGGTGGCGTTGGAGGTGTGATGATGCCGAAGATCTACTACGACAATGACGTCTCGCTGGAGCCGATACTATCCCGGAGGGTGGCGGTGATAGGGTACGGGAGCCAGGGCAGGGCGCAGGCGCTGAACCTGAGGGACAGCGGCGTCGACGTGGTGGTCGGCACGAGGCCGGGCCGCTCCCGGGATCAGGCGTCCAGGGACGGCTTCGACCCGCTCCCGGTGGACGAGGCGGTCAGGCGCGCCGACGTGGTCCAACTTCTGATACCTGACCTGCAGCAGCCGTCCGTGTACTCGAGCCTGATAGCGCCGAACCTCAGGCGCGGCGCCTCCCTCGGGTTCTCGCACGCGTTCAACATACACTACGGCCTCATAAAGCCGCCCGAGTGGGCCGACGTGTTCATGGTGGCCCCCAAGAGCCCCGGGCCGCGCCTCAGGGAGGAATACGTGGCCGGCAGGGGCGTCCCGGCCCTTGTGGCCGTGGCCCAGGACAGGTCAGGCGGCGCGATGTCCCTGGCGCTCGCGTACTCGAAGGCCATAGGCTCCACGCGCGCCGGGGTCCTGGAGACCACGTTCAAGGAGGAGGTGGAGACCGATCTCTTCGGCGAGCAGAGCGTGCTGGTGGGGGGCGTGACCTACCTGATACTGGCAGGCTTCGAGACGTTGGTCAAGGCCGGCTACCAGCCCGAGGTCGCATACTTCGAGGTGCTCAACGAGCTCAAGCTGATAGTGGACCTGATACAGTCGGGCGGCCTGACCCACATGCTCGAGTCCGTCTCGGAGACCGCGCGCTACGGCGGCCTGACGCGCGGGCCGCGCGTCATAGACGACCATGTCCGCGAGAGCATGAGGAGGATACTGAGCGAGGTTCAGTCCGGGGAGTTCGCCAGGGAGTGGGCCGGCGACGTAGAGAGGAGCTCGGCCGAGATGAGGCGCCTCGTGGACTCCATCAGGGCCCATCAGATAGAGCGGGTCGGGGAGCAGGTCAGGCGCCTGATGAAGATAGGGTGACGCGTAGCTTGAGGGAGGGGCTGGCGCCCCTGGTGCCGGGCGAGAGGGTCTACGTCTTCGACACAACGCTGCGCGACGGCGAGCAGACGCCGGGCGTGGCCCTGACGCCCGATGAGAAGGTCGAGATAGCTAGGCAGCTGGACAAGCTCGGCGTCGACGTGATAGAGGCGGGCTTCCCGGCCTCCAGCGAGGGGGAGTTCGAGGGCGTCAAGAGGATATCGTCCCTGGGGCTGGGGGCGAGGATCGCTGCGCTCGCGAGGTCCCTGAGGAGCGACATAGACAGGGCGCTGGACGCGGGGGTCGACAGGGTCCACGTGTTCATAGCGACCTCCGACATCCACCTGCAGTACAAGCTGAAGATGAGCAGGGAGGAGGCGCTGGACAGCGCCGTGAGCGCAGTGAAGTACGCGAAGTCCCACGGCGTCGAGGTGGAGTTCTCGGCCGAGGACGCCACGAGGACCGATCCCCAGTTCCTCCGCCGCGTTTTCTCAGCCGTCGCGGAGGCCGGGGCCGACGTGTTGGACATACCCGACACGGTCGGCGTCGCCACTCCCGAGAGGATGGCCGAGCTCGTGAGGCTCGCGAGGGAGGCCGCGCCCGGCAAGCTGATCAGCGTCCACTGCCACGACGACTTCGGCCTGGCGGTGGCCAACAGCCTGGCGGGCGTGATGGCGGGAGCCCACCAGTTCCACGCCACTGTCAACGGCATAGGGGAGAGGGCCGGGAACGCCTCGCTGGAGGAGGCCGCCCTCGCGCTCAAGTTCCTGTACAGGAGGGAGGTCGGGGTGAGGCCCGAGCTGATATACGAGACCTCGCGCCTCGTGTCGCGCCTGACCGGGATATACCCGCCGCCCAACAAGGCCATAGTTGGCGACAACGCCTTCGGCCACGAGTCGGGTATACACGTCCACGGGGTGCTGGAGATGCCCTCGACGTACGAGCCAATAAGCCCGGAGGTCGTTGGCCGCAGGAGGTTCTTCGTGGCCGGGAAGCACGCCGGGAGCCATGGGATAGAGGCGATGCTGAAGGAGTACGGGGTGGAGGTCAGCGAGGAGCAGTTGCGCCAGATAGTCAGGGAGGTGAAGCGCCTGGGCGACATGGGCAAGAAGGTGACTGACGCCGACCTCCTGGCCATCGCCAGGAGCGTCGCTGGCCGGCTCCCCGCCGAGGCGGCCGCCGTATCGCTGGCGGGGCTCGTCGTGGTGACCGGGATGGGCGTGAGCCCGACGGCCTCCGTCAGGGTGCGGCTGAGGGACCACGACGTCGACGCGTCCAGCGTGGGCGTGGGTCCCGTGGACGCCGCGCTGAGGGCTATACAGTCGGTCGTGAGGGAGGTCGCCGAGGTACGCCTAGCCGAGTACAGGCTGGAGGCGATAACCGGCGGCTCGGACGCGCTGGCCGAGGTCATAGTGAAGGTCGAGGACGACCAGGGCAACGTCGCGTCCGCCCGGTCCGTCGGTCCCGACATAGTGATGGCTAGCGTGGACGCGATGGTCGATGGGATAAATAAGATCCTCCAGAAGAGGGCTGCGAGGGCAACCTGAGATGTGCGCGTACAGGGTGGCCGTGATAGACGGCGACGGCATAGGCCCCGAGGTCGTGCCGGTGGCGACGTCGGTCGTCCAGCGCGCCGCGGACATCGTGGGGTTCTCCGTTGAGTTCCGCCACTACAGGGCCGGCGACTCCGCGCTGGCCGAGCTGGGCGAGGCGCTGCCCGAGGAGACGATCCAGGGGATCAGGTCCTCCGATGCGGCCCTCAAGGGGCCGGTCGGGGAGACGGCGAAGGACGTGATAGTGCGCCTCAGGCAGATGTTCGACCTCTACGCTAACCTGCGCCCCGCGAAGGTCTACCCGGGCGTCAGGCCCCTGGTGGACGGCGTCGACATCCTCATCGTCAGGGAGAACACCGAGGACCTGTACAAGGGCTACGAGTTCGATCTCCCGGGCGCGGCGGTGGCCCTGAAGGTGGTGACCGAGCGCGCGTCGCGCAGGATCTCGGAGTACGCCTTCAGGGAGGCCGAGAGGCGCAGGAGGCACGTCACCGTAGTGCACAAGGCGAACGTCATGCAGAGGACGGACGGGCTCTTCGCGCGCGTCGCCAGGGAGGTGGCGTCGTCCCATCCGGGCGTCTCGTACAGGGAAATGTACGTCGACGCGGCATCGATGGCGCTGATCAGGGACCCCCGCTCATTCGACGTCCTACTCACGATGAACGTGTACGGGGACATACTCTCCGATGAGGCGGCGCAGGTCGTCGGCGGGCTGGGCATGGCCCCATCCGCGAACGTCGGCGAGAGCATGGCCCTCTTCGAGCCTGTCCACGGATCCGCCCCCGACATAGCCGGCCGGGGGCTCGCGAACCCCTACGCCACCGTCCTGTCGGCGGCGATGATGCTGGACTGGCTGTCGCAGTCCAAGGGCGATCCGAGGCCTGGGAGGGCCTCCGCCCTCGTGGAGTCAGCGGTGGTAGAGGCGCTGAGGAGGGGGATAGCGACCCCCGATTTGGGTGGCAAGTATAAAACGCACGAGGTGGGGAAGGCGCTGGAGGCGGTAGTGGTTGAGCTCGGAGGACGCTGAGCTCAGGAGGCTCCTGGACGAGAGGGCTGCGCTCAGGCGGCAGGTAGAAACCGTCCTGCAGAAGATCAGGTCGCTGAGGGAGGAGCTGAGGGGTGTCAAGGCGAAGCTGGACGAGGAGAACGCGGCCTACGACAAGCTCAAGGGCCGCTTCGAGGAGCTCAGGGGCCTCAGGGGCTCCATGATCGAGGAGCTCAGGGAGCTCCGCGGGAGGCTCTCCGACCTGCGCAAGATATCGAGGGGGCTGCGCGCCGACGCGGGCCCGGAGTCGGCCTCGAGCCTCGAGAAGGAGATAGAGAGGCTGGAGTGGGAGCTGCAGACCAAGCCCAGGGACGAGATAGACGAGCGCAGGATCGTGGAGAGCCTGGGGAAGCTGACCAGGGAACTGCAGGTGCTAAAGAAGGCATACGGCGTCAGGTCCGAGATGGACTCGGTCGGCAGGCGCCTCCGCGAGCTGGAGGAGCGGTACGAGGAGACCAGGATGGAGCTCGATGCCCTGCGGGACGAGCTCGACCGCTCGAGGGAGAGGCTCAAGTCGCTGCTGATGGCCAAGAGGCAGCTGATACAGGAGCTCTCGGAGGCGGGGGAGGACCTCAGGGAACTCAGGGACAGGCTCATTCAGGTCGAGGCCAAGGTGAACTCGAGCAGGATGAAGCGCAGGGAGGAGGAGCGCAGGCGCAGGGCGGAGGAGGACCTGCGCGCGCTCGAGCGCAGGAGGGAGGAGGCGGCCAAGAAGCTGGAGCGCAACGAGCCGCTCTCGTGGGAGGACCTGCAGGCCCTCTACGCTGGCGAATCCCCGTAGCACGTTTAATTTGAGGCAGCGCCATAGCGATGGCGTAGGACTTGGAGGCCGGCGGCAGGATACTGGTCCTCAACGTGGACAGGGACGATGACCTGGGCCTCAAGGCATCGGTGCAGACGCCGCTTATCGGGCGCGAGCAGTGCCTGGCCGCCGCCGTCAAGCTGGCCCTGGCGGACCCCGAGGAGGCCGACGCGAACGGGATATTCGCCGCGGTGCGCACCGCGGACGAGCTGAGGTCCAGGGGGTACGACGTCGAGGTGGCCGTGCTCTCGGGGCACCACACGAGCTCGTTCGAGGCCGACAGGAGGATCAGGGCGCAGGCCGCGCAGGTGGTGTCCGCGACGGGCCCCTCAGGCATAGTGTTCGTGTCCGACGGGGCGGACGACGAGATAGTAATACCGATCATACAGCAGTTCGCTCCCATACTGAGCGTCCAGAGGGTCGTCATAAGGCACAGCGGCTCGATAGAGGAGAGCTACGAGGTCCTCGCGAGGTACCTGAAGCTCGCGCTCGGCGACATAAGGTACTCCAAGTACGTGCTGGGCGTCCCCGGTCTCCTGCTGCTCCTGCTGGGCCTCCTCGCGCTGTACCACCTCGAGGTCTACGCCGGCTACGCGATAGTCATACTGCTGGGGCTGGCTATGATCTACAAGGGCTTCGGCGTGGACGAGGCACTGGCCCGCGCGAGGCGCTCCCCGCTCTTCAACCTGAGCCTCTTCACGCTGGCCGCCTCCGCAATAATGGCCGCCGCCGGAGCTCTGCAGGCGGCCCACGTGGTCCAGTCGCTCAACCTGTACCAGCGTCCACCGGGCGTGGGGGTCGCGCAATACTTGGCGGGCGTCGCCATGGCCACGGCCCTGCCCTACTTCTGGGCGGCCTTCCTGCTCTACCCACTCGTCATGACGGCCTACTACGCATTCAGGAGGAGCTACAAGGCGCTGAGGAGCCTGAGCGCGTTCGCGACGGCCGCCCTCCTCTACTACCCCCTGATGGAGCTCGCCCTCTTCGTCGAGAACCCGTACAGGCCCGTCTCACTCGTCCTGCTGGCGCTCTTCGTGAGCCTGGCCGCCCTCTCCGGGCTGACATACTTCATATATAAGGTCCTCAGATCGCACCAGAGGAGAAGGGATGGCGAGGGGCGGCAAGCTCTACAGGGCGACTAGGATAGCGGTCAACGCCATCGGAGGATACAGGCTCTACGAATGGCTCCTCGAGAGGTACGTGAGGTCCGGCCCCATGCCGTCCCACATAGGGATAATACTGGACGGGAACCGCAGGTGGGCGGGCGAGAAGGGCCTCCCCAGGTGGCTAGGCCACCGCTACGGCGCGGACAGGCTGGAGGAGGCCCTCCACTGGATCCTGGACCTGGGGATACGCACGACGACCGTGTACGCTCTCTCGATCGAGAACATGGAGAGGAGGCCGAGGGAGGAGATCGGGCACATACTGGACCTGATAAGGGAGCGCGCCCTCAAGCTGGCGAGGGATCCCGTGGTGCACGGTAAGAAGGTGCGGGTCAGGATGATAGGCGACGCCTCGAGGCTCCCGGCGGATGTCCGCGGCGCGCTCGAGGAGGCTGAGCGCGCCACCGAGGGATACGGTGAGTTCCACCTGAACCTGGCCATAGCCTACGGCGGCAGGCAGGAGATAGTCATGGCCGCGAGGCGGGCAGCGGAGCTCGTCGCGTCCGGCTCCATAAGGCCCGAGGACATAGACGAGAGGCTAATGTCCTCGCTCATGTACACGGGGGACCTCCCGGATCCCGACCTGATCATCAGGACCTCGGGCGAGTCCAGGCTAAGCGGTTTCCTGCTGTGGCAGAGCGCGTACAGCGAGCTCGTGTTCCTGGACGTCTACTGGCCCGAGTTCCGCCGCATAGACCTCCTGAGGGCGATCAGGACTTACCAGAACAGGTCCCGCCGCTTCGGCGCGCGAGGATCCTCCTGAGGTCCTCGGGGGATTCCAGGCGGGGATTCCCGGCATCCCTGAGCAGTTCCCCCACCGTCGGCTCCCCATCCACGCCGACCCTCAGGTAGCCGAACCTCCTGGCGACCGACGCCGCATCTGCGGGGAAGCGAGCGCGCCTCGCTATCATCTCGGCGCGCTCCTCGGGGCCAGGGAGCCTCGGCGTCCTCCCTGCCAGGGCCTCCGAGAGCCTCGCCGCGTCCTCCGCCATGGCCATGTTGTTGAAGAACACGTAAGCCTCCCGGTATCTCCTGGCTATCTCGGCCAGCCTCAGGATCTCCCCGGTGGAGTACTGGTAATCGTAGCGGGGGAGCCTCCCGTGGAGCCTGAAGTACGCCGGTCCCTCGACGTGCACCGGGGGCCACGAGAGGGGATCCGTCACGTGCGTCACGCCGGCCTCCCTCATCGCGCTGGCGAGCTCCTCGCCGCGCCCGAGCCACCCCTCTCCCCTGACCTCGAGCCCGACGGGCCGCTCCCCGCGCCTGCGCCCGAAGAACTCCGCCACCCTGCGCAGGTTCTCGTCCGAGGGCCCGAAGGAAGCCGGCATCTGGACGACCACATACTCGGCGCCCAGCGCGTCCGCCATCCTCTCCGTGGCCGTCCAGGATGCCTCCACCTCCTCGGTATCCCTGAGGAGGCCGTAGTTCTCCGGCCTCCCCCCGGGCAACCTGCCGGCCCTCCTCCAGGTGGGGCTGGTGCGCGGGTGCGAGACGCCCTGGAAAGCCTTCATGGTGAAGTGGAATCCCTCCCCCACGATCCCCCTCCACCTCCTCAGGGCGGACTCCCCCACGATCCTGTAGAACGTCTCCTGGACCTCCATCGCCTCGAACCTGCGCGCGTACTCCCGCAGCCCGAGGCCCGCCCTGCCACAGCACCCCACGATCGCCACGCGCATCAGTGCGGCGCCCCGGGATAAACGCTTAATTTCGGTGGTGCTCAGCTGGCGGCGTGTCAGGATTCGCGCTGTTTCCCGCGGAGCTGCGCTCGCTGGAGGACCTCGCGAGGCTCGCCTGCGCGCTCGAGAAGGTCCCGAAGCCCGTGCTGGCGGTGAGGCACGGGGATGGCTACATGGTGGGCGTTATCGGCGAGGATCTCGGGGACGGCTTCCTGCTCTTCCTCTACCACGAGGAGCCGAGGGTGGACGATTACCTCTGCTACCGCTTCGACAGCGGGCGGGAGCTGGCCTATTATTCGCAGGAGGCCGCGGCGCTGCCCACGCTCTGCGCGCCGGTGGTCAAGTTCAGGTCGCTGCCCATCCGGCAATCGGATAAGCGCGGCAGGAAGGGATCGCCGGCCGGCGATCAGCTGCTCCCCGTGGAGGTGGAGGACGACCAGAGCGTCGTCAAGATGGGGCTGTACCGCCTCGCCCTCGAGGAGTCACCCGGGGCGATATACTACATGCCCTGCGCCGGCGGCATCCTGGCCAGCTTCATAAGGGCCTCCGAGGACAACGGCCCAATACTCTTCCTGCACCACAGGCACCAGGAGCCGGAGGCCGGGTTCATCAAGGTGAACTTGAGCAGGATGGGCCGCCTGGAGTTCGCTGCCAGCCCCAGTGAGCCGGGCTACGTTTACGTGAAGCTCGCGCGCCTCAAGGCGTGCCCCGACTTCGTGAGGCTAGAGGGGCCTGAGGAGTCCCCACCCGACTAGCCCCTGGTAGATCATCTGGGCGGCGAATCCAGCTATTATTATGCTGAGCAGCCTGCTCAGCGCCCTTATGCCGTTCCTCCCCATCAGCCGCGCGATGGACTGGGAGAACCTCATTATCAGCGCGGCGGCCACCGCCACGAGGGCGACCGCCAGCAGCAGGTTCGCCAGCGACTCCGTCTCCGACATTATTATGAGCGTGACCGCGGTGCCGGGACCCACGAGCAGCGGCGAGGCCAGCGGGACCACGGCCGCCTCCTGGGGGTCCAGCGAGAGCGACCTGGAGCCCTCGCCCATTATGTCGACCGCCAGGACCATCAGTAGCACGCCGCCGCCCAGCATGAAGCTGTAGACGCTGACGCCGAACAGCTGCAGCAGCAGGCTCCCCACGAGCGCGAAGAATATCAGGAGCACGATCATCGCCGCGACCACGGTGGTCCAGAGCCTGGTGCGGGATTCCTCATCGAGCCCCTCCTCGAAGTAGAGGTACAGCGGGAGCGCCGCTATGGGGTCCATGACGGCGAATAGCTGGATGGTCAGGATGGCCACCCTCATGGGATCGACGCCGCCGGTGATCGAGTGGGGTCCGGCTATCACCATCTTGACGACTATCAGGGCGGCCAGGAAGATTATGAGCTCCAGGTACCTGGACCTGCTCAGGATAGGCTGCCCGCTCAAGGAACGCGCCCCCTCACGGTCGACCACTCCCTGCGCACGATATATGGGTAATCGCCCCAGGCGGTCCTCCACCCGCCCACGAACGAGCGCGTTCTAGGATCGTGCGGGTAGCCGGATCCCAAGTCCCCGTAGCGCCAGGCGTACTCAGCCAGCTTCTCGTCCCTGGCCACCTTCGCCAGCACGCTGGCGGCACTCACGACGGGGTACAGCTCGTCCGCGTGGTGGCGCGCTATGACGCGGGCGAGGCAGCCTGCGCCCCTCAGGAGGCGCCCTACGAGGGCGCCGAACCTCTCCGGGCGCGGGTCCGGGGAGTCCACTATGGCCAGGTCCGGGCGCAGGTCCGCTATGAGCCTGGCGAACGCCGCGGCCTCCAGCGAGTTCAGGTTCCCTCCCCTGCTCTTCGTCGAGGCGTCGACCGTCCAGTGCGGTATCAGGATGACCTCCCCCAACGCCATCCCGGAGATGAGCGCAGCAGCGCGCCTCCTGGCGCCGGGCGAGAGCGACTTGGAGTCCCTGATCCCCATCTCCCTGAGGCGTCCCTGCTCCCTCGCCTCGAGGGCCACCGCCGCCACCGCCAGCGGTCCCAGCAGGCTGCCCCTCCCGGCCTCGTCCAGTCCGGCCACGATCAAGCGGGCTCCCCCGACAGCTCCCTCACTATCTCAGAAGGCAGGCGATCGCGGTTCTCCTCCGTGACCTCCACGAGCGATCCCTCGGGGTGCCTGGCGAAGGAGCGCATCAGCGGATCACTCATGGAGCGGTGCACGACCACGATCGCCTTCGCGCGGGAATCGAGGATCCTGGCAACCTCCCTCCTGAACGACGGGCTCAGGAGCTCCATTGGCCCTATCTCGTCGCAGAGTACGACCTGCGCGCCGGAGAGGGCGCGCTCAATGATCCTCGGCACGAACTCCTCTATGCCCTTCACGTTCACGCGGTACTTCCCGACGCGGGGTCCCTGCCCCACGACGTCCGCCAGGACCTCGCGCTCGCCGGTCATGAAGTCCACGAGCTCGAACCCCCTCCGCACAACTCCCTCCCTGACCTCCCTCGAGTAGAACCCGTCCACGGCGATGCCGGCGGACCTGAGGGACTTGGCCGCCGCCACAGCCACCGTTGTCTTGCCGATCCCCGGCCTGCCCGTCAGCACGACCATCCTCTTGGGCATGTACCCACGAAGTTAATACGGTGTAATATATAAAGGAGGGGCGTGGAGCTCGTCGAGCACGTTGAGGGCGACACGCGCCTGCTCGTCCCCGCCGCCAGCCTGAGCGCCAGGGGATCCCCTCCGATGCGCCCCGCCTTCTTCAACCCGCTGGCCGCCGTCACCAGGGACTTCGCGGTGCTCTTCTACGGCGCCCGCTTCAGGGGGTCCAGGCCGAGGCTCCTGGACGCGCTGTCCGGAGTGGGCGCCAGGGGGATAAGGGTCGCGAGGGAGTCCGGCGCTGACATCGCGCTGCACCTGAACGACGTTAACGCGTCGGCGGTCGAGATAGCCAGGAGGAACTGCGAGCTCAACGGCCTGGACGATCGCTGCACGGTCAGCCAGGAGGACGCGAACGTCCTCATGTACAGCTCCCCGAGGTCCGGCGGCCGCTTCGACGCGATAGACGTGGACCCCTTCGGTTCTCCCGTGCCCTTCGTCGAGGCAGCGGTCTCCACGATCCGCCTGGGAGGAGTGATCGCGCTCACGGCGACGGACCTGTCGGCCCTGACCGGGAAATCGCAGGCCTCAGGCAGGAGGAAGTACTTCATCTCGCTCCGCAGGACCGACTTCCCCCGCGAGTTGGCCGCCAGGGCTCTCTCGGCCTACGCCGTGATACGGGCCGCGTCGCGGGAGAGGGGAGCGAGGCCGGTGTTCGCGCACGTTGACTCGCAGTACGTGCGCGTCTACGTGGAGATAAGGGGGTCCGCGCGCGCGGCGGACGATTCGCTCTCGAACCTTGGCTACATCGAGTACTGCCCCAGGTGCATGTACAGGGGGGTGAGTCGTCAGGGAGGGAGCCGCCGCTGTCCAACGTGCGGCGGCGAGCTGCAGGAGCTGGGTCCCCTATGGTTGAGCGACCTCTTCGAGCAGCGCCAGCTGGAGGGCATGCTGGCCATCTCGCGCGAGAAGGGCTGGCGCGCCCACTCGACGACCCTGGAGAGGCTGTCGCGCGAGGTCGGGCTGCCGCCCTACTACTACTCGCTCGACAGGGTGGCCGACATCCTGGGGACGTGCATACCGCCCATGGAGCCCCTCCTGAGGTCACTAGAGTCCAGGGGCTACAGGGCCGTGAGGAGCGGAATGTACGAGCTGGGCGTCAGGACCGACGCCCCGCACGACGTGTTCCTCGAGGAAGTTCGCCGGCTCTCGGGATGCTGAGGCGCCGCTCCCCCTACTTCTTCCTGCCCGACTGCTCCTCCGGATCATCGACGCCCTTCTCGTCTATGGTGAACACAGCCTCGGCCTCCGGATGGTACGGGCTATCCATGATCCTAGCTATCCTGTTCTTGCCGGCCTTGCGCAGGTACACCCTGTAGGTCACTGTGTGCGCGACGACGTGCCCCCCGGCCGGCCTCGTCGGATCGCCGAAGAACATGTCCGGGGTCGCCATGACCTGGTTCGTTATCACGACGGCCACGTTGTAGCTCTCGGCCATCCTGAGCAGTTGGTGCATCAGCAGGTTGAGGCGCTGCTGCCTCTCGGCAAGCGTGCTCCTGCCGGCGTACTCAGCCCTGTAGTGCGCGACCGCGGAGTCCAGAATGACCAGCCTGTACTTGCCGTCCCTCAGGTAGTCGCCGATCTCCCTCACTATCAGCTCCTGGTGCGCGCTGTTGTACGCCCTGGCCACCAGTATGTTCTCGAGAACGCGCGTGGGATCCATGCCGCGATGGTCGGCTATCTCCGAGATCCTCTCGGGTCTGAACGTCCCCTCCGTGTCTATGTATATGGCGCCCGAGCTCAGGCCGCCGCTCTCCGGGGGCATCTGGACGGTCACCGCCAGCGTGTTGCATATCTGGGTCTTCCCGGTCCCGAACTCCCCGTAGAACTCGGTCACCGCGCCCGTCTCGACGCCGCCGCCCAGCAGCTTGTCCAGGTTCTTGGAGCCGGTCGTTATCCGGGCGATCTTCTCCCTCATGCTGAGGAGCTGCCTGGCCGTTATGAAGTCCTTAGGCAGCAGCCCCAGCTCGACGAGCTTCTCCCTCGACTTGTTTATCAGCTCGGTGGCCTTCGCCAGATCCCCGCCGAGCGCGTCCGATACCTCCCCCACGCCCCTGCTGGCGAGGTCCAGCACTGTCTTTATCCCCGCGTCGATCAGCTTCTGCTTCGTGACCGGCCCGACGCCGGGCAGGCTGGCCAGGTCCATCTCCTTCGAGATGTCCTTACCCTCGTCGCTCTCGGTTCCCGCGGACATGCCCTTCCCCTTCTCTACCTCGTCGTGTGGCCGATCCTCTTTTAACCTTATGGGCCACCGTCGGGGCCCCGTTCCGTCATCCATAATCTAATATTATATTATGAAGGACGAGCGGCAGGACGTGGAATGTCCCCAACGCTCACTGACGCGGTGCTCATAGAGGTTGAGCATCCGGAGGGGCTGAGGGCGGCGATCGACTGGGCCAGGGGCGCCCTCTGCGAGGAGCGGCTCGTGCTCGATGGGAGGCGCGCCGTCCTGAGGTGCGCCAACGCTGTGAGGGCCGTGAACATGCTGGCGTGGGCCCCGGGCGTCTCGCTGGCCAGCTACGGCGAGTTCGTGGGCCCCGGGACATTCAGGGAGCTCGCGCAGGATCTGGTGCGCCTCGCCGCCAGGGACATTGCCGGGGACGATCGGGTATGGTTCCACGTGGAGGGCGATGGATCCCTGGAGTTCCAGGACTACTTGGCCGGGGAGCTCGTCTCGTCGACGGGCGCGGTGCTGGACGGGCGTAGGCCCGAGAAGCTGTTCACGGTGATACTCGCCGGAGGCGGCGCCTTCCTCTCGCACGGCTACAGGAGGGGCATCGGGGGACTGCCCCTCGGCTCCGAGGGCTCCGCAATTGTCCTCTTCTCCGGGGGGCGCTGCAGCGCTGAGGCGTTCGTCGAGGCGCTGCGGGCCGGGTTCTCGCCGAGCCCGCTGTTCCTCGAGATGGGGGGCGCCACGCCGCCCGGGGAGGTCAGGAGGGCCCTGGCGGCCGCGGCCACGATTGTGTCGAACTCCATGCCGCAGGGTGGCACGGTGCTGGTCGGATACGTGCCCAGGGGGACCGTCGCCGTGCTGCGCGAGGGCGGGGGGCGGCTCCTGCACCGCTTCCTCGCGGAGGTGGCCGGCAGGGCCGCTCTCGCACGGGGTAGCCGCGCCGCGTTCGTCGGGCTCTCGCCCGAGCCCGGCTACGCCGGAGTGCTCGAGGCTTACGCGGAGGCGCAGGCCTCGCTGGGCGTGGTGTTCGTCCAGCCCCAGTGCTGCGATGCGCCGCGGATGCCTGTGGACGAGGAGCTGGAGGCAATGCTGGAGGGCCACAGCTGGAGACTGACGGGATACTCGGGAGGGAATCGCCCGACCGGGCCGTGGGAGTCCACTGATCTACCGGAGATTGCCGGCAGGGTCGCGGGCTCCCTGGTGAGCCTGAGGGCCGGGGGCGAGGTGGCCCGCCACGACGTGCTCGACGGCTACCTGAGGGAGAGGTCGCGCCTGAAGGAGCTCCTCGATGGCGGCCGCCGAGAGCTTGGCGAAGTCCATCGAGCGCGCGACGCGCATGGCGTCCTCGATGGCAGATCCGTCAATGTCCAGCGCCTCCTCGACGGCATCCGCCAGCTCCCCGGGGGCCGCGAGGTCCGACCTCATGAGGACCCTGGCGACGCCCATGCGCTGGGCCCTGAGGGCGTTGCTCTCCTGCTCGCCGTGGAACGGTATCGGGAGCAGCACGCTGGGCTTGCCGTAGTAGATCGCCTTGCCCACGCTCGTGTGGCCGGCCCTGGAGACGACGACGTCCGCCGAAGACACGTAGTCATCTATGCACTCGCACCAGCCGCAGACGTAGACGCCGTCCTCCACCTCTCTCGGGGACTCCACGGAGCCCGCGCTCGCCGTGGAGATCAGCGCGGACCAGCCGCGACGCGCCAGCAACCTGGCCGCGGCCATCGACTTCAGCACCGCTGGCCGCTTGGTCTCCTCCGGGCCGCTTATCGAGAACAGCGCGAACGGCCTGCGGGGCGGTGACCAGCGGCGCCCGCCGCACGTCTCTATCGGCAATCCCACGAACCTGAGCTTGCCGCGCAGCTGCGGGACCGCGCTCAGCTGCTCCCCCGCTATCGTGTAGGGCGGCGGGAGGTCGGGGACCAGCACCACGCTCGCTGCCGACCAGGCCATCGCGAGCACCTGCGCGGGGGGCACCTCGAGGGCGGGCCTGACCGCGCCCAGCGCCCTCGGCGCCATCAGCCTCGCCTGGTTCAGCACGAGCGCCGACCTGATGTTCCTGCGCCGGGCGGCCAGTACGGGGGTCACCCTCGAGTCCGAGATGACCAGTCGGGGCGACAGCCTGGCCATCAGGCGATCCTCGACCTCGATCTGCTGCGCCAGGCGCGCGAACGGTTCGGCGAGCCTCCTCACCGTGTCCTTGAAGCGCATCTTGCCCTCCTCGCCCCAGACCACGTCGAGCTCCGGGACCTCGAGGCTCGGCACCCCCCTCGACCTCAGGTAGCGCAGCCCCTCCCCCCAGCTGCTCGCGACGGCGCGGTACCCTTTCAAAGACATTACCCTGAGGATGGCGGTCGTCCTGTAGGCGTGTCCCAGCCCAGTCCCGTAGACGGAGGCGTAAATCAGGTCATGCGAGCTCAAGACTCCTCTTCACTACCTCGCCGCGCGGGGCCGTCTCCTCGAAGACCACAGCCTGGAAAGCCTGTATCCTGGGGCGCATCGACAGCCAGCAGTCGGGGGGCGCGCCGGCCTTCATGCACGCGTAGGACAGGTACTCCTCCACGTCCCACTTCTCCTCGACCGGCACCTGCGGCAGTAGCAGGCCCGAGCCCATGGACCATATTACTATCAGGCCATCCCTCCCCACCTTGACCAGCTCCTTCAGCTCGAGCGGGCTGCGGTACTTGAGGTCCCTGGGTTCCGTGAGCACGCTGACCTCCACGGTGACGCGGTCGGCCTCCTCGGCGCTCATCGGCTCGAAGCGCGGGTCGTTGACCGCGGCGTCTATCGCGGACTCCACGACGGCCTCCAGCAGGGGCTGCGCTGGGTAGGGCCTCCCTATGCACCCCCTCAGCTCGCCCTCGGGGTACGTCCTGAGCGTCACGAACGCCCCCCTGCTCACCCTGAGCCTCTCCGGGGCGTCGTCGGGCACCCCGATAGCCCTCCTCTCCCTCAGGTACGTCTCCATCGACCTGCGCGCCAGCGCCACCAGGTACCTTCCCTCATCCAGGCTGTAGTCCTCGTGGCTCATTTCCCAACGAGCGGTTCAGCTCCAGCTCCAGTTTCTTAATGTTTTCCCAGTGGCCGCCCACCCAGTAGATCCTGCCGCAGCCGAAGCACGCGTAGAACTCCTCGTGCGACTCCAGGACGCCGGCCGGCACTTCCCCCCTCACGGTCTCGGCGTCCACAACGGTCACGGGCGTGTTGCAGTGGGGGCACCTGGCGCGGCGCGGGTCGAATTCCACACGCCGGATCCCCATCGATGCGAGGACTGATGCGAGGTCGGAGGTGCATATGACCTCCAGGCCGCGCGCCCTGGCGCTCGAGCACAGCGAGGCGTCCACCGAGACGAGCGTCCTGGAGGTCTCCGCGGCCAGGCGCAGCAGCACGTCGTCCGAGACCCCACCGAGGTACTCCACGTCGACCCCGAGGAGCCTCAGCTTCCTGGCCAGGTCGCCGAGCATGCCGTCGACTATGAGGCGGCCGCCTACGGCTGCTCCGGCTCCTCCAGCTCCGCCCTGCACTCCTCGCAGAGGAACTTCCCGTCCACCTCGACCAGGTAGTCCGACCACCTTCCGCACTGGTCGCAGAAGCCCGATATATACTTCCTGTGCCTAACGGCCTCCCCGCTCATCATCCTGGCCTTCTCCGACAGGACGTCCAGGACCTCCGGGAAGACCGATATTATGTCGGACATGGAGATCACTCCGGCCGGCTTCCCATTGTGGAGCACCACCAGCCTCTTGACGCCCTTCGACCTCATCACGCGCGCAGCCTGCGCCAGATCGCTCTCGCCGTCGACCGTGGCGACCGGCGAGCTCATGATGTCCGACGCCCTCACCTCCCTGGGGGACCTGCCCTCGGCCACGACCTTCCTTATTATGTCGCCGTCGGTGACTATCCCCACGATGTCGCCGTCGTCGTTCACCACGACGACGCTCCCTATCTCGTACTTCTTCATCTTCCTGGCGATGGACGCCACGTCGTCGCGGGGGAACGCCGTTATGATAGGGCTGTTCATGACCTCCTTGACCTTGACGGCCGTGGGGAGCGCGCACATTATACCCCAAGTCCCGTGGCGGGATCCTCTTCTCTTAAACGTTTGCCCCTGGCGATCTCGACCACCCTGGAGTTCCCCGGCGGCAGCAGGCGCATCACCGCGTCCACGCTCAGGAGCCCGCGCAGACTCTCCTGTCCGGGCGGAAGGTGATCTGCGAGCATCCTGGCGATCTTGGACGCCGCGTCCGACGCCTTCACGTGCCCGGGCTCCAGCACGACGTAGACTATCCCGCGCTCGTCGATCGCGGTCCGGGGACCCGAGCAGAGCACGATCCTCCCCTCCGCGGGATCCGCGCAGAACCCGACGGCGATCTCCAGCCTGAGCCCCCTGAGGTAGTTCCTGGAGCCCCTTATCATGAAGCTGCCGCGGGGCAGGTACTCGCCGCTGGGGGCGCTGAGCGAGACCTGCTCGGGATACACGTAGTACGCATCGGCGGCGGCCAGCCCCTCGCGCCATGCCCTGCTGAAGCTCACGGTGGCCGTGGCAACCTCCCTCAGATCCCTCTCGCTGGCCGCGCCGCGTCCCCCCTTGAGCACGAAGAAGGGTGATCCGACTATCTCGGCGTGGAACACCAGGTCCCCACCGTCCAGGTGCCTCCTTATTATGGCGGAGTTGCCCGCCGCGTCCCGGCCGCCGACCGCGAGCAGCGCGCCGCTCGTGTAGAACCAGCGGTGCCCCTCGTACCACTTCCTCTCGCGCGCGACGAGCTCCTCCACGCCGGCGGCCGCTGGCCCGGGCTCCAGCCTCGCCGCGCGCTCGCGGAGCTCGGTGGCCCTCGCGAGCAGCGCGCTCGCCGCGCGTTCGAGCCTCTTCGCGTAGTCGTACATGGCCGAGGACACAGCGTGCGGGTTGTCCAGCGGAGCCCTGAGGTCGCCCAGGAGGAGCAGCCCGCCGCGCACCTCAGCGTCTCCCCCGAGCGATCTCGCGGCGTCTCTCGGCCCGAGCTCCCCCGCCGCCACCTTGGCCGCGAGCTCCCTGATGGTGGTCGCGCGCGCGGCGATCTCGCGGGCCCTCGCCTCATGCGCCCTGGCCTCCTCATCCAGCCTGCCGGCGTCCTCCCGAGCCCTCTCCTCCTCTAGGACCTCCGCGCGCAGCGCCTCGTCCAGCGCCTCGGAGGGGCTCTCGTGGAGCTTCGGCTCCAGCCCCAGCGCCTCCTCCAGCCTCCTCAGCCTGGCCGCGGCCACCTCCAGGAAGCCTTCCCCCCTGTAGGTGTAGAGCGCGGTGCCCGAGGTCAGCTCGGAGAACAGGCTCGAGAGCTCCTCCTCCAGCCTCCTCAGGTCCTCCCTGCCCACGGAGTCCGCCGGCGCGGAGGGATCAAGCCCGGCCCTCCAGATCGCCTCCTCCAGGTACTTCGAGGGGGCCAGGAACGCTGACCCTAGCGACCTGCTGAGCGGCCTCCCGGGCCTCAGCGCGCCGGCGAGCTCCTCCCCGCTGGCCTCGAATATCGAGCGGCGCGCCGGCGGAAGCGAGTAGGGCTCTCCCGGGACTATCCTGCGCTCCCTCCCCTCGACTACGTTGAGCGCGGCCTCCACGGTATCGCCGGAGGTCACCACGACGTTGCCCGTCCCGAAGAACTCGAAGTATATCCTCCTGCCCGGATCCGCGTCGACCTCCACGATCCTCTCGTTCCTGACCGCGCTGGCTCCGGAGATCCTGAGCCTCAGCAGGAGATCCCTGAGCTTCCTCAGCGCGTCGTCCATCCGCTGCAGCCTGGGCGCGCTCCCCGCGATCCAGAGCGCCCTCCGCACATGCACCAGGAGGAGGGACTCCCTGCCCTCCGGGTTCCTCAGGCGTAGCGTTATCGCGCGCGGCCCCGAGCGATAAACGTTATTAACGTAGTATCCTCTCAGCTTCGTCCCGATCTCAATGGCTACCGGCCGGAGCTCGAACCAAGTGACGTCCAAGACCAGCACCGCCAGGGCGGAGTTCAGGTTAAACGTTATCTACTGGATGAGGATCGCCGCCGGCGTGGCGGCCGGGCTCGCCTCCGGCGCCCTCGAGAGGGCGCTGCCGCGGCCCTGGGGCGCCCTGCTGGTGCTCATCGCAGTGTTCGCCGCGACGATAGGCCTCGCCAGGCTCATAGCCCTGGGCAGGACGTCGAAGGTCTACTACCACGGCATAGGCGGCTACGTGATCTGGTGGTTCGTGTCGTACGCCGCCTACTTGTCGTTCGAGGCCGCGGGCCACGCGTGCCTCATCGCGGCTCTCTTATAGATCCATCCACCAGGCGGAATAGCGCCTCTCCCCGCGCCGAGCGCGCGCGGTGCATTCCTCCCCCCAGCACCTCGAGCGCGACGAGCCTGTCGGCGAACGGCCACCAGTACGCCAGCCCCCTGGTGCCCGTGGGCCCGTCGCGGAGGGCCACCAGCGCGCGCAGCCCCCTGCTGGAGACGGCGCGCGAGATCGAGAGCGCCAGGTAGGACAGGGGCGCGGCCCTCCTGGAGGCCTCCCGGAGATCCGACGCATCGTCCAGCGCGACGAGGCCGAAGTCAATGAGCGCGAACGCGCGCGACGCTGCCACTATGGAGCCCTCGTCCGCTATGCGGATCAGCACCAGCCTGTCCAGCGCGTCGCCCGGGGCCCTGCCGAGGTCCGCAGGGCTGAGGGGGAATCCGACGGATGCGAGGGCGGCCCTCCCACAGCCCGCGGCGTAGGACACGGCGGCAGCGCGCAGCACAGCAGACTTGCCGGCCCCCCTGGCCCCGTGCACAACGGTCAGGGACGGCGCGCTCAGGCCCAGCAGATCGTCGAGGGCGCGGCTGCCCGTCGTCAGCGCCTCGCACGCCAAACCGCTCGGTAAAGGGACGACCCGCTTAAAACGGTGCCTGGGGGAATCCGCGCGGCTCCGTGCCGAAATAATTATAAACTGGATCAGAGCGCGGTTCCACCGCTTTTGAGCCAGAGCCAAACCAGCTCCTCAATGGGGAAGAGGCCGCTCATGGCCCTGCAGAGGGCGATCAACAAGGAGGTCAGGGTGAGGCTGAAGAACATGCTGGAGTACAGGGGGATGCTCGTCAACGTGGACTCCTACATGAACCTGTTCCTGGAGGGCGCGTTCGAGCACCGTGAGGACGGCCACGTCTCGGAGAAGCTCGGCAGGGTGGTCATAAGGGGCAACAACGTGCTCTACGTGGTGCTCGGGGACGAGTCGCTGCCCTAGCAGCAGTCCGCGCGCAGTCCCAGCGCGTACTCGAGCGCGGCCCGGGCATCCACCCGTAGCCCGAAGCGCTTGCTGAAGAAGCTGACCAGGTTGTTGACGTCGCGCTCCATGAACCGCTCGGCCCCGGGACTCCGCGCGTCCAGCGACTGCGGCCAGTCTATCAGGATCACGCCCTCGCGGCCGACGATCACGTTGAACTCGCTCAGGTCGCTGTTGACGAGCCCTCCCTCCAGGTAGCACCTCCTGACAGCCCCCAGCACCTCCGCCAGCAGTCCCCGGGGATCCGGGACATCGCGCACGTACCTCAGCAGCACGCCGTTCAGGCGCTCCATGACGAGCACGTGGTACCTGACGGCCAGAGGCTCGGGCACCGGGAGGGAAGCCGAGCTGAGGCGGCGCAGGTTCCTGAACTCGGCGGCGGCGGACCTGATGCTGGCGAGCATCCACTCCCTCGCCTGCGGCCCGTAGACTCTCAGCCGCTTGACCCTCCTGAAGCTCACGCGGCCTATCCTGTAGGCCTTGACGGCCACCTCCCTGGACCCGCTGATCCCGGAGTACACGTCGGACTCCTTGCCCATCGCTATGGGGGTGCCCAGAGCGTCGAGCTGGCCCCGCGACCTGAGCTCGTGGAGCGAGAGCGCGTCCAGTCCTGCGTACAGCAGCGAGTAACCGGCCGGGCCCCTGGACACCAGCCTCAGCGAGCCGAGCTTCCTGAGGGAGCGCTCCGCCTCCTTCTCCGTCAGGCCAGCCATGGCCGAGACCAAGCTGACAGGCGCGTGCCTCCTGAGCCCCAGGAGCCTGGCCAGCGATCTGAGCACGCCGTAGTCCTCGTCCGAGAGCTCCGCGGAGAGCTCGGCCACCTCCCTGAGGGTCGACAATCCCCAGGCCCCTCGCGTCGGCCCATGTTAGCTCAGCGGGCGACCGTGAGGGCGCGGGATGCCTCGCGGTGCCTGGCCAGGGCGGCCGACATGAACGCCAGGAACAGCGGCTCGGGTTCCCAAGGCCTGCTGGAGAACTCGAGGTGGTACTGGGTCGCCATGAAGAACGGGTGGCCCGGCAGCTCCAGCACCTCCGCCCTGCGGCCCGAATCGCTGAAGGCCGAGTAGACGAGGCCCGATTCCTGCAGCTTCCCCAAGTACTCGGGGTTGACCTCGTAGCGGTGCCTGTGCCTCCTGAGCACGCGCTCGGTCCCGTAGATGCGGTGGGCGGCTGTGCCCGGCACGATGTCTATCTCGTGCGCCCCGAGCCTCATCGTGCCCCCGAGCTCCTCGAGGTCGCGCTGCTCCGGCAGCAGGTCCACGACCGGGTGAGGAGTCGAGGGATCCAGCTCCGTGGAGTTGGCGCCGCTCAGCCCCGCGACGTGCCTGGCGAACGACACAGTGGCCAGCTGGAAGCCGAAGCATATTCCCAGGAACGGTATTGAGCCGCGCCTGGCGTGCTCTATCGCCTCTATCATGCCCTCGCTGCCGCGCTTCCCGAAGCCTCCGGGGATCACCACGCCGTCGTACGAGTCCAGCTCGGCCAGGCTGCCCGGATTCGCCTCGTAGCGCTCGGAGTCCAACCAGTCTATCTTGACGCCCACCCTCAGCCTGGCCGCGGCGTGCGCTATCGCATGGTTGACGCTGACGTAGCTGTCGGCGAGCTTCGAGTACTTGCCGACCATAGCTATCCTGATCTGCGGGTCCTTTACCTTGAAGGGCTCCACCACCCGCCTCCAGGACTCCAGGTCCGCGCTCAGCCTGCCTAGGCCCAAGTACCGCTCGGCCACCCTGAGGAACCCCTGCTCGGCCAGCACCAGCGGCACCTCGTATATCGTATCCAGGTCAGGGCTCGAGAAGACGGCGTCGTACTCAACGTTGGCGTAGAGCGCGATCTTCCTCCTGGCCTCATCGGGCATTGGCGAGGAGCTCCTGACGACCAGGACGTCCGGCTGTATCCCTATCCTCCTGAGCTCCTGCACGCTGTGCTGCGTCGGCTTCGTCTTGAACTCGCCCACCGAGGGCAGGACCGGTCCCCAGGTGACGTGCAGGAACATCGTGTTCTCCCGGCCCTCCTCGATCCTGAGCTGGCGGAATGCCTCGAGGTAGGGCAGGCCCTCTATGTCGCCGACGGTTCCGCCAGACTCCACGACCAGCACGTCCAGGTTCTCGGCCTCCGCCAGGCTCCTTATCCTCCGCTTTATCTCGTTGGTCACGTGTGGGATTATCTGGACGCACTCGCCCAGGTAGTCCCCCCGCCTCTCGGCCTCTATGACCGCCCTGTAGACCTGCCCCGTGGTTATGTTGTGCTCCCTGGTCAGGTCGACGCCCAGGAATCTCTCGTAGGTTCCCAGGTCCATGTCGCACTCGCCGCCGTCCTTCGTCACGTAGACCTCGCCGTGCACGATCGGGTTCATCGTGCCCGCGTCGACGTTTATGTACGGGTCAATCTTCATCGGCAGCGCGTTCAGGCCGGACGCGCGCAGCAGCTTCGTCACGGAGGCCGTTATCACGCCCTTTCCCAGGCCCGACATCACGCCGCCGGTCACGAAGATATACTTCCTGCGACCCTGCATGAACCCCCTCCGCAGATCCCCCTTAATTCCTTAACCTAACCCCCTCCCGGGTTCCGGCGCGAAACCTTTAAGCGGCGTGTCCCCTCGGAGCCGGGACGTGAAACGGCCTTACGAGAACTTGGAGAAGAGGAAGGTGACCGGGGGCAGGAGGAGGCCTAGCAGGGGCAGGAGGAGGTACGAGAAGGACGGATACCCCACGGAGACGGTCGTGGGCGAGCGCTCGATCAAGGTGAAGAGGACGAGGGGAGGCGGGCTCAAGGTGTCGCTCGCCGCCGACCAGTTCGCCAACGTGGTGGTCGACAGGAGGACCGGCCAGTCGAAGAAGGCGAGGATACTGCGCGTGGTGTCCAACCCCGCCGACAGGGACTACGAGAGGAGGGGCGTCATAACGAAGGGCGCGGTGCTGGAGACGGAGGCCGGCAGGGCCGTCGTGACCTCGAGGCCCTCCCAGGACGGGGTCATAAACGCTGTCCTGGTCGAGGGCAAGTGAGCGCCGTTGAAGAAGCGCGACCTGATCGTAATCTGGATAGATTACTACAACTCGAGGCTCGGGAGGAGGCAGGGGAGGAGGGTTCCCCTCAGCCTGGCTGCCAGGAACGTCACGCTGGATGACCTCAGGAGGGCGGCCGAGGCGGCCGGCCTGCGCGTGGTGGCCACGAGGGAGGCGCGCCGTCCCGGCAGGCCGGGCGAGCGCAGCGGGTACATACAGGTGCAGAAGGCGGAGGGCGCCAGCAAGCAGTCCATCGTGAGGGAGGTCGCCAAGTCGCTGATGAGGTTGAGGGGGTCCAGCGGTTGAGGGCCGTGGGCCAGATCCTGAGGAGGGCCAGGAGCGGGCGCATAATAGTGAAGCTCTTTGTCGAGGTCAAGGAAGGGACTACCTTATACTCAAGGAACGGTAGGATCGTCGGCGTGGTGAGGGAGGTGTTCGGGCCCGTTAGGTCACCATATGCCTCCCTTGAGGCCAGGACCGACCGCGTAGGCGGCATGATAGGCGAGCAGGTGTACGCGGAGGCGTGAGGCCCTTGGTGGACGGGCACACCTGCCGTGTGTGCGGCGAGAGACTGATATTCGACCCGGATGCCGGCGAGTACGTCTGCCCGAACGGGCACGTGTCCCCCGACAGGGCCATCGAGGAGGGCAGGTACTGGGCCGCCGGCGACCTCGAGGAGGTCTTCAGGCGGAGCCAGGTCGGGGGACCCGTGAGGCTCAGCGATCCCAACCCGCTGTCGACCCTGATAGGCTGGGGAAGCGCTGAGTCCTGGAGGCTGAGGAACGCCCAGAGGATCGTCAACGAGGATCCCGACGTGAGGAGGAAGGCGCGCGTCATGGAGCTGATGAAGGAGGCCGCGTCCAAGCTCAACCTCCCCGAGAAGCTGGTCGAGGACGCCGCCAGGGTCTACCTGAAGCTCGAGAAGGGGAACGCCGTCAGGGGGAGGAGGCTGGCGCCGCTGGCAGTGGCCCTGCTCTACTACGCGAGCAGGGCGAGGGGCATCGGGAGGAGCCTCGAGGAGTTCCTGGAGGCCGGGGACGCGTGGGGCATCGACAGGAGGACCCTGAAGAGGTCCGTGAGGGAGTACTACCTGAACATAAGGACGATGGGCGACGGTGGGAGCGACGACGGTGTCCCGTCCACGAGGAACAACGTGATCGCTTACATAGGGAAGCTCGCGAGCCAGCTGGGGATAAGCCCCAGGACGGAGGCGCTGGCCAGGGAGATAGCCAGCCAGCTCGCCTACGAGCCCCTCATGGGCAGGAACCCGCGCGGCATAGCCGTGGCCATACTCAGCATGGCGGGCAACATAATGAACGAGGACATCAGGCAGGGCAACCTGTCCGGGGCCTCCGAGATAAGCACCGTGACGCTGAGGAAGAGGAAGAGGGAGATCCTGGACAACTTCACGCTCGAGGTGATACCCGGGCGCGCCGGGCGAGCGGGCGGCGCTGAGGAAGCCTTTATAAAATGACGGCGCCTCCGGCGCCCGTTGTCCAGTAAGGACGAGGAGGAGGACCTCATAAGCAGGGTCTACAGGCTGATACTGAGCAGCGGCAGCGAGGGCCTCCTCCAGAGCGAGCTGTGGAAGAAGCTGGACCTGACGAGCAGGGACGGCTCGAGGATCGCGACGAAGCTGGAGAAGAGGCGCCTGATAGTCAGGGAGAAGGTACTCCAGAACGGCAGGTGGACCTACAAGCTGGTCCCGCTGGTGGTGCCCATAGACACCAGCAGCGTCGGGGGTCTCCCGTGCCTGACGTGCCCATACGAGGACAAGTGCGAGCCCGGAGGCCAGATATCACCCGAGAACTGCCAGCTGCTCGAGAAATGGCTGCTCGAGAACTACCGCAGGCACGCCGGCGGGAAGGGCGGATCATGAGGCCCTGGGAGGCCAGGAGGGACCTCTACTGGAGGCTCGCCAAGGAGCGCGGCTACCGCAGCAGGTCCGCGTTCAAGCTACTGGAGATACAGAGGAAGTTCGGGGTGATGAGGAGGGGCGACAGGGTCCTCGACCTGGGATGCCACCCGGGCGGCTGGCTGCAGGTATCCTCCAGGGTCGTCGGCAACGAGGGGCTCGTCGTGGGGGTGGATCTGAAGGACACGAGGCTGCAGCTGGGGAACGTTAGGTTCGTCAGGGCGGACGTCACGGACGGGGGGCTTCCGGAGGTCCTCCGCACCTACGCGCCGTTCGGCTACGACGTGCTGCTGAGCGACCTGTCGCCGAACATCAGCGGGGCCTGGGAGCTGGATCACGCTAGGCAGATCTCGCTCTCCAGGCGGGCGCTGGAGCTGGCCCTCGGGCTTCTGAAGGAGGGCGGCAACGCTGTCTTCAAGGTCTTCCAGGGCGAGGACCTGGACCCGTTTGTCCGCGAGGTCAGGAGGTCGTTCTCGGACGTCCACCTGGTGAAGCCCAGGGCCAGCAGGCCCCAGAGCAGCGAGCTGTACGTCGTGGCCCTCGGGCTCGTCCGCGGCGGTTCCGGCGCCGCGCGCGGGCGGTCGCTCACGCGCCCCTGACCGCGTGGACCATGGCGTGGTCCTTGTCGTACGGCTCCAGGTCCACCACCTGGAGCACTCTGAAGCCTGCCGACACCAGCTTGTCGACCTCGCCCTTGATCACGTCGCCGGGCTCCCTCGTCACGTCAATGCTCCTCGCCTTGATCACCAGCAGCAGGTCCCCTCCCTCCCTCAGGTACCTCCTCGCGTTGAGGATCGCTATCTCCGTCTGGTCCTGCTGAGCTATGTCGCAGTACTCCAGGTCGACCTTCCCGTACACGAAGCCGTAGCGCTCGGGCCTCCTCGCGTCCTCTATGATGGGTATCACGTTGACCCTGTGCCTGACGACCCTCTCGAGCATCTCCCTCGCCACGCGGTGCGAAACCTCCACGGCGAAGACCACTCCGCCCTCCCCGACGATGTCCGACACGTGGCTCACGGTGGTGCCGGTCGACGCGCCTAGGTAGAGCACGCGGCGGCCCGGGCCGAGCGGATACCCCTTCAGCCCCTTCAGGATGGCGCCGGCGAGCTTGCTCCTGTAAGGGTCCCACAACCGGTACTCGACCCCCTCGTACACCACCAGCTGCTCCCCGTAGACGGACACGCCGGGCGCCAGGTTCCTGGTGGCCGGCTGCTCCCTCCCGCCTAGCTCCGCCCAGTAGAGCCCCGGCCTCGAGTCGTCGGGCCGCACCCTCGTCAACGCCTCCACCTCCTCCCCCTCTGCCTCCTCCCCCCTGCCTCGCCCTCGCGCTTTCCCTCCGGCGCCGGCGGCCTCGCGTACTTCTCCCTTATCTCCTGCACGCGCTTCTCCAGCTTCTCCTTAAGCGACGGGTCGAGCACGCCCGAGTAGCGGTCCATGCGCGCGGCTATGGCCAGCTTCGCCGCGATGGCCCTCGCGATCTTCCCCCTCTGCCACTTCGGAGCGCCGTGCACCAGCGGGTGCTGGAATATCACGCCGTGCTTCGGCGGCCTCCCGCCCCTCCTCAGCGCCCTGAAGAGCGCCTTCTCCGCGCCCAGCACCTGTATCGTGCTGGCCGGCATCTTCGCCAGGTTGTCCAGGCTCCCCGCCCTCGCCAGTAGCCTGGCGCCTATGGCCGCCCCCACGAGACTCGTAACGTTCGGCGCCACCTGCGCCATTATCTCCTCGAGCTTGCCGGACATGCGCCCCCTGAGCTGGTACAGGTCGTAGGCGCTCGAGGCCAGCGACTGGAGGAGCGCGAGCTCCTCGTCCCTGATCTCGGCGCCCTTCGTCCCCTTGAGGGCCTCCTCTATCGCCTCGGCCCTGGACCTCGGGACGCCCAGCTCGGCCAGCCTCTCGGACGTGAAGTTGCTCCTGCGGCCGAGCGCCGACACGAGCCTGACGTAGAGCCTCGGGTCCTGGACTATTCCGTCCAGCTCCGGGAAGTGCAGCCCGTACCACTCCCTGACCCTGGCCGCGAGCACGTTCACCACCCTGTCCAGTTCGTCCACCGCCGACACGATCTGTATCGCGTGGAGGTCCAGGCGCGCGGCCTCCTCCTTGATCCTCTCCTCGCCGGCCCTCAGCGCGAACTCCCTGAGCAGGCCCCTCGCCTCCTCCTCCGACCTGAGGAGCCCCGCGCGGATCATCAGCTCGATCCTCCCGTCGAGCTCGGGGGCCTCGACGGGCCTGAAGACCATCCCGAGCGACTCGGCCAGGGCGGCCACGCCCAACGCGTTGGACTCGAGCTCCCTGAAGCCGGCCTCGGCTGCCGCCTTGACCGCTTCCTCGGCCTCCTCGATCCTCATGCCCGCGCTGACCAGGCGGTACTTCTGGTACCTGTCCCCCGAGTACCCGATCGCGCGCGCGATGTTCCCCGACTCGTCGAGCAGGATCACCCCAGCCTCCGTCGCGTACAGAGTGGCCCTCAACTGCTCGTGCATGCGACCCCCCGGTAATTAAATAGTAGCCGGGACTGGCCCGCTACGGTTAAATAAAGGATCCGCCGAAGCAGCAGGCATGCCGACCCACGGGAGCATAACGAAGGCGGGGAAAGTCAGGAGCCAGACGCCGAAGATACCCCCGAGGCCGAGGACCTATCCGCCTCCCAGGGTGAGCTTCAGGAACAAGTACAGGAAGAGGTACGGGCTCGGCCGCAAGCCTGGCCAGGTCTGGATGACCTCGCGCTGATGTCCCGGTAACGGTCTTATCCGGGCCGCCTCGATCGCATTGCGTGCTGATTGTGGCCGTGGCATCGTTCAACCCCGTCAAGGTGGAGGCCGCGAGGGCCGTTTTCTCCAATGCGTTCGGGGACGTGCGCGTGCTGCCCTCCAGCCCTCCCCCGGGGCTCGAGCCCCAGCCCCTCTCCATGGCGGGGATCCTCCGCGGCGCCTCGGCGAGGGCGTCCAGCGCCTGCGCGTCGGTGCCGGGCGCCGATTACTGCGTCGGGATCGAGTCCGGCATGCTCGAGCTCGAGGGGAACTGGTACGCGGCGACCGCCGCCACGATTCGCTCCAGGGATGGTCGCTCCTCCACGGGCCTGGGCCCCGCCTATCCGCTTCCTCCGAGGGTGGCCGCGCTGGTGCTGAGGGAGGGCGTGGAGCTCGAGGAGGCCATGTCGCGCCTCTACGGCGTCGGGGGCCTCGGCGAGCGCGAGGGCGCCGTGGGGCTCCTGTCCAGGGGAATCTCGAGCAGGCTGGAACTGTGCGCTGAGGCCGTGAAGATGGCGCTCCTCCCGTTCCTATCGCCGGGCGACTACCGAACGCGCTTGGCCATGTAGGGGCCCTTCCTGGCGTACCCCAGCCTCCTGTAGTACTCCCTGGTCCCCACGGCGCTCGTCACGAGGACCTCATCGGCCCCCCACTCATCCGCGGCGACCGCCTCCGCCTCGCGCATTAGAGCACCCCCTATGCCGCGGTGCTGCCACCCTGCGGCGTCCCGCGCCCCCACATCGACCTCCGAGCCGTAGACCCTCAACTCCCTGACTATGGCAACCCGTCCTCCCGCGACCTCGGGCCTGTGCGCCAGCGGGGAAGGCAGCCTCAGGCGCAGGAACCCCGCTATCCTCCCCTCCGGGTCCTCCATCGAGATGAAAGCCTCCCTGCCCCCCGAGGCCGCGTAGTACCTCTTCACAATCCCGAAGCTCCCCAGCCTGGACGGATCCACGCCCTCCCTCCCCACCTCCCTGCACCTTATCTCGGTGCACCTGAGCCCCCTCCTGGCGATCTCCCTGAGCGCCGCGTCCCTGAGGCCAGTCCTCCTGGGGCCGGCCACGACAGCGTAGGGCGGTATCTCCCTCTGGACCCTCATGACCCTCACCCACGGGGGGAGCGACGTGAGGGCGCGGACGAGCAGCTCGACGACCTCCCCCTCGTCGCATGGCCTGTAGAGCCCCCTCTCGTACATGCGGTGGAGCGGGGTCCCCCTCAGGACCAGCGTGGGGTATATCTTGAGCATGTCCGGCCTGTAGGACTCGTCGCGGAAGAGCTCGAGGATATCGCGGAGGTCCTCGTCCCTGGTCCTCCCGGGCAGGCAGGGCATCATGTGCACGCCCACCTTCAGCCCGGCATCCTTCGCCACCCTGATTGCCTCCGCGACCTCCTCGAGCCCGTGTCCCCTGCCGATCCTCCTCAGGACGCGCTCGTCCAGCGCCTGCACGCCTATCTCGATCCTCGTTACCCCATAGCTCAGCATCAGGTCCACGTCCCGCTCGCGGCAGAAGTCGGGCCGGGTCTCGACCGTGAGCCCGACGCACCTGTGCGGGGACCTCTCGTTCGCCTCCATAGCCTCCTCGAGGCTCCCCGACGCGAAGCCGTTCAGGCCGTCGAAGATACCCTTGACGAACTCCACCTGGTACTCCCGGGGGTAGTACGGGAAGGTGCCCCCCACGATTATAACCTCGACCTTGCTGGTCGGGTGTCCCAGCCTCCTCAGGACGGAGAGCCTCTCCTCCACCTGCAGCCGCGGGTCGTAGCTCACCCTGGAGGCCTGAATGACCGCCGGCGAGTCCTCGGTGTACGACTTGGGAGTGCCGACCGAGGCCCCCCCGGGGCAGTAGATGCACCTCGCGTTCGGCGGGCACTCGTGGGGGGCCGCCGCCACCGTGGCGGTCACTATTCCGGAGAGCCTCCTGGAGGGCCTGGTCGCCACGAGCCTCCTGGTGCCCTCGCTGAGGAGCGCCGACAGCTCCTCGTTCGAGGGCACCCTGTCGAGCGCGAGCCTCCTGGCGACCTCCAGCTTCAGGCGTTCCAGGCGCTCCCTGTCGAGGCGCCCGGCTGACGCCAAGGCCTCGGCCTCCCGGGCGATCTCCGCCAGCGCCGACGCGTACTTCCCCGCGGCTGACGCCATTGCCTGCAGGCACTGGCCCGCGCCGCTTTTATACCTCGTCGATTGGCGGTGCCCATGTGGAGGAGGATCACCTGCAGGGCTACAGGGGGCGTGCCCGCGCGATCCTCGAGGGCGCCGGGGCCCGCGTGGGCGACGAGGTCGAGCTGGCGCTCGCCGACGGCGCGAGCGTCTCCGGCACGCTGATGCCCAGGTACGAGCACGCGGATGACGAGCACGTCACGCTGAAGCTCGGCAACGGCTACAACGTCGGCTTCGCGGTTTCCAGGATAGCGGGGGTGCGCGTCGTCGGCAGGCACCCGAGGCCTGAGCCCGCGGCCGGGCGGAGGCCTGAGCCCGCGGCCGGGCGCGGCGAGGTCCTAGTGCTGGGCACGGGCGGGACGATCGCGAGCAGGATAGATTACAGGACGGGCGCCGTCACCCCGGTGTTCGCGCCCGAGGACCTCTACTCGAGGATCCCGGGCCTCAGCGATCTCGCGCGCCTGGACACGGAGCTCCTCTTCAACATACTGAGCGAGAACATGACGCCCGACCACTGGTCCGCCATCGCGGAGCGCGTGGGCAGAGCGGTGTACGATGGCTACAGGGGGATCATCATCACGCACGGGACCGACACGATGCACTACACGGCGGCGGCGCTCAGCTTCTCCCTGGAGGGGCTCCCCGTGCCCGTCGTGCTCGTCGGCGCCCAGAGGTCCTCCGACAGGCCGTCCTCCGACGCCTCGTCGAACCTGAAGGGCGCGGTCCTGGCGGCCTCGAGGGGCGACTTCAGCGGCGTCTACGTGGCCATGCACAGGAACCTCTCTGATCGCGAGATAGCCGTGCACCTGGGGGTGAGGGTCAGGAAGAACCACACGAGCAGGAGGGATGCCTTCCAGTCCGTGAACTCCAAGCTGGCGGCCGTCGTCGACCTGGCCTCCATGGAGGTGCGGAGGCTGATGGACCTGCCGCCGCGCGGCGACCCCGGGTCCCTCAGGGTCAGGCCGCGCTTCGACCGCAGGGCGTTCCTGCTAAAGTACTTCCCCGGCATGGGCGGCGACGTCGTCGACGCGATCGTCGACGCGGGCTACAGGGCGATAATACTCGAGGGCACGGGCCTGGGGCACGTGGGGAGGGGGATCCACGAGAGCATCAGGAGGGCGGTGGAGCGCGGGGTCTTCGTGGGCATGACGTCCCAGTGCATATGGGGGAGCGTCCGCATGACCGTGTACGACACCGGGAGGGACCTGCTCAGGATCGGCGTGGTGCCGCTGGGCGACATGCTGCCCGAGGTGGCGCTCGTGAAGGCCATGTGGCTGCTGGGCCAGGGGGCCGGGCCGGAGGACATGAGGGCCCTGATGCCCTCGAACATGCGCGGCGAGGTATCGGAGAGGAGGCAGATCGACTATGGCGAGTGAACGGGAGCTGGACTACGCGTCCCTGGGCGTCAGGGTCGGCATAGAGCTCCACCGCCAGCTGAGCGTGGGCGGCAAGCTCTTCTGCGGCTGCAGCACTGAGAGGGAGGAGGGGACAGGGACGTTCCGGCGCGTCCTCGTGCCCTCGGAGAGCGAGCTCGGCGAGGTCGATCCGGCGGCCAGGTTCGAGGCCGCGAGGGGCCTCGAGTTCGAGTACTCCTTCGGCGAGAGGAGCAGCTGCCTCGTGGAGGCCGACGAGGAGCCCCCGCACGACGTTAACCCGAGGGCCCTGGAGGCGGCCCTTACGGTCGCGCTGATGCTCGGGTCGACGATAGTCGACGAGATCCACGTGATGAGGAAGATAGTGATAGACGGCTCCAACACCACCGGGTTCCAGAGGACCATGCTGGTGGCGCTCGGCGGAACCCTCAGGGTGGGCGACAGGTCGGTCGGCGTGCAGACCGTGACGCTCGAGGAGGACGCCGCCAGGAACCTGGGCTCGGAGGGCAGGGTCAAGAGGTACGGGCTCGACAGGCTCGGGATACCCCTGATAGAGGTGTCGCTGGCGCCGGTGGAGATCAAGCGCTCACCTCAGGAGGCGGCGGACGTAGCGGCGGCGCTGGGCAGGCTGCTCAAGTCGACCGGGGCTGTGGCGCGCGGCATAGGGACCGTGCGCCAGGACCTGAACATATCGATATCCGGGAGCGGCGTGGTGGAGGTCAAGGGCGTCCAGGAGCTCCCCCTGATACCCAAGATAGTTGAGTTCGAGGTCCGCCGCCTGAAGTGGCTGTCGGAGGTGGCCGCCGAGCTGTCGAGGAGGGGAGTCAGGCCGGAGTCCGCCGCCGGGGAAGTGGTCGACGTGACGGACCTGCTGGGCCGCGCCGGGGAGGGGATCGTCAGGAGGGCCCTGGCCGGGGGCTCCAGGGCGCTCGCCCTGCTGGCCAGGGGGTACCGCGGGCTCCTGGGGTCCGAGCCGTACGAGGGCGTCAGGGTGGGCCGCGACCTCGCCGCCATAGCCGGCGCCTTCGGCCTTGGCGGGGTCATCCACTCGGACGAGTTGCCCAAGTACGGGATAGACGGGGACCTCGTCCGGGCGATTCGCGAGAGGCTCGGGGCTGGTCCCGACGACGCATTCGTGATAGCGCTCGGCGACGCGACCGTGGCGGGGCGCGCGCTCGAGGCCGTGGCGGCCAGGCTGAGGGAACTGGTCAGCGGCCCCCCGGCGGAGACCCGCGCACCGACCCCCGATGGCAAAACCAAGTATATGAGGCCCCGGCCCGGGTCCGCCAGGATGTACCCGGAGACCGACCTCCTGCCGGTGCCGGTGAGCGAATCCACGCTCGCGCGGCTCAGGGGCAGCCTGCCGCTGCCGTGGGACAGGCAGGTGTCCGAGCTCGCGTCGAGGTACGGCCTGAGCCTGAAGCTGGCCGACGAGCTGCTCGACTCGGAGCGCTACGGCCTGTTCCTCGAGGCAGTCAGCATGGGCGTGAAGCCCACCGTCGCGGCCTCCATAATAACGGAGACGCTCGTGAGCCTCCGCAGGGAGGGCCTCGACGTCGACTCCCTGTCCGACGACGCCCTGAGGCAGCTCTTCTCCGCGATAGCCTCCGGCCGCGCCGCGAAGGAGGCCGCGCCCGACATCCTCAGGGCCCTGGCCTCAGGCCGCGCCCCGGACGTGGAGTCCGCGCTCGCCGCGCTGGGCCTCTCCTCGCTCAGCGAGGAGGAGCTCTCGGCGCTGATAGACGAGGTGCTCGAGAGGAACGCCCAGCTCGTGGAGGAGCGCGGCGAGAGGGCCCTCGGTCCCCTCATGGGCGAGGTCATGTCGAGGGCCAGAGGGAGGGCGGACGGCGCCAAGGTGAACTCGCTCCTCAGGAGGAGGCTGCAGGAGAGGCTGAGGCAGGAGCGCTGAAAAAAGCGCGCGGGAAAGCTTTTCTACCTGAAAATGAAAATGGAATTTACAATGTCGGCAGGGCTGAGGGTCCGCGTCCGGACCTCGGGGGGCGAGGTGGAGATAGAGGTGAGCGATCCATCATCCGTGGACGCCGCCATAGAGGCCGCGTCGAGGATCATGAGGGAGCTGGAGTCCAGGCCCGCCGCGCCTCCGGCGCCCGAGCCCGCGCAGCAGGCGCCGGAGGCGGAGGCGCAGCAGCTGGATCTCGCCGCCCCGGGCGAGCTCCCGGCCCTCAGGGTCGAGAGGGGCGACTCCCTCGCCGACGTGATACGCAAGATGTTCGCGTCGGAGTGGGGCAGCAGGCCCAGGAGGCTGTCGGAGATAATGGGCGTCCTGGAGTCGCACGGCCTGATATACCCGAAGTCCAGCGTCGCCGTGGCCCTCCTGAGGCTCGCGAGGGACGGCGACCTGAGGCGCTTCAAGGAGGGGGGCGAGTACGTTTACATAAGGCGCGAGCCGGTCGCGGGAGGTGAGGCCTGATGCCGGAGCTGAGGATACACGTCTCGTACGGCGACGTCAGCGCTGAGTTCACGGGGAAGGACGCCGACGAGGTACTCCACGCGCTGAACAGCTTCCTGATGTCGCTCGTGCCGGAGCTGGAGCTGGCCAAGAGGCTCCACATGAGCTACACGCTCAGGGACCTGGCCGAGATGTTCGGCGACTACGTGAAGCTGACGCCCGAGGGACCCCGCGTGGTGATCCAGGACCCTCGCATGAGCGACAAGCAGCTGATAGCGCTGCAGCTGGTCGCCGCCCGCATAGCGTACGAGCTCGGCAGGAGCGAGAGGGACGGGATGACGCTCCAGGAGATAGAGCAGGCCACCGCGCTCAAGTCGAAGTCCATAAGCTCCAGGCTCAGCGAGCTCGCGAAGCAGGGCGCCGTCGAGCGGCGCTCCGAGAACAGGTCCGCCTACTACCGCATAACCACGTACGGCATAGGCTGGCTGGCCAAGGAGCTCGCGGCGCACGTCCGCGCCTAGTCAGGCGGCCTCTTCTGGACGTACCTGTACGTCCTGGGCGTCCCTATCCTCGAGAGCACCCCGGCCCTCACTAGGTCGGTCAGGGCGTGGGATATCGCGGTCGAGTCGTAGTTGTACCCCCTCCTCGACAGCTCGGCGGCCACCTCCGACAGCCCCCTGGGCTCCGAGAACCAGCCGTCCATCCAGAGGGACTCGATGAGCCCCCTGCACGTCACCCCACCCACGGGGCGCGCGGGCGGCTGCGGCGGGACCTCCCTACGCGGCGTCCTCGCCAGCCCCTCCACGATCCTTGCCACGACCTCCGACACGCGGTCCACCGGGCTCTCCACCTCTATCTCGACGTCGCCCCTCCTGAGCCTGACCCTCACCCTCTCGCCCCGCGTTCCTTCATCTTGCTCAACTTGAGCAACATTTATTACCCGGTCGTCCATATCCATGGCATGGGTATGGCGGCCCCTGAATTAAACGTTCCTGCGGTGTTCAACTTGATCGACAAGTTCAACAGGATGGGCAGGCTGGCACTCTCCGGCCTGGACGACGAGAGGCTCGTCATCCTGGACGATGACGATTCCGAGCCGCCGGGCGTCAGGGTCGACCTGCGCGGCTTCGCGCGCCTCTCGCGCGGGCCCGTCTCCGACCTGATAGCCGTCGACTCAAGCGCGATACCGATAGCCTACGCGGATAGGAAGTGGTACCTGGTGTTCAGCGCCGGCATCGCCGTCAGGAGCGGCGGCAGGTACGCGCCCCCCCGCGTGCTGAGGATAGGTCCCCACGTCGCGGAGGCGGTGCGCCGCGAGGGCGAGGATCAGCAGGCGGCCGCGAGGAGGCTCCGGGAGCACGTCGAGGGATCGATAGTCCTGGAGATCCTCCGCGGCGGCGCCCTGAAGGATCGCACGCTCCTCCTGGTGGACGGATCACTGAGGGGCCTCTCGGACCTGGACTGCTCCATGGCCAGGGGCGCCCGCATCTCGCTGGTGGGCATCTCCAAGGCGACGAAGCTGGTTCCATCGCTCACGGACTCGCTCCCCAACGGCCCCGGCTACTCGGTGATAGCGGGCGGCGGGTGCTACTCCACGCTGGCCGCCAGGCTGGAGGAGTACGGGGTGCCTCTCAGGGTCGACGTCACAGACATCTCGGGGCTGGAGAGCCTGCTCTCGAGCGACGTGATAGTCCGCGGGTACCCGGACTCCCTCAGGCTGGCGCACTACGCATCCGTAATATCCATCTCCGAGGAGGAGGCCGCGCTCACGTCGCTCGCCGCGCACGGGGCCGCCCTCTCGAGGTCCCTCGACAGGCGCGAGGCCCTGCTGGGGCTGCTCAAGGTCAGGGGATGATCCTTGAGGGTGCTTTCAAAGCGCGGCGACGAGCTGCTCCTGATATCCGAGGGCGAGGAAGTGTCCAAGGGGGACTACGTCAGGGTCAGCGACGGCCGCGGCAGGCCGTCTCTGCTGGCGCAGGTCTACGAGGTGGAGTACTTCGATGTGCCCGGCATAGAGGAGGACCTCCTCAGGGACCTGCTCCTGGACGGCGTCATGCTCTCGTCGCCCGATCCGGAGTACGCGTCCATAACCCGGCGCGTCAAGGACGTCCGGCTGATCAGGTGCAAGGTGCGCGGCACCGTGACGGAGTCCGGCCTGAGCCCTGAGGTGGACTGGCTCCCCAGCAGGGCGACCGGCAGGGTCGAGCGGGTCTCCGGCGCGGAGCTGTCATCGCTGCTCGGCGCCGGCGCCCCCTCGCTCAGGATAGGGAGGACGCTCGACGGGCACCCCCTGGGTCTCCCCCTCTCGGCGCTCGACGGTTCCCTCACGCTGATACTGGGCAAGAAGGGCTCCGGCAAGTCCCACCTGGCCAAGCTCCTCGTCAGCGGCCTCGTCGAGAACGGCGCCTACTCCGTGGTCTTCGACATAAACAACGAGTACGTGGGGCTGACGAGGAGCAGGAACGGGGAACCCTCGCACATGGCCCGCAGGGTGTACCTCCTGGAGCCCGGGGGATCCCTCAGGTTCAACCTCAGGTACCTGGGGAGGAACGTGATGGCGGACGTCCTCAGGAACGTGCTCAGCCTCCCGGCGACCTCCGTGAGGGAGTTCCTCAGGATCTGGAGCTACCTGGAGTCCTCGGGGCGCCTGAGCTTCGCGCAGCTAGGCGAGGTCATCGAGCGGTGGAGGGCCAACGAGATGGTAAGGGACGCGCTGCTCTCCCGCTACTACTCGCTAGCCTCCACCAGGCTCTTCACGGATGAGCCCGGCTTCCGCTTCGAGGACTTCTTCGCGGACGTGGAGTCAGAGGGGGGCGGCGGCGCCATCGTGGTGATGCTCGCCGGCGCCAGCGCGCTGGCCCGGAAGGTCGCCGTCGAGATAATACTGGCCAAGGTCGCGGAGCTCCTCCACGCGAGGGCTATACCGCCCATATTCCTCCTGGCCGAGGAGGCGCACCTCTACGTGAGGGACACCTACTGGGAGGACCTGATAACCAGGATGAGGCACTACGGGGCGTTCACGATATTCGTCACCAACCAGCCGGACGCGCTGAAGGACATGGTCTACAGGCAGGCGGACAACATATTCCTGTTCAACTACACGAACGACAGGGACATAGAGTTCATAGCCAGGTACTCGGCGACCGACGCGGAGACGCTCTCCGGGATACTGCCGACGCTCAGGAGGGGCCGCGCCATGATGATAGGCAGGGCCACCGGGTGGCTCCCGATAATCCTGGACGTCGAGGACGCGGAGTTCCAGGCGCTGGGCCAGACGCGCACGTTCTTCAGCGGGGTCAGCGTGCCCGGGGGAGGACGGCGACGGCCCACGGCGAGAATCGCTTATTAAACGGCTTCGTCCATCGCAGAAACAATGCCCGGAGAGGATTTCGACGACGTGCTGAATGATCCCAAGCTCCGCGATGCCGCGATAAGGCTGGCCGGCGAGCTGGTGATGAGCAGGGAGCCGGGCAGGCTTATGAAGCACTGGAGGGAGAAGGCCGGGATCCAGCAGATAAGGCTGGCCCAGGAGATGGGCCTCTCACCATCGGTGCTGAGCGACTACGAGGGCGGCAGGAGGAAGTCGCCCGGCTCCCATTTCATAAGGAAGTACGTCGCGTCGCTCATCAGGCTCGACCGCGACAGGGGGATACTATTGGGCGCGAGGACCGCCGAGGAGAGCCCGGATGCCATACTGAGCATCGGCGAGTTCAGGGAGCCCAGGCCCGTGTCGGAGATCGCGAGAGCCCTGTCCCTGGAGGTCCTGACGGGCGAGGATCAGATGGATCGCCCGATCTACGGGTACACCGTGCTGGACAGCATAAAGACGATATACGCGCTGTCGGGGAACGAGTTCTACAAGATATTCGGCTCCACCACGGAGCGCGTGCTCGTCTTCACGAAGGTCGGCATCGGCCGGAGCCCCCTCGTGGCCGTGCGGGTCTCCCAGCTGAAGCCCAGGGTGGTCGTCATACACGGGCCGGAGCGCGTGGATCCCCTCTCCGTGGACCTCGCGAGGAGGGAGCACGTAGTTCTGGCGCTCGCGCGCTCCGACGTGCGCACCATGATAGACGCGCTGAGCTCAATGTAATATTAAAAAACAAAATGTGAATTAGTATCTAATAAACTGAAAGGGGTTATAAGGCTCCGCGCCGGGAGCGCGCCCGTTGATCTGGAGCCACTGGGAGCTCGCCGTGGGCCTGGCCCTCGTGGCGGTCCTGGCGGCGGTGTCCGCCGCCAAGCGCTACCTGAGCGCCGCCGGGACCGCGGTCGGCGCGGTCCTCGGGATCGGCGTGCTCGTGGCCGGGGGACTGGGGTGGCTGGTGACCCTCATGGCGTTCACGGTCATGGGCTCCGTTCTGACGAGGACCGGCGCGGACCTCAAGGGACTGCCCTCGGGATCCGGCGCCGACAGGGGGGCCAGGAACGTGCTGGCGAACGGGCTGCCGCCCCTCCTCTTCGCGCTGGGCCGCTTCGCGCTCGCGGGACTGCCCTGGGGCCTCGCGTTCACCGCAGCGGTGGCCACGGCCGCGTCCGACACGGTCTCCACGGAGGTCGGCATGCTGTCCAGGTCCCCCCCGAGGAGGATCACGAGGCCCTGGGAGCCCGTCGCCCCGGGCGTATCCGGCGGAGTGACGCCCCTGGGCACCCTCGCCGGCCTCCTCGCGGCGGGGGCGATATCCCTGATCGCCGCGGCGACCGGCGTCGTGGCCTCGCCCGGGCACGTGATGCTCGCCGCCGCCATGGGGTTCGCGGGCGACCTAATCGACAGCCTCCTCGGCGACGCCGCCGAGGTGAGGTACCGGTGCCCGGACGGCTCCATCACGGAGGATCCCTCGTCCTGCGCCCCGGCCGAGAGGATCGGCCACCCCGTCATAAACAACCACACCGTGAACGCAATCGCCATATCGGTGTCCGGCCTGATGGCGCTCCTGATCTCGGCGCTGGTTCGAGGGGCGTTCCCCTGGGGCGCGGCTCCCCGGGACCTCGGGCTCAGCGCAGGAGCTCCCCCAGCCTGCGGGCGAGGTCGCCCTCGGCCACCCTCTCCTGCTCCCACGTGTCCCTGTAGCGGAGCGTCACCGTCCCGTCCCTCAGGGTCTGGTAATCGACCGTCACGGCAAACGGCACGCCTATCTCGTCCGCCCTCGCGTACCTCCTCCCTATCGACCCGTCGTCGTCGTACACGACGTCGAATCTCCCCGACAGCTCCGACGCTATGCGCCTGGCCCTCTCGTCCAGCCCGTCCCGGGAGACCAGCGGGAAGACCGCCACCTGCACCGGCGCTATCGTGGGCGGCAGCGACAGCACGACCCTGTCCTCCTTCGTCCTGTATGCCCAGGCCATCGCCGCCAGCATGAGCCTCTCGACGCCGTAACTGGGCTCCACAACGTGGGGGTAGAATTTCCTGACGTTGATCCTCTCCTCCACCTCCTCCCTGACCACCGGCAGGTCCTCGATCCTCAGGCCCATGGCGGCGAGCTCCGCCGGGGGATCCTCCGACTCCGCGATCACCCTCATGACGTCCTTCCACCTCTCGCCGGCCGCCGCCCTGAGCTCCTCGACTGACCTGACGCGCCACCTCACCCTCCTCACTGTGATTGGCTCGGGAAGCCTCACGGACACGGACAGGTCCTTCCCGCTGGCCTCGCTGTGGGACCTCAGGTCGTAGTCCGTGCGGTAAGCCAGGCCGGCGACCTCCAGCCACCCGAGGCCCGGCACGTCGACCTCGTGGTCGAACGTCTGGGCCGAGTAGTGGGCCCTCTCGCGGGCGGGCTTCCCGTGGAACCTCTGGCTGTCGCGCGGCACGCCGAGCGCCTCCAGGAACCTGGCCGAGAGCGCCATGAAGTACGCAAGGCAGCTGTTCCTGACGATCCCGCCGGCGACCGCTTCCCCCACGCTCACGCGCACCACGCGGTCCTCGCCCCTCTCGGCCGCCTCCTCCGTGAGGATCGGCAGCACATCGTCCCTGACGCCCTCGATGTACTGGCATGGGCCCTCCGGGTCCATGAAGAACTCCAGCTCCATCATGTTGAACTCCCTCAGCCTGACCATCGCCTGCCTCGGCGAGATCTCGTTCCTGAAGCCCCTGCCTATCTGCGCGACGCCCAGGGGCAACCTCTCCCTCGTGGCCTCGTAGATCCTCCTGAACTCCGTGAAGATCCCCTGGGCAGTCTCGGGCCTGAGGAACCCCACGTCCTCCGAGTAGGGACCTATGCGCGTCTCGAACATCGTGAGGAACTGGGAGACCCTCCAGGCCGAGGCGCCGCACTCGGGGCACCTCACGCGGTTCTCGTTCAGCAGGCGCTGCAGCTCCTCCACTGGGGCGCCCTCGCTGACGCTGATGCCGGCCTCGCCGAGCATGTGGTCCGCGCGGAACTTCCTGCCGCACCTGAGGCACTCGGCCACCGGATCCTTGAAATTGTCGACGTGCCCGGACGCCTTGAAGACCCTGTAGGGCCCCAGCGCCGGCGCGTCTATCTCGACGAAGCCGTGGCTCCTCACGAACATTGACCTCCAGAGCTCGACGATCTTCGAACGCATGGCCACGCCCAGCGGCCCCATCACGTAGAGTCCGCCGACGCCGCCGTAGATCTCGTACGCCTGCCAGAAGAACCCGCGCCTCTTGGCGAGCTCCACGACACGGTTGTACGCGTCGTCCAAGCTGGCTTGGGGGCGCCCGATGCCGTCTTAAGGGTTTCCGCGGGCCATGCCGGAGCGCTCCAGGAACTCCTCCACCAGCTCCCCCACGCTCGGTCCCTCCCTCACCCTGAGCTCGTACCTGACCCTCACGGCGCGCCTGCTGCCGTCCAGCAGCTGCGAGATGTCAGCCGGGGTCCCCAGCACGACCACCTCCGCCGGCGATGAGCGTATCGTCTCGGCGAGGTCGCGCCTCTGCTCCTCGCTGTACCCCATGCTGGGCAGCACCGGCCCAATGTGGGGATACTTCCTGTAGGCCTCCGCTATGCTCCCCCTGGCGTACGGCCGGGGATCCACCACGGTCGCCCCGTACTTCAGCGCGGCGACGTACCCGGCCCCGTAGGGCGCCCCGCCGTGCGTGACGGTCGGCGCGTCCTCCACCACGAGCGCCCTCCTGCCCCTCAGCGCTTCCGGGTCGTCGACCTCCACGACGCTCTCCGCGACGCTCACCCTCGCCCTGGGGTTCAGGCGCCTCACGTTCTCCTCGACGGACCTGACGGCCTCGGGCGGCGCCTGGTCCGCCTTGTTTATCACCACGGCGTCCGCCGCCCTCACGTTGGCCTCCCCCGGGAACGTCGAGGCCTCCAGCCCGGGCCTCATGGCGTCCGCCACCGTTATCATGTAGTGGGGGCGGACGAGGGGCATGTCGTTGTTGCCGCCGTCCCACAGGATGACCTGGCCCTCGGCCTCGGCGGCCGAGAGTACCCTGGCGTAGTCAACGCCCGCGAAGACCGGGATGCCCATCCTCACGTACTGCTCGTACTCCTCCCTCTCCTCAATCGTGAGGCCCGCCCTCTCCAGGTCGCCGGTCGTGGCGAACCTCTGCACCGCCATCTTGGACAGGTCGCCGTACGCCATGGGATGCCTCACGGGCGCCACCCTTATCCCCCTCGACACGAGCTCCCTGACGACTGCCCTGGAGACTGTGCTCTTGCCGGCCCCCGTCTTCACGGCGGTCACGGCTATGGTGGGGCGCGACGGCACGAGCATCGTGTCCCTCGGCCCCAGGATCATGAAGGAAGCGCCGCTGGCGATCACCCTGCTGATCTCGTCGTTCAGCTCGGAGCTGGTCAGGTCGCTGTAGGAGAGCACCACAAGGTCTATGCCCTCCTCCGCCACGATCCTCTCCAAGTCCTCCTCGGGCAGTATTGGTATCCCCTCGGGGTAGAGGGGTCCGGAGAGCTCAGGCGGGTACCTCCTGTCAGCTATGCCGGGTATCTGCGCCGCGGTGAACGCCACGACCCTGTAGTCCGGGTTGGAGCGGAACGCGACGTTGAAATTGTGGAAGTCGCGCCCGCCGGCCCCCATTATCAGCACCCGGAGCGGACGACCCACGGGCCTACGTCGCGCCTTCCTCGCCTAAAAGGTTTGGCCGCTGGATCCTGGCCGTGGCGGATCGGGGCCGCCAATCCTTTTTAGGGCCTGCGGTGCCACCGGGCGGCATGGTGGGCAGCGACCCCGAGGCGGCAGCCCACACGGCGGAGCACGTGTTCATGAGGGCCCTGACCAAGCGCCTCGACGTCTTCCCCGTCCTGGTAGAGCATGATGGGTGGACGGGCAGGATCGTCGTGAGGGGCGCCGAGCCCACCTGGCACGACGTGGCGGTCGCCGTGGAGGAGGCGAACCTCGTCATAATGGAGGCCAGGCCCGTGTCGGAGATGACCTTCGCCACGCTCGAGGAGGCGAAGGCCGCCTTCCCGGGGCTCAGGGCCTACGAGGAGAGGATATCCCCTCCCGTGCGCGTAGTCGAGGTGCAGGGCTACGACTGGGCCGCCTGCTCCCGGAGGCACGCGCGCGACACGTCCGAGTCCTGGGGCATCGCGATCACCGACATCAGGAGCCTGTCGGGCGGCCGCCACGAGCTGAGGTTCAGCGCGGGACCCGCGGCGGCCGCCGCGTTCTCGGCGATCCTGAGGGAGGCCGGCCTGGCGGCCAGGGCGCTCAACGCAAAGCCGGATTCGCTGCGCGAGCAGCTGGAGGGCGCGCTCCACCGCCTGGAGGCCTCGCGCGCCGCCCAGAGGTCACTGGCCAGGGCGCTGATCAGGGGGCCCAGGATCATTGGCACGAGGTCCGGCGCGAGCATGAGGGTCGTGGAGGCCGAGGGGCTGGAGTTCAAGGGGATCCTCGAGGACTCCGTGGAATCCGCCACCTCGTCCCACGCGTTCGTCCTGGCCATCGCGCCGGGGGAACCCGCCCAGGTGCTCCTGGCCGTTCCCCGCGGCTCCGGAGTGAGAGCGGACCTGCTGCTCCGTGAGGCGCTGGCTCAGCTCGGGGGCAGGGGCGGCGGGGGTCCCGAGGCCGCGACGGGCAGCGTGCCATCTTCCAGGATCCCGGAGCTGCTGGATTTGCTCTCATCGAAGCTCTGACGCGGCCGGCAGACTATATCCAGGCAAGTCGATCAGGTCCTTCCCTCGGCGGGCTCCGCCGTCGGGGCGCGCCCCCAACCACAGCGCAGCGTTTCCCGGGCCGGCGCGCCTGCCGCGTTCCATCGATCGCCTGCATGGTCCGGCGCGTGGCTGCCCGGGGATCCTCTCGGCGTTTCCGCTAGATATTACCCTTCTCCACCACGCCGTCCTTTATGACCGTCAGCACGTTAGTGGGATCCGCCAGCACCTCGATTTTCTCCAGCGGATCACCTCTCACGATTATTACGTCAGCCCGGGCACCCTCGCTCAGGATCCCCAGGGTACCCTCCATGCCCAGGGCCCTCGCTCCTATTCCTGTCGCCGAGTACAAGGCTTCC
>JBMFHR010000005.1:0-56806 GCA_049976725.1 Conexivisphaera sp. | reverse complement strand
ATGCGCTATGACTGGCTCGGACACCGCGGGGGGACAGGGGGCTACCCGCGCTGCCCTTGATGGGAGATGCCCTTACCTGACCAATATCTACCCTCAGGATCATTTATTTCCTGAGCTCCTGGGCCACGCGGGCGCGCCCTCCCTCCCCACCCATGTACTCGCGGAAAATGTCCATGTACTTCGAGGCGTCGTCCGGAAATATCAGGACGTAGTCGCCGTGCCCCAGCTCCCTCATTGCTCTCCTGGCGGCCACAACTGTCGCGCCCGAGCTTATCCCTATGGGAATCCCCTCCATCCTGGCAATTGAGATCGCCGCGGCCACGGACTCGCTGAGTGTGACCTCGAACACGGCGTCGGCCACCATCTCCCTCTTCCAGTCCCTCCTCAGCCCCGGAATCCTCTCGCCCTCCGCGGGCGCAGCGGCGATTAGCCTGAACCCCATCTCGTCCCGCAGCTTGCCCAGCGCTGTCATGTGGCCCAGGCTGCCGGTGCCCGCCACCACGGCGAGCGGCTCTATGCCAGCAGCCGAGAACTGCTCGCGGAGCTCGGTGATCAGGGTCTCCTGGCCGCGCGGATTGTCCTCGTTGTGGTACTGGTCAAGGAAGACCGCGCCATCGGCCAGGGCGTCCCTCCTGGCAGCCTCCACCAGCTCGTCGTCCACGCCCCTCGTCGGCAGCACCACCACCTCCGCGCCCAGCAGCCTCATCGTGTCCACCGCGGCCTCGCTCGCCGAGCTTGGAACGTACGCCCTGAACTTGACGCCGTGTGCGGCCGCCAGCGCGGCCAGCGCTATCCCCAGGTTCCCCGAGGTTGCCTCGTAGAACTTCGTAGCGCCGGTCCTCCTTATGGCGTTGGACAGCATTGCCGCCGCCGCCCTGTCCTTTATGCTGCGGCTGAACGGATTGTAGAATTCGAGCTTCGCCCAGAGGTTCACGCAGCACTCGGATGACTTCGAGAGCCTGACCAGGGGTGTCGGATGAAGGGCCTCCATCAGATCAAGGGTGGATCCGAGCACCTTCGGGTGCCCGCCGAATGACACAAATGCGCACCACCGGAGGTCAGCCCCTACCTCGGGTACTTATAAACTTTGAGCTCGGCGCCGCTGCTGACGCGTGCATGAGAGTTGGGATGTTCCCCCACGACGCCGCGCGGTGGGGGCGCCACCATCCCGCGGCGCTCGCTGGCGGAGCCCAAGCCCTGCTGAGCGCGCTGCAGTCATGCGGGGCGCATGCCCGCGCGAGGTGAAACTCGCATCAGTAGACCTCCACGGACTCTATCGTGGATCCGGCCGACCTGTAGTAGAACTCCATGGCGGCCGCGGCCACCATCAGCACTATGGCCCCTAGGAAGAACGCTATCTGGTAGCCCGCCAGGCTGACCACCGCCCCGGAGAGGAGCGCGCCGGCCATGAACGAGAGGCTCCCGACTGTACTGTAAGCTCCCAGGCTCCTGCCCCTGGTGCCTGGGATCAGCGTCGCGTACAGCAGCGCGTTCATGGTCACGGTGATCACCGTGTAGGCGAACGCTATGAACGTGAAGGACAGCATTGTGGCGTAGAGCGCCTCCTGCCCGCTCACGAAAGTCGAGAACGCGGCCGCCGCCAGCATCCCCAGCGCCCTCAGCCCCATGCCCCTGGAGGCCAGCTTGTAGTCCGGCCTCCTCAGCTCGTCCGCCAGGAGCACCGCGACCAGCGCGTTGACCGATGACATGTAGAGGTAAGAGAGCAGCACCTGCCGCTCGCTCAGCCCGACGGACTCCTCGTAGGGTATGTAGACTGTGAAGAACATCTGGGCGGATATGCTGAACAGCGCGTTGACAAGCGTCAGGACCGTCAGCTCCGAGCCGGGGATCCTCCTTATCCTCTTCCTGAGGACGTTGATGTCGAAGAGCCTCGGGAAGTTCAGGAATATCATGGGCAGTGACGCGAGCCTGGAGACGAACACGTGGGGCGAGCTAAGCAGGGCCCTCCTCTCGAGGATCATCGGCGGCTCGCGCACGAACGCGTAGAGCATGGCCGAGGCCGCCGCCCCGGCCGCTGCGGTCGCCTCCGCGTAGCGCAGCATCGTCTGGCCGCCGGCCGCCGCGAGCCCCAGGGCGGTGCCGAGCGCGCTGCCCGTGACCAGGTAAAGGAACCCTCTCCTGGCGTTCTCGCTCCACTGGCCCCTATCCGTCGTCTCGACCACGAGCAGGTTGAGGTAGACCGCGAGGGACGCGTAGAGGAAGGCCCCCACGGCATACCACACGATCACGCCGGCTATCGATCCGCTGAGGGCCATGGCCATGGGGGTCGCGGCCAGCCCCGCCGCGCTGGCCGTCAGCACCAGCCTGCGCCTGGGCACGACGTCCGCCATCCATCCCCAGAATATGCTGCCGATCATCGAGGAGGCGTAGTAGGCGAATGACGCGAGGCTGACGTCGATGACTGTGCCCCTCAGCTCCAGTATCAGCAGCGGAGCCAGCATGCTGAGCGCGTAGGAGACCGCCCCTATCAGCAGCCAGGAGTAGAGCCACCTAGCCAACGCGCGAGACGGATAAATTGGGCGATATTTTCCCTTTCGCGCGTGGACCGCGACAGCATCCTCCCGTGGCTCGCGGTGGCCCTGGGCGGCGTCGCGGTCGGGCTGTTGGGCGCCATCGCCTTCAGGGCGCTGTACGTGCTCTGGGGGATAGTGGAGGATGGCTTCACGAGGAGCCCCTCGGCGGCCGTCACGTTCCCGCTGTTGGGGCTGCTCTCCTCGTTCCTCCTGGTGGACACGTTCGCCGTTAACAAGTCGGTAGGCAGCGCGACCGGCATAGTGCTGGCGGAGTATCACACGCGCGGCACCTCCTCCCTCAGGGACTCCATCATACGCGCGTTCGCCAGCGTGGCCACCGTCGGCTTCGGCGGGGCCGCCGGGCCGGAGGGCGCCGGCATCCTGCTGGGCCCCGGAGTGATGCACTCCGTGGCGCGCGCCCTCGGGATCAGGGGGCGCCGGGGCCGCCTGACCCTGGCGGGCGCCGCGGCGGGCCTCGCCGGCGTCCTCAAGACCCCCGCCACGGCCATACTGTACGCGCTCGAGGTCCCCTTCGCCAGGGACCTCGAGAAGGAGCCGTTCCTCGAGGTGGCCCTCGCGGCAACGATATCTTATGCAGTCTCGGCGGCCCTAACGGGGCCCGTCCCCCTCTTCTCCGTGCAGGTCCAGATGATCGCCACCCCGGCAGCGCTCCTCTGGAGCGCTGCCCTTGGGGTGGCGGCCGGCGCCCACTCGGTGGCGCTCTCCAAGCTCTACGCGTACGCCAGCCGCGCGTCGTCCGCGATGAGGATCCGCGGCGGGTTCGCGCTCACAGTCCTCACGGGGGGCACGGCGATCGGCCTCCTGGGCCTACTCTCGCGCCCCTCCATAGGTCCCGGATTCGACCTGCTGAGCAGCGTCGTCGTGGGTGCCCTGGCCGTCCAGTCGCTGGCGATTCTCCTGGTCCTCAGGAGCCTGACGGTGACGGCTACCCTGAACTTCGGGGGCATAGGCGGGCTCTTCACGCCCACGCTCATAAACGGCGCCCTGCTGGGAGCGCTCTTCGCGAGGCTCCTGGGGCTCGAGCCTGTGTCCCTGTACGCGCTCGTCGGCGCCGCGGCCGCCCTGGCCGGCACGTACAAGATCCTGCTCGCGCCCGCGACCATGGTCGTGGAGATATCCGGGGTCGGCTTCATGATACCTGCCCTCCTTGCGTCGGCCATCAGCTACGCGATATCGCTCCCCGTGACCCTCTTCAGGTTCCAGCTCACCGGGTCCGCGAAGGAGGAAGCGCTCCTCAGGAGCGTCTACTCAAGGCTCCGCGGGAGCCCCGCCCTCTCGCAGCTCAGGGTGTCCGACGTGATGAGGAGGAACCCGCCGGCCGCGCGGCTCACCGACTCGCTCAGGTCGGCGATCGAGCTCATGACGGCCGAGGGACTCGAGGAGCTGCCGGTGACGGACGAGGTCGGCAGGCTGGTCGGCCGCCTCCTGATAGAGGACATCTCGTGGCTCGGCGGGAGGCAGCTCGACGCGCCCGTGTCGTCCGCGCCGCTCTCCAGTGCCAGCTCCGTGCCGCAGGATCTGCCGCTGGGGGAGGCGCTCGAGCGCATGCTCAGCGCGGGCCTCAGCACCCTGTACGTCGTGGACGCCGGCGGCTCGCTGGTGGGCTCCCTGGACGAGATGGAGGTGACCAGGACGCTCATGCGCCACGCGTGAACGTCAGCTGTGAGGTGCAGCTGGATGGAGCTTCCCGGCTGCAAAGTGCTCCTCAAATTCGGCAATCGTGACGCCAATTTAAGCGTGGAAGTTTAAGGTGAAAGAATTCTCACATCACTTATGCAGGGCATCCCGCTTCTACTCCCCTCACCGGTCGCCGGCGCGCAATGTTTATATTTAACTCCGTGCAGCTAATACTCGAAAATGGCCGACTGGGAAGCGTTCGACGTGAAGGCTAGGAAGAAGGTCAAGATACTCGATCCCGAGATCAAGCAGCTGAAGAACGGCCGCTGGGCTGTCGTCGGCAAGAGCGCCGAGACCGGGATAAAGGTCTTCAGGTTCCTGACCAAGGCAGAGGTCGAGAAGTACGGCAAGAAGTAGGCGCCGCGCGCCGTCCTTCCGCCACATATCGAGGTTTTATTTTATTTTATTTTGGGCCCCTCGCTTCGAGGATCAGGCATTTCCGCCTAGCTTAAATACTGGGTGGGACGTTAGGCCAGCAATCGGGATTCGATTGGCGGATCTCGACGTGGTCATAGTGGGCGCCGGCCCCGCCGGCCTCTTCGCGGCGTACGAGCTGGCGTCCGCATCGCGCGGCAGGCTCCGCGTCTCGCTGGTCGAGCAGGGCCTGGAGGCCACCAAGCGCGTGTGCCCCATGAACGTGCTGGCGGCCAGGGGCAAGAAGCCGGTCTGCGTGGGCTGCCGCCCGTGCCACGTGATGAGCGGGCTGGGCGGGGCGGGCGCCCTGAGCAGCGGCACGATAAACCTGAGGCCCGACATAGGCGGCGACATAGACAAGCTCGTCGGGAGCTGGGAGAAGGCCGACGAGCTGATACGCTACGTGGACTCCGTGTTCGTGCGCTTCGGGGCTCCCGACCGCCTGTTCGTGCCCGACAGGGAGCGGTCGAGCGAGCTCGAGAGGCTCGCGGCGCGCGCCGGGGCCCGCTTCATACCGGTGGCCCAGAGGCACATGGGCTCCGAGAACACGCCGAGGGTCATAGACGCGATGACCGATTACCTCGAGTCGGCAGGCGTCACCGTGATGACAATGACGAAGGTCCACGATGTCATCAGGGACGGGGGCGGATACTCCGTCCTGACGAGCAGGGGGGAGCTGAGGACCCGTTACGTGGTGCTGGCCCCCGGCCGCAGCGGCGCGGACTGGTTCTCCGAGCTCGCCAGGAGGCGCGGGATAGAGGTGGAGCCGGGCCCGCTCGACATAGGCGTCAGGGTCGAGGTGCCGGCGTACGTAGCGGAGCCCGTGACCTCCGTGGTCCGCGATCCCAAGCTGATAATGTACACGCGCAAGTACGACGACAAGGTGAGGACCTTCTGCACGAACCACGGCGGCTACGTCGTCGAGGAGTACTACGAGGACAGGACGGTCGGCGTCAACGGGGAGAGCTACGCGTCGAAGATCAGCAGGAACACGAACTTCGCGCTCCTGGTCACGGTGAAGCTGACGGACCCCCTGGAGGACACGATAGAGTACGGGAAGTCCATATCGAGACTCGCCACGAGGCTGGGCGGGGGCAGGCCCATACTCCAGCGCCTGGGCGACCTGGAGGCCGGCCGCCGCAGCACATACTCCAGGATAGAGAGGAGCCTGGTGGAGCCCACGCTCAGGAACTTCACCGCCGGCGACATCTCGATGGCGTACCCATACCGGATCGTCGAGGACCTGCTGGAGGCGCTCTCAAAGCTGGACATGGTGATGCCGGGGGTAGCGTCCCCCCAGACCCTGCTCTACGCGCCGGAGATCAAGTACTACAGCGTGAGGGCCAGGGTCAACTTGGACCTCGAGACGAGCCTGGCCAGGGTCTTCGCGGCCGGCGACGGCGCCGGGCTCTCCAGGGGGATAAATGGCGCGGCCGCCACCGGCGTGATAGCCGCCAGGGGGATACTCAGGAAGGAGGGCATCGAGCCCCGCGGGGATCAGCCGGAGCTCGATCCGGGCAATCGTCCGCGGGTCGGATCGACATTATCTTGAGGCCCCTGACCCTGAGGCTCACCGTGTAGCCGGCGGCCGCCGCGCTCCTGGCGAAGCCGATTAGATCCCTGAACTCCCTCAGCGCCTCCGCCGGCTGCAGCAGCGTGCGCCCCCCCAGCCTCCTGAGGTCTATGGTCAGCGAGTTGCCCTCGAGCGACAGCCAGACCTCGTTCCCGCCGAAGGAGACCCTGCCGTTCAGCCTTATGTACGCTTGGGGAGCTGCGAACAAAAACTCTTGATCTCCCGACCTTATCCTAGCCCTTAACTCCACCCTCACGCTCGCCGCCCTCGACGATCCTGAGGATCAGCTTCCCCCCGACGTCCGAGACCTCGAGCTCGAGCCCCGCGGGGAGCTCCCTCTCGGTCGCCTTCTCCGTGGTCTTGGACAGCAGGTCCACCACCTTCTCGGCGAGCGAATCGTCAACCTCTATGTCCATGTTGACTATTATCTTGGCCATCTCGGCATCAGGATGGTTTCGGCTCGTATAATAAGGTTCCCCCGCGCCCGCGGCGAGACCGTTAAATCCGCGCGGTCCCCCGCCGCCGCGTGTCGTGGCGCGCATTCGACGGGCTCGTGGAGAGGTACGACTCGTGGTACGCCAGGAACAGCGTGACCTACGAGAACGAGCTGGAGGCGATAGGGGCGCTCGGGCTCCGCGGACTCGGGGCCGAGATAGGCGTCGGGACCGGCAGGTTCGCCTCCAGGCTGGGGACGCCCATCGGGATCGACATGAGCGAGGGGATGCTGAGGGCGGCGGCCTCCAGGGGGCTGGAGGCCGTGCTGGCGCCCGCGGAGTCGCTCCCACTGAGGGACTCCTCGATCGACTACGCTCTCTTCGTGGTCACCCTGTGCTTCCTCGACGATCCCGTCGGCGCGATGGCGGAGGCGCGCCGCGCACTGAGGCCCCGGGGGTCCCTCGCGGCTTGCATAGTCCCCGCGGACAGCCCCTGGGGAGTCCACTACAGATCGCTCGGGGGCCCCTTCTACTCCATTGCCAGGTTCTACACGGCCGAGGAGGTCCTCTCCATGATGCGCGCGGCCGGGCTGGAGCCGGAGGGGATCTCGTCGACCCTGACGTACGGCCCCCTCGATCGGCCGGTGAGGGAGAGGCCCTCGACCGACCCCCGCGCCGGGTTCGTCTGCATCAGGTCCCGGAGGCCCTAGCCTTGCGCAGAATCCCCTCCACAAGCGAGTAGTATCCCCACTCGCGGAGCCCGCTGACGAGCGCGTCCAGGTAGGCCTTCGACGGCTGGACGAACCTGCGCCTGTTCGCCATAACGTAGGTGTAGGCCTCCACCTCCCCGATTCCCTCCACCTCGATCCTTACGTGAAGCCTCCTGGCTATGGTCGGCACCCCCTCGTACCTGTCGAGCATCGCCGCCCTCCGCTCGTCCAGCAGGTACGCCACGCCCGGGACCACGCCCCCATCCCTCTCCTCGAGGTCCAGGACGCCGCATCCCCACTGGGGTGAGTAAGCCAGGAACCCGACATCGTACCCGCGAAGGGTCGCCCTCCTCGCGTCGTCCCAGTAGCCGATGGCCCTCCTCATCCTCCTGGTGCTCATGTTGCTGCCGAACGCGAAATACCAGATCCCCACGCCCATCCTCCGCGCTCGCGGCTAAATTTCGGTATCGCACCACTAACGCTTATCTTCAAAGCCTTCCGGGGATCCGGGCATGGAGCAGGGATATCTCACGGGCAGGGGATTCCTCTACGCCGATTACGCGCCGAGGTTCCAGCGCACGTACAATTACCGGCCCCGCTCGCTCTCGCTCAGGATTTCGATAGATGTCAGCGCAAGGGCGATACGCGGCGTGGCCACCTACGACCTGGAGTCCTGGGGGGTGATGGAGTTCGACGCGTGTGAGATGGACGTGCGCGGCGTGTACGTGGACGGTGCCCGGGCCGATTTCCACTACGACGGCAGGGTCATCGCGGTGCCGGCCGCCCCGGGCCGGCACACAGTCGCGATCGAGTACTCCACTGCGCCGCGCAAGGGGGTTTACTTCGCCGACCGCGGAGGGAAGACGTTCGTGTGGAGCCACGGGGAGACCGAGGACAACAGGTACTGGATACCGCTGCCCGACTCCCCGTACGTGAAGTTCCCGACCGAGGTCACGATCGACGCACCGGCGTGGATGACCGCTGTGTCGAACGGCGTCCTGAAGGGCGTGCGCGAGAGCGGGAACCGCCGGGAGTGGACGTGGAGCCTGGACGCTCCCCACTCCCCCTACCTGATCGCGATCGCCGCCGGTGACTTCGAGGTGATCAGGGAGGACTGCGGCGGCGTCCCCCTCGAGTACTACGTGCCGCGGGACGCCGCCCAGACCGCGATGCTCAGCTTCCGCAGGACGTGCGAGATACTGAGGTTCTTCGAGGAGTACACGGGCATCAAGTACCCGTGGCCCAACTACAAGCAGATCGCGGTTCCCGAGTTCATCTACGGCGGCATGGAGAACACCACAGCGACGATCCTCATGGACTACACGCTGCACGACGAGCACGCGCACTGCCCGGGATCCAGGTTCCCGTGCCCCGGATCCGAGGACTACACCTCGGATCCCCTGGTGGCGCACGAGCTGGCTCACCAGTGGTTCGGCGACCTCGTGACGACCGAGGACTGGCCCCACATATGGCTGAACGAATCGTTCGCGACGTTCATGGAGGCAATTTTCGAGAGGCGCTTCCTGGGCGAGGACGACTTCAGGTACACCCTGCAGGGATGCCTGCGCGCCTATCTGTCAGAGTACAAGGACAGGTACTCCAGGCCCATAGTGTTCAGGATCTACAAGGATCCCGAGGAGCTGTTCGACAGGCACAGTTACGAGAAGGGGTGCCTCGTCCTCTGGCACCTCCTCAACGTGGTGGGCGAGGACAACTTCAGGGCGGCGATAAATCGCTTCCTGGCGTCGCGCGCCTTCGGGCCGGCGTCGACCGACGAGCTGCAGGACTTCCTGGAGGACGCCTCCAGGAAGCGCCTGGACTGGTTCTTCTACCAGTTCCTGGAGTCGGCCGGCCATCCCGTGATACGCTACTCCTGGGAGTACGACGCGTCGAACAGCACGCTCCGCCTGAAGGTGGAGCAGGTCCAGGGGGAGGACTCCTATCCCGAGTACCGGCTGGATCTCGACGCCCTGATAGCGACCGACAGGGGCGAGCGCAGGGTCGCGATCAAGCTGGCCGGCAGGAGCACCACGCTGCAGCTGCAGGTCGACGGGAAGCCCAAGTACGTCTGCCTGGATCCCGAGTTCAGGGCGTTCATGGAGAGGCGGCCCCAGAAGGGTCTGGAGGACGCGGTGAACCAGCTGTCGTCGCCCTACCTGGCCTGCAGGCTCGAGGCCGTGATGGCCCTCCAGGAAGACGGGAGCGCGAGGGCGGTGGAGGCTCTCGCCAGGGCACTGTCGACGGACGCTTTCTGGGGCGTCCGGGCCGACGCGGCCAGGGCGCTCGGGAAGGTGGGCGGCGAGGCAGCGCTGAACGCGCTGCTGTCGGCGCTCCGGTCAGAGGCTCACCCCAGGGTCAGGCAGGCAATAGCCGACGCGCTCGGCTCGTTCCGCTCCGAGCCGCGCGCCGCCGACGCGCTCCGGTCGATCCTGCAGGACCAGCGCGAGAGCTACTACGCCCGCGGGCGCGCCGCCTCGTCGCTCGGTCGCGCCGGCGGCGAGCGGGAGGTGCCGGTCCTGGTGGAGGCGACGAAGTACGGTGGCCACAACTGGTCCATAACGGTTGGAGCGATAGAGGGGCTCTCGAAGGCCGGAGGATCCCGGGCGCTGTCCGAGATACTGAAGTTCACGGAGCCCGGGAACGACACGCTGGTCAGGGCCGCGGCGGCGCGCGCTCTCGGGGCGTTCCCCGACAGCCCGCAGGCGGTTGAGCGCGTGCGCGAGCTGCTGAGGGATCCCTCCTTCAGGGTCCGGAGGGCCGCCGTGGAGGCCGCCGAGCGCATGCTGAGCCCGCGGCTGCTCGACTCGCTGGACGAGGCGTCCTCCAAGGACGTCGACGGCAGGATAAGGAGGCTGTCGAGGGATGCCGCGAGGAGGATCCGGGAGGCCATGGAGAGGGGAGCGGAGTACTCGAGGCTCCGCGAGGACATCGACCGCGTGCGCGAGGAGCAGCGCCGCCTCGAGGACCGCCTCGACCGGCTGGAGCGCGTGGGCTGAAATGCTCTCCCCCGGTGCCTCGGGTGAGGGTGATGTCGCTTGAGGAGGGGGCTCGAGCCGATCTCGGTGAAGCCGTCCCCTCCCTACAGGATAACGCCGCACCTGGACCGCTACTGCCCGAGCGGCGAGCCCATGCCCTGCATCTACGACGGCGGCTCCAAGAGATGGAGGTCCCTCGTGTCCATACGTGGCGAGATGAGGCCGCTCGCCCTCAACGTGAGGTCCGAGGGCCAGAACCCCCTCGTGCACGTGCTCGTCGAGGACGACCTAGATCGCGACCGCAGGAGGGAGGCGCAGTCGACAGCCTCCTGGATCCTCGCGCTCGACGTGGATTACATGGGCTTCATGGGCAGGACGGCCGGCACGCCGCTGCACTCGATCGCCTGGAGGGGATTCGGCCTCCGTCCGGCCAGGGCAACGAGCGTCTACGAGGCCCTCCTAATGGCCCTCGTGTGGGGGCAGGGCAAGCCCTCCTCCGCGCTGTCCGCGCTCGTGAGGAGCGCGGGCCCTTCCATCGTCGTGCAGGGGGAGGAGTTCTACGGGCCCCCCGATCCCGAGCGCGTCAAGTCCCTGGGGCTCGACGGCCTCAAGTCGCTCGGCTTCTCCCAGCAGAGGGCCGAGGCCGTGCTCGCGGTGTCCGCGGCCGTCTCCTCCGGCTCGCTCCCGACGATGGAGGAGGCTTCCGAGAATCCGAGGAAGGCTGCCCGGGCGTTCGCGGAGATACCCGGCGTTGGCAGGTCCGCGGCCGAGGTGGCCGCCTCCCTCATCTCCAGGAGGCCCTGGAGTGGCTTCTCCCCGGAGGCCATGGCACGCAGGATATCCGAGGCCACAGGAGTTGGCTACGGCGCGAGGGACCTGGAGGACCTCCTGGGCGAATACCTCGGGCTCGCGTACTACTTGGTGGGGTACGTCCAAGTCCAGCCGACGGCAAACGCTTAAAGGGGGCGCGGCGCATCGCGCGCGATGCCCACCAGCTCCAGCTGGATCAGGGAGATCCTGTCTAGGCGCGTCGAGGAGCTCGCCGACGGGGATCCGCTCGTGGTCGAGGAGTCTTCCCCGGTTAGGGACGTCGCGGATGCCATGCGCCGGCGCGCCGCGTGCTCGGCGATCGTGAAGTTCCGCGACGGCTCGCTCGGCATAGTGACCGAGAGGGACGTTCTCTACAAGGTCGTGGCCTCCGGGCTTGATCCGAACACGACCCCGGTGGGGCGCGTGGCCTCCAGGCCGCTCGAGTCAGTGAAGGTCGGCACGACCGTGGAGGAGGCCCTTGCGAGGATGGCTTCGAGGGGTATAAGGAGGCTCGGCGTGATCGGCGAGGACGGTGCGTTCAGGGGACTCCTGACGCTGGAGGCCCTCCTCGGTCCCGGGGGCTCCGCCCTCCTGCCGGTGCCCAGGATTCCTAAGGGCTACATCTGCCCCTTCTGCGGCAGCCAGTTCCCCAGCAAGGAGGAGCTCTCAAGGCACATAGACAGGGTCCACATAGGCCTCGGGCTCCTGGAGGGAAATGTCACAAAGTGGTGATGGGGGGCTCAGGCTCCCCATCGCTGATAACCACGCCCACGCGAATCCTGTGAGGGGGCTCGGCCCCCGCGAGATAGCGCGCAGGTTCAGGGCGTCCGGCGGAGCGTTCCTAGTGCTCGTGGCGCTCCCCGCGCGCTCCCTGGGTCTCTCGCCCGGATCCATGGAGGACCTCGAGAGGTCCTACAGGCACGTCCTGGAATCGGTCGGCGCGATCCGCGAGGAGGGCCTGAGCGGCGCCGCCGTGCTGGGGATGCACCCGGCCGAGGTCGCCGAGCTCCTGGAGGCCGGCCGCGATCCGGCCGAGGTCCTCCGCTTCGGCGAGCTCAGCGTCGAGCTGGCGGCCAGGATGGTGGCCGAGGGCCTCGCGGCCGGTTACGGCGAGTACGGCAGGCCGCACTGGGATGCCGACCCTCTCACGATCGAGATCTGCGACAGCATCACCGAGAAGGCGCTGGAGGCCGCGAGGGACCACGGGGGCGTCGTGCACGTGCACTCCGAGAGGGCCGACCAGGGGACCGTGCGCCGCATGGCCTCCATGGCCTCGGCCGTCGGGGTCGACCCCTCGAGGATCGTGCTCCACCACGCGCTGCCCGCCTCCATCGAGCCCGCCTCCGCCGAGGGCCTCGTGCCCAGCATACCGGCGGGGAGGAAGGGCGAGCTGGAGGCCGCCGCCGCGCTCGGGCCGCGCTTCGTCATCGAGAGCGACTTCATGGACGATCCGGAGAGGCCGGGCGCCGTGATAACGCCCTGGGGTCTGTCCAGGAGGATCCACCGCCTGATTCGCGCCGGCACAATTACAATTGACTTCTACGTGGAGGTGCTGAAAATATACGAGGGACTCTACGGCGTGGACCTGATCTCCGGCCTCAGAGGAACTTCCTGAGCCTCTGGTCCACGAAGTCCCAGTTCACGAGGTTCCACCAGGCCTCCACGTAGTCAGCCCGCTTGTTCTTGTACTGCAGGTAGTACGCGTGCTCGAACTCGTCCACTATGAGCACTATCGGCAGCTCGCCTATGTGGTTCATGAAGTGGTTCTCGATGGTCATTATCTGGAGGTTCCCGGTCTCCTGGTCGTAGTAGAGCGCGGTCCAGCCGGTCCCCGGCAGCGAGTTCGCCGACTCCGTCATGACCTGCCTGAAGCGCTCGAATGATCCGTATTGCTTCGATATCAGGTCGCCTATCGTGCCGCCGGGCTTCCCGCCGCCCTTCCCCGAGGGCGCCATCGAGTTCCAGTAGAGCGCGTGGAGCTTGTGGCCGTTTATGTTGAAGGTGAGTCCCCTCAATATGCCCTGCACGTCGTACTGGCCCTGAGCGAGCCCGCCGCTCACGACCTTCTCTAGCCTGTCCAGCAGGCTGTTGGCGCCGTTCACGTAGCCCTTGTGGTGCCCGTTGTAGTGCACGTCAACTATGTCCTTACTTATGTAGGGCTCCAGCGCATCGATCTTGTAGGGGAGTGGCGGAAGCTCATACCTCTTGAAGGTCATTTCGGCTGCCAGTTGTCGTTCGTGGTTAATAAATGTTGCAGCGAAATCGGTCTAGTTAACCATCAAATTAACATAGAGATCAGCTTCAGGTCCGTCATGGCCAGCATCGTGCTCCTGACGCCCTCCCTGGGCCCCAGGCCGCTGAGCTTGACGCCGCCGAATGGCAGCGCGTCCCACCGGAGGCGCGTGCTTTCATTCACTATGACGGCGCCGGACCTGAGCCTCCTGGCGATCCTGAGGGCCCTCCTCAGGTCCCTCGAGAACACAGATGCCTGCAGCCCGTAGATCGTCGAGTTCGCGACCTCCACGGCCTCGTCCTCGCTCGAGAACGCGTAGACCGGCGCCACCGGCCCGAAGACCTCCTCCCTCATGGCGCGCGCGTCCGGAGGGACCCCCGAGAGCACCGTCGGCTCGAAGAAGAACCCGGGCCTGTCCATCCTGCGGCCTCCCAACTCCACCCTCGCTCCCGAGGCCACAGCGTCCGACACGTAGCCCTCCATCGAGCGCGCGCTGTCCTCGGATATGAGGGGCCCCACGTCCGTCGCCTCGTCCTTCGCGTCGCCCACCCTCATTGCCCCAACTCTCTCCACGAACTTCCTGAGGAAGTCGTCCACGACGCGGGAGCTCACCAGGATCCTCTTGGCCGCGTTGCAGTTCTGGCCCGCGTACTCGAACCTGGCCCTCGCCGCGGTCGACGCTGCGGCGTCGAGGTCCGCGTCGTCCATCACTATCAGGGGGTCCGAGCCCCCCATCTCAATCATCACGCGCTTGCCGAGGCCGCTCGCCTTCGAGGCTATGGAGAGGCCGACCTTCGTCGATCCCGTGAACGTTATCCCCGAGATCCTCGGATCCGAGACGAGCGCGTCACCGGCCTCGGCGCCGCCCGGCACCACGCTCAGCGAGCCCCTGGGCAGGCCCGCCCCGTACATCACCTCCGCCATGAGCAGGGGCGTCAGCGGCGTCGCCGGCGCGGGCTTCACGACCACCGCGTTCCCCGCCATCAGGTTCGGCGCCACCTTGTGCGCGAAGCTGTTCGCGGGGAAGTTGAACGGCAGTATCGCACCCACGACGCCTATGGGCTCGCGCACTCCCAGGACCATCCTCCCCTCGTTGCCCGGCGGGTAGTCGTAGCCGTCGACCCTGTACACGCTGCCCTCGAGCACCGTCCGCGCCTCCTCCGCGGCCGCGCGTATCAGCGAGACCGCGCGCCTGACCTCCACCCTCGCGTCCCTGATCGGCTTGCCGCTCTCCCTGGCCAGGAGCGACGCCACCTCCTCGAGCCTTGACTCTAGGGCTCCGGCGGCCCTGAGCAGGACCGCGCCGCGCTCCGAGAGCGGCATGCCCGAGAGCCTCTCCGCCCCCTCCTCGGCGGCGTCCACGGCGGCCCTCACGAGGTCGCCCCTCGGGTCGAACGCCACCTCCTCGAACTGCTCCCCGGTGGAGGGGTCGACGACGGGCGCGGTAGCGCCCCCATCGACCCAGTCCCCTCCTACGGCCGCGCGCCTCACGGGCATACAGTCCCGGGGGCTATATTTAACCGAGCGGGCGGCCGGGCTACCGCGCTCGCCCGCACCCGCCGCGCGAGCGCACCATCTCCATGAACCTCGAGAACTCCTCCCGGCAGTCCGCCGCGAACCTCAGCATGCGCTCCATGCGCTCCAGGAGCTCGTCGCTCACGAAGTGCTCGAGGTAGCAGGCCTCACGGTCAGCCTCGCTCGGGTCCGCCTCCAGCACCCTCTCCAGGAAGTCCCTGAGTATCCTCCTCTTGCGGTCCAGCGCCTCCGCGGCGTGCTCGGCCTCCTCGGCGAGCCTCACGTCCCCCTTCCTGTACACGATCAGCCCCTCCCTCTCCAGCTCCCTCAGCTCCTCCAGCGCGGTCGGCATCGACACGCCGAGCGCGCCGCTGACGTCCTTCACCCTAGCGAAGCCCTTGGACCTCTGGAGCTCGTATATGGTCCTCAGGTAGTCCTCCTTCCTCTTTCCCCTGGGGGCGGAGCCCGCGGGCACGCGGCCTCGATTCGCCCCGCCGGAATTAAGCTTGACGCGCGATCTCCGTAATTAGAAATCGGCGGGCTCCGCGCAAACGTTTATAGGCCCGTCTAATAACGCTGTTATCAGAGTAATCATGCTGGAGATCGATGGGATCTCGGTCGACGTGATCGGGGACGATCAGGGCAGGCGTGTGCTGGAGGACGTCACGCTCTCCGTGAGGCCGGGGGAGGTCCACGCCCTCATGGGGCCCAACGGGAGCGGCAAGTCCTCACTGCTCTACGCCATCGCCGGCCATCCCAAGTACAGGCTGGCGGCCGGCCGCGTTTCAATGGACGGCGAGGACATTTCCTCCCTGCCGCCCGAGGACAGGTCGCTGAGGGGACTCCTCCTGGGGTTCCAGAACCCCGTGGAGGTGCCGGGGGTCAGGCTGTCCTCACTCCTGCTCGTCTCACGCAACAAGAGGGCCGGCGGCGGCCGCAACCTGCTTGAGGTGCGCGACCCCAAGTTCATCAGCTCCATGAGGGACGTTGCGAGGTCCCTGGGGCTGGACCCCGAGTTCCTGAACAGGGACGTCAACGTGGGTTTCAGCGGCGGCGAGAGGAAGAGGGCGGAGCTGCTCCAGGCGGTGCTGCTGAGGCCCAGGTACCTGATGCTGGACGAGCCGGACAGCGGGCTCGACGTGGACGGCGTCAGGACCGTCGCGCAGGCGATCAACGACCTGGCTTCCGCCGGCTCGGGGGTGCTCCTGGTCACCCACTACACTCGCATACTCCGCTACGTGGTCCCGAACGAGGTCACCCTGCTGATCGACGGTAGGGTCGCGGGCCACGGCGGGCCCGAGCTGGCGGACGAGGTGGACAGGAACGGCTACGCGTCCCTGAGGGGGCGGTCCTGACTTGAGCAGGGAAGGTCTCTCGGGCGTCCTGGGGTACAGGACGCCCGAGGAGCTGCTGGGACCTGAGGGCGCGTACTCGAGGGGCACCGTGCTGAAGGGCAGGATAAGCAGGAGCCTGGTGGAGGAGATCTCCCGCATGAAGCGGGAGCCCGAGTGGATGCTGAGGCTGAGGCTCAAGGCGCTGGAGCTATTCGAGGCGCTCCCAATGCCGGCGTGGCTCAGGGGCATCGACGAGCTCAACCTGGAGGAGATCTCCACGTACGTGAGGCCGGAGGCCGGAAGGTCCGGATCCTGGGAGGACGTGCCGGGCGAGATACGCAGGTACTACGAGAGGTTGGGGATACCGGAGCTCGAGGCTAGGTTCCTGTCGGGCCTCACCGCAGTCTTCGACAGCGAGACCGTCTACTCGAGGATGAAGGAGTACCTCGAGAGCCTCGGCGTGATCCTGCTCCCCATGGAGGAGGCGGTCCAGAAGTATCCGGACCTGGTGAGGGAGCACTTCTCCCGCGTCTTCCCGCCCTCCGACCACAAGTTCGCGGCCCTCCACACGGCGCTCTGGAGCGGTGGGGCCTTCGTCTACGTGCCGAAGGGGGTCAAGGTGCCGCAGCCGATAGAGGCCTACTTCATAATAGGGGGATCGCTTGAGGGGCAGTTCGAGCACACGCTGATAGTTGCGGACGAGGGGAGCGAGCTGAGCTTCATAGAGGGATGCTCCGCCCCGATGCTCAAGAAGTACAGCTTCCACGACGGCATGGTGGAGATACACGCGCTGAGGGGCTCCAAGGTGAGGTTCGTGACCGTGCAGAACTGGAGCAGGAACGTGATAAACTTCAACAACAAGAGGGCGATAGCCGAGGAGGACGCGACGGTGGAGTGGGTGGAGGGCAGCATAGGCAGCAGGATAACTTACACGTATCCCTCGACGGTGCTCAGGGGCAGGGGCTCCAGGACCAGCAGCGTCGTGGTGGGGCTCGCCAATGGCCCCTACGTGAAGGACACTGGCTCCAAGGTGATACACGCGGCGCCCGACACCAGGAGCTCGATAGTGTCCAAGAGCATCAGCAACGCCGGGGGCACGAACGTGTACAGGGGGCTCGTGAGGATACTGAGGGGCGCCACCAACAGCGTGAGCCACGTGGAGTGCAGCTCGCTCATAATGGACGGGAGGAGCAAGGCCCACACGTACCCGCACGTGCAGCTGGAGGAGCCAACAGCCAGCGCGTCCCACGAGGCCACGACCAGCAGGATCACAGAGGATCAGCTCTTCTACCTGAGGAGCAGGGGGCTCAGCGAGTCGGAGGCCAAGAGCCTGATAGTCCTGGGGTTCCTGCAGGGGGTCATGCAGGACCTGCCGATCGAGTACGTCAGCGTGCTCACGAAGGTGATACAGGTGGAGTTCTCGGAGGTGGGCGGCCTCGGCTGAGCTGGAGGAGCTGCTGCGGGGGCAGGCGTACCAGCGCATCGCGGACTCGCCGACCGTGAAGCACTACACGGACTGGAGCGCCTACGAGCCGTTCTCGCGCGACCTGTCGCGCTGCCCGGGGGACGCCTTCTCTTACCAAGTGGAGGGGGACGTGGCGGACGGGGGTCCTAAGCCTGGCGCCCTGATGCCTGCCAGCGAGTCGAAGCTGGCCGCGATGCACTACTCGTCCCTAGGGGGATACAGGGCGCTCTCGGTCCGCGGCAGGGCCTCGATCTCGATATCGCGCGAACCGATCGCGTGCGGCTCCGTTATCTCGCGCCACTCAGTTATACTGGTGGAGCCGGGGGCATCCCTGGAGCTGAGGGCGGACCTCGGGGCAGTGCCCGGTGCCCTGGACCTCTCGTTCATAGAGCTGATCGTCGGGGAGGGCTCCTCCGTAGACGCGTTCCTGCGCCTGGGACCCTCCGGCGGCGCCCCCTCGGCGTCCGGCCTGAGGGTGGCACTGGGGAGCGGCTCCAAGCTGAACTACCTGCTGCTGGGCTCCGGCGGGCGCATGCATCACCAGGACGACAGGATAATCCTGGGGCCGTCCGCGTCCCTGAGGGCGGGCGCGTTCCTCCTATCCCCGGCGGATACCAGGATAGACCGCTTCCTCGCGATCGACCACGCCGGGGCGGGCAGCTCCAGCAGTGTGTCGGCGATCGGGGTCGCGCTGGACGGCGGATACGTGGTGGTCAGGGGGATCGCCAGCCTCGAGGAGGGGGCCGCGCGGAGCCGGACAGAGTTCACGGCTGGCGTCGCGCTCATGGGCGAGGGCGCGCGCGGCTACGCGGTCCCAATGCTCGAGGTCCACACGGGCGAGGTGCTCGAGGCCAAGCACCACTCGTTCGAGGCCAAGCCGAGCGAGGACCAGCTCTTCTACCTGAGGAGCAGGGGGCTCAGTGAGTCGGAGGCCAAGGGGCTGGTGATGTTCGGCCTGGCCAGCTCGCAGCTGGGCGTCCTCGGGGGTCGCCTCGCGAGGGATGCCGCGTCGACCCTGGGTGACCTGATGGCCAGCATAGGCATCCCGTTCAGCCCGCAGTGGGGCACGGGCAACGCTGAGAACGAAGCCATCTAATAAAATATGCTCAATCCTTAAATCCAACTGTCTCCCATGAGAGCGCATGCAGGTATCCGATTATATAATGGGCGTGAAGAGGAGCTGCACGTCCGATTCCTACCTCGCCGTGGTCAGGTGGGAGCGGAGGGACGAGGTCCTGGAGGTACTGAGGAGGAAGCTCGACGGCTTCGACGGCTTCGAGGACCTCTTCTACAGCGGTGATTTCATGGGAAGCAGGATAGTCTACTACTACAAGAGCGGCCGCCTCCTGGTGGAGACCTCGGGCAGGGACGTGCAGGAGGTGCTCTCCTCGCTGCTCTCCGAGGGAGCTTCCCCGAATCCCAGTTAAGCTTAATAATGCACTGGCGCTCGCCAGCGCCGATGGTAGTTCATAAATCCCCCTGAGATGCTCGAGGGGCGCCTCAGGATAGCCGTGCCGAACAAGGGTCGGCTGCGCAGCCCCGCCCTGAAGCTCCTCGAGGAGTCCGGGATAGATCCGATCTACGACCCGAGCTCGCGCAGCCTCGTGACGCCGACGAACATAGATGGCGTGTACATAGTGTACGCGAGGGCCGAGGACATACCCGGCGTCGTGGCGGCGGGCGCCGCGGATCTCGGGATAACGGGACACGACCTGGTCCTGGAGTCCGGGGAGGATGTGGAGGAGCTCCTCGACCTGCAGTTCGGCAGGGCGAAGCTGGTCGTCGCGGTGCCCGAGACCTCGGGCGTGAGGTCCATAGGGGACGTGCGCCCCGGCACGCGCGTCGCGACGAAGTTCGCCAGGCTCACCGACGAGTTCTTCCGCGGCGCGGGCATCAGAGTCGAGATAGTCAGGATAAGCGGCGCCGCCGAGGTCATGCCGATCCTCGGCGCCGCCGACGCCATCGTGGACGTGATGTCGACCGGCACCACGCTGGCCCTGCACGGCCTGAGGCCCATCCACACGATACTGGAGAGCTCCGCGCGCCTGATAGGGGGTCCCTCCAGGGAGTCCAAGCGCGACCTGGCCGAGTGGGTCGTGGAGTCCCTCAGGAGCGTCATAATGGCCAGGAGGAGGAAGCTGCTGCTGATGAACGTCCCGGACGAGAACTTGAAGGACGTGCTCTCGATACTCCCGTCCATGAGCGGCCCCATGGTGGCCAAGGTGCAGTCCGAGAGGCCCATGTGGGAGGTGATGGCTGCGGTGCCGCTGGATCAGGTGCCGTCCCTCGTAGTGGAGCTGCGCAGGAGGGGGGCCAGGGACATAGTCGCCCTGGGCATAGAGAGGCTGATGCCCTGATGGAGGTCCTGCCATCCCTGGACATCGAAGGCGGGAGGGTCGTGAAGAGGGTAAAGGGCCTCAGGGGCACGGGGCTTGTTATAGGCGATCCCGTGGAGGTGGCCGGGGGCCTCGTGAGGTCCGGCGCGAGGTGGGTGCACGTGGTCGACCTGGACGGGGCCGAGCTCGGGCGCCCACTCAACCTGGGGGTCGTGCGCGCCCTCAAGGACCTCGGGCTCAGGGTCCAGTACGGCGGGGGACTCAGGAGCCTGGGGGACGTTGAGGCGGCGTCCTCCGCCGGGGCGGACCGCATAGTGTTAGGATCCGCCTGGGCCTCTGATCCGGCCTTCCTGGAGGAGGCCTCCCGCGAGGTGGATGTCCCGCTGCTGGCAGCGGTCGACGAGCGCGAGGGTCGCGTGGTTCACAGCGGCTGGAGGGCCAGCAGCGACATGACGGTCGAGGACGCGATCCGCGTGCTCGAGGGGCTGCCGGTCGCCGGCTACCTCTACACGCAGGTGGACGTCGAGGGCACCATGCGCGGGCCCGACCTCTCCCGGGTGGCCGCCCTTCGGTCCCGCACGCGCCGGTTCCTCGCGTGCGCCGGCGGAATATCGTCCATCGCCGACCTCGTGGGCCTCTGTCGCGCGGGCGCCGACGCCGCCGTGATCGGGATGGCCCTGTACAGCGGGGCGGTGAGGCTCGAGGAGGCCATCGAGGCTGTCAGGAGGTGCGCGCGATGCCGGCCAGGAGGATAATACCGTGCCTCGACGTCAGGGGCGGCCGCGTCGTCAAGGGCGTAAGGTTCGAGGACTTGAGGGACGCGGGGGATCCAGTGGAGCTCGCCTCCAGGTACGAGGAGGAGGGCGCGGACGAGCTGGTGTTCCTGGACATATCGGCGACCCAGGAGCAGAGGAAACCGCTCTACGGCCTGGTGCGGGACGTCGCCGGCACAATAACGGTGCCGTTCACGGTCGGGGGCGGCGTCTCCGGCCTGGAGGACTTCGGGAGGCTGCTGGACTCGGGCGCCGACAAGGTCTCCGTCAACACGGCCGCGGTCAGGGATCCATCGATAATAGAGAGGGCGTCCCGTGAGTACGGCAGCCAGGCGGTGGTGGCGGCCATAGACGCCAAGAGGAGCGGCAGCGGCTGGGAGGTACGCGTGGTCGGGGGGAGGGAGCCCACGGGGATTGACGCCGTCGAGTGGGCGGCGCGCGTGTCTTCGATGGGCGCGGGCGAAATACTCCTGACCAGCATAGACAGGGACGGGACGAGGATGGGTTACGACCTCGAGCTCACGGCGGCCGTGCTCTCGGCGGTCAGCGTGCCGGTCATAGCGAGCGGCGGCGCCGGCTCGCCGGAGCACTTCCTGGAGGTCTTCAGGATAGGGGCGGATGCCGCGCTGGCCGCGGGACTCTTCCACTACGGTGGGATCAGGATAGGAGATCTGAAGGCTTATCTCGCCGCCCGCGGCGTGGAGGTGAGGGTTTGAGATCCGATGACGGCACGATCGAGGAGCTCTACGAGATCATACTGGACAGGCTGGAGAGGAGGCCGGAGGGCAGCTACACCGCCAGCCTCGCGGAGAGGGGGATGGGCTACGTGGCCAGGAAGGTGGGGGAGGAGGCAGCCGAGCTAATGGTCGCGGCCCTCACGGGCGAGGGGGTCGCGGCCGAGGCGGCCGACCTAGTCTACCACGTGCTGGTGCTGCTGGCCATGACCGGCGTCGGCCTGGAAGGCCTCAAGGCCGAGCTCAGGAGGAGGATGCCCGGGGCGAGCGCCGATGAAGGCTCCTAGGATAGGGGTCATCAAGTACGGCGTCGGCAACGTGTTCAGCGTGTCCGCCGGGCTCCGCAGGGCCGGCGCCACGGTCGACGTGCTGGATGCGCCGCGGAGGGGTTACGACGCGCTGGTCCTCCCGGGCGTCGGCGCGTACGGGCCGGCCAGCGCCCGCCTGGCGCCGCACCTGGACCTGCTGCTCGACCTGCTGGACTCGGGGACACCAGTGCTCGGGATATGCCTCGGCATGCAGCTCTTCTTCGAGCGGAGCGAGGAGTGGGGCGGGTCGGAGGGCCTAGGCCTGCTCAGGGGGGAGGTCAGCCGGCTCAGGGCCAGGAAGCTCCCCCACGTGGGCTGGAGCAGGGTGCGCGTGGAGCGCGGGTGCTCCCTCATGGAGGGGGTGGAGTCCGGCAGCTACTTCTACTTCGTCCACAGCTACGCCAGCGCCGACACCTCGGCGGATTTCGTGTGCGGTACCGCTGAGCACGAGGGCCAGCGCTTCGTCGCGGCGCTGGAGTCCCCTCCCCTCTACGGCACCCAGTTTCACCCAGAGAGGAGCGATGGCCCTGGGCTCAAGGTCCTCCGGAACTTCGTGCGCGTGGCGTCCGGCAGCGGATCCGGCGAGCGTGATGCCTGATGGAGGACGCGCTCGGGTCGCTGGACTTCGAAAAGGGAGGGGGCCTCGTGCCGGTCGTGGTGCAGGATGCGGTTAGCGGGGAGATACTGATGCTGGGGTACGCGGACAGGAGGGCTCTGGAGCTGACCTTGGAGACGGGCCTCGCGCACTTCTACTCCAGGAGTAGGCGCAGGATCTGGATGAAGGGCGAGACCTCGGGCAACGTGCTGAGGGTCGTCGACGTGACAGCCGACTGCGACCGCGACGCGGTGTTCTACCTCGCGGTCCCATCGGGCAACACGTGCCACACCGGCAGGTGGTCGTGCTTCCACAACTCCGTGTGGGAGGGGCCGCTCATGGACACGATCTGGAAGCTCCTGGTGGAGTCCCTGGCCGGCGGCTCCCGCCCCTCGCCGCTGATGGACTGTGCCCCGCCGCTCGATCCGCTCCTCATGTCGCTCTCGGCGGTGGCGCTCCTCAGGGGCTACGACAGGCGCGTGGCCGACGCCGCGGTGGTGAGCGGCGGCTGCCAGGCGGCGGGGCTCGTGATGGCTCAGAGGCTGGGGCTCAGGGCCTACCTGTCCGGGAGGCCGCGCGAGCGCCGCGTAGCTCTACTTGGAGCGTTCTACGATGAATCCGTGCACGGGCTGATGACAGGGCTGGAGGCCGAGCACGAGATAACGCTGGCGGCCTTCATGGTCGCAGACGCCGGGGCTCCCGGGCTCTCGCGCGTGCGCCGGCTCGCCGACCTGCGCTCCGAAGGGGGGCGCGCGGTGCTCTCCGACGCGCTCGGCATCCGCTCGGCGATACTCTAGGCCCCCGGAGCCCTCATCCTCCTCACGCGCGGGGGACGAGGCAGCCCGCGCGCTATCCCTAGGAGTGGCAGCTCGGCCCTCGCTTCCCTGACGGCCTCCTCGTGAATGATCCACTCGGCCACCCTCTCACCCCTCCCCAGGTCGAGCTCCACGTGCCCCCAGGGATTGACGACGAGGCTTCTGCCGACGAAGGCCCTGCCGGCGCTGTCGACCGCCACCATGTAGGATACGTTCTCCATGGCCCTCGCGGCCGCGCTCACCAACCACTGTTCCTCCTTCAGATGGCCGGCGTACCAGGCGGACGGCACGACGAACGCGTCGGCGCCGGCGTCCGCCAGCGCCCTGAAGATCTCAGGGAACCTCAGCTCGAAGCAGGTGGCGAGCCCCAAGGAGAACCCCCCGATCTCCAGCACCGTCAGGGGCATGTCGCCCGCCCTGACGTACCGTGACTCCGCGTGCCCCAGCGCGTCGAAGAGCACGGCCTTCCTGTGCACAACCACGGCGTCGCCCCCGCCCAGGGCAACTATCGAGTTGTAGGGTCCCCCATCGGCCCTCTCGAGGATCCCCAGGAGCGCCAAGACGCCGGCCTCGGCGGCCGCCGAGGCCAGGCGCCTCATGATGGCGCCGTCGACCGGCTCCGCGAGCGCATCGGCGCTCTCGAGCCTCGCGCCTAGCGAGTACTCGGGGAAGACCACGACGTCCGCGCGGGATCCGCGCATTATTGCCTCCAGCTTTCCGGCGTTCTCCTCCTTGCTGCCCTCAGCCGCCACCTGCGCCAGCTCTACCCTGAGCACGGGAACCTGGCTCCCTTGCGGCCTCCCTAAATCCTTTGTCGGACGGTGAGTCCCGCGGCTGACGTAGGTGAAATACGTTAAAGCTTAAATAATGGAAATTTCCCAAGTAGTTCGGTGAAGAAATTTGCCTGGTGAGATACCACTGATCGGTGAGAGGCTGCCGACGCTCAAGGTGAATACCACTCATGGCCCTAAGACTCTGCCCGACGACTACGCCGGGAAGTGGCTGATCCTCTTCAGTCACCCGGGCGATTTCACCCCCGTGTGCACCACCGAGTTCTACGCGTTCGCGCTGAGGTACGGGGACTTCAAGAACCTCAACGCGGAGTTGCTCGGGCTGAGCGTGGACACGATCCCATCGCACATACAGTGGATCAGGTGGATAAAGGAGAACCTGGGGATCGAGATACCGTTCCCGATAATAGCCGACCCCATGGGCGCGGTCTCGAAGCAGCTGGGGATGGTTCAGGCCCAGTCGTCCACGAGCACGGTCAGGGCCGTCTTCATAGTGGATCCCCAGGGCGTCATAAGGCTCATACTCTACTATCCGCTGGAGCTCGGCAGGAACATCGACGAGATACTGAGGGCGCTCAAGGGGCTGCAGGTGATAGACAGGGAGAAGGTCGCGCTTCCGGCCAACTGGCCGCACAGCGAGGTCGTGGGCGAGAACGCGATAGTCCCCACCGCAAAGACGCTTCAGGAGGCCGACGAGCGCCTGAAGCAGTACAAGGGGTTCGACTGGTGGCTGACGTACAGGCCTGTCCCCATAGAGGACGTCGAGTCCGCTAGGAAGTTCCTGGAGAGGGCATCGAGGAAGCCCAGCCCAATCTCCAAATAATTAATACTATCTATTCATGATATTTACTAAACTACAATACCACCCTCATCCCGGATCCACCGAGCCTCCTGGCTAGACTTCCTCGAACTTGAGCACGTCGAGGATCATTGACGGGCATATCCTCTTGACCCCGGGGAGCGCGGCCATCTCGGCATGGTAGTTCGCCATCTCCGCGTTGTCCCTGGCCTTCACGATCACCATTATCTCGTGATCCCCCGAGCTTATCGCGAGGTACTTGACGTACGGCTTATCCCTCAGGGCCGAGGCGACCTCGAAAAGGCGCTCGGGCTCGACATCTATTCCCGTTATGGAGACCGCCCCATACCCGGCCTTCCTGTCATCGGCTATTATCGTGTACCTCTTGATCACCCCTTCCGCTTCGAGCTTCCTTATCCTCTTCATTACGGCCACGTCGCTGATGCCCAACTCCTTGGCTATCTCGCCGTAAGAACTCCTGGCATTGTTCCTCAGTTTATTAAGAATCACCAGATCCTTCTCGTCAACGAGCTCGTCATTCATGTCTCATTCCTTGGTCAGTAAGGACGTCTAACAATTTATTAAGCTTTTTGCACATATCAAATGTAGAAATATGATCGGGTGACGCCTACTCCTCCCACTCTTCCTCCTCGCCTTCCTCCCACTCTTCCTCCTCGCCTTCCTCCCACTCTTCCTCCCACTCTTCCTCCTCGCCCTCCTCCTCCTCCGCCCTCAGGAGAATCTCTTCGAGGGACATCATGCGGCAGATCCTGCGGCCACGTCCGTTTAATATGCATTTCGTCCCGCGGCGCGCTGCCCAGAAAAGACTCTAACGATGCCGGTCGGGCGGAAACTCCGATCGGATCTACTCACCTGGCGATCGGGCGCGAATTCGCGCCCGATCCAATTAGCGCGAAATTTAAATAAGGGTTGATCCACGCGCCCCCAGCCTCCTCAGGGTGGCCGGTTTGTCGCTCGTGATGCACGCAGTGCAGGTCCTAGCACTGTCGTCGCTCTCCCTGTCGGCCGCGTACGCCCTGAGCCGCATCATCGCGTCGCTGGCCACCGCCAGCCCCGGGCCCACGTGGATCTCCCTGGTGGACGCGCTGCCCAGGCGCGTCCTGGGCAGCGCGTACCTGAAGGGCATGGGATGGCGCGAGTATTTCTCGGCTCTGGCGGCACTGAACGCCGTCGTGCTGGCGCTGGACTTCGCGCTTCTGAGCGTGCAGCCGGCGTTCGGGGGGCCCCGTCTGTCGCCAGACCTAGCCTTCAACATAGCCTCTTCGTTCGTGACCAACACTGACCTCCAGCACTACGCGGGGCACGAGCTGACGGTCATCTCCCAGATGCTGGTCATAACCTACACCATGTTCGTGGCGCCCGCCTCGGGCCTGGCTGCCTCGCTGGCCTTCATGAGGGGGTTCGCAGGCAAGACCGCCTCCCTCGGGAACTTCTACGCCGACTTCGTGAGGTCGGTGCTCGTGATCCTGCTGCCCCTCTCGCTGATCTCGGCGGTCCTGCTGATAGCCATGGGCGTCCCCCAGGCCATCCCGGGGGGCACCGTCGCCGGCGGGCTGCGCCTCGGGCCGGTCGCGTCCCTCGAGGCAATAAAGCTATTGGGGAACAACGGAGGAGGGTACTACACGGCGAACTCGGCGAGCCCGCTCGAGAACCCGAACGCGCTCTCGAATTTCTACGAGGCTTTCCTCATGCTGCTCCTGCCCTTATCCGTGCCGCTGGCCTTCGGTAGGCTCGTCGGCATGAGGCGCGGCGCCTCGATCCTGGGCGCGATGCTGGCGGGCGCCGGCGTACTCTTCGGGATAGCGCTGCTGGGGCACACGGGCGCCGGCATCGAGCCCAGACTCGGTCCCTTCGACACGGTGCTGTTCAACACCGTGTCACTGGTCACCGACACCGGCGCCACGGCCTCCTCCCTCACTGCGATGTCCCCTCAGGCGATATCCGCGTTCCTGATGGCCATGTTCGTTCAGGCGATCCCAGGCGCCGTTGGCGTCGGATTCATGTACATGATGGTGTTCATAATAATAACGCTCTTCGTCCTGGGGCTCATGGTTGGCAAGACGCCCGAGATGATGGGCGTGAAGATAACTCCCCGCGACGTGAAGCTGGCTGCCGCGACCTTCCTCGTGCACCCGCTGGTAATTCTCCTGCCGCTCGTGCTGGCATTCGCGACCGGCCAGGCCCAGCACCTGCTGGGCCAGCCGGGGCCCCTGCAGTTCACCGAGGTCCTGTACGAGTTCACCTCCGCCGCCGCGAACAACGGCTCCGATTACCTGGGCATCCTGGCCAACGCGCCCTTCTGGAACTATGTGACCGGCCTGGCGATGCTCGTCGGCAGGTACGTGCCGCTCGCCCTCATGCTCGCCCTCGCCGGCTCGTTCGCCGGCAGGGACAGGCGCAGGATGCCGGAGCCCGTGGAGACCCAGGGGTTCCTGTTCGCGGCGCTGCTTCTGGGCATGACCTTCCTGCTCACGGTGCTCACGTTCTTCCCGTTCCTGATACTGGGCCCGTTCTCGATGGGGTGAGGCGGCCTGAGCGGCGTCAGGATCAGCTGGCCATCCGTCATCGCGGAGTCCGTGCGCAGGCTCAGCCCAGCCTACCTGATCTCGGCCAATCCGATAATGTTCGTGGTCGAGCTGGGCGGCCTGCTGCTGGCGGTGCTCCCCGCGATCCCCGGGGCCGTCGAGCCCGGACAGGTCCCGCTCTACTTGGAGATAGCAGCCATACTCGTGGTCACGGCCTGGTTCTCGACGTTCTCCGAATCCTTCTCGGAGCTGCAGGCGAAGGCCAGGGTGGACTCCCTCAGGGCCCTGGAGAGGGAAATACTCGCCCACAGGATCGTAGAGGGGCGCATCGAGGACGTCAGGTCCTCCTCGCTGAGGCCGGGCGACAGGGTGAGGGTGCAGCAGGGGGAGTTCATACCGAGGGACGGATTCGTCGTGGAGGGCGCGGCGTTCGTCGACGAGTCGATGCTCACGGGCGAGTCGGAGCCCGCCTTCAAGTCCAAGGACGAGCACGTGCTGGGCGGCACACGGGTCGTGAGCGGATCGCTGGTCATCGAGATCTCGGCCGAGGCCGGGAAGGGCCTCGTGGATCGGATGATGGAGATGGTGTCGAGCGCCCGCCGCCCGAGGACTCAGAGCGAGGTGTCCCTCTCCATCCTGCTCGCGGTCCTATCCTTAATATTCATTATTGTTGTGGGGGCGCTGTACTTCACGCTGTACTTCATGGGCTACAGGCCCGACGTGGCCATGAGCATCTCCCTCCTAGTGGCCCTCATGCCCACAACCATAGGAGGGCTGCTGCCGGCCATAGGCATCGCCGGCGTATCGCGCCTCGCGGAGGACGGCATAATAGCGAAGTCGGGCAAGGCGATCGAGGCCTCAGGTGACACCGACGTGGTAATCCTCGATAAGACCGGCACTGTCACCGAGGGGAATAGGACAGCGGTCGAGTTCGTCCCCTTCGCCGGGTACACGGAGGCCGACGTGGGCGTGGCGTCCTTCATGGCCTCCATGAGCGACGCCACCAAGGAGGGCAGGTCGATCGTCGAGCTGGCAGAGTCCAAGGGCCACGTGCCTCCCTCGCCGCTGATGGACGAGGCGCTGGTCGCGAGGCGCATAGACTTCAGCGCCGAGACCAGGTACAGCGGCATCGAGTTCGTCTGGTCCCGCAAGCCGTACGGCGCCAGGGGGTTCCAGAGGTACTCCGGCCACGGCGAGGCGGTCGTCAACCGCCTGCTGGAGCTCCGCGAGCGCGGCGAGGCGGCGCGCATAATCAAGGGGTCTGCCGACGTCATCCTCGGGATGGCGAGGCCCAGGGATCCCGGCGAGGCCGAGCGCGCCATAAGGGCGATCTCCACGAAGGGCGAGACGCCCCTCCTGGTCGCGGTCAACGACGAGGTGATAGGGATGGTCGTCCTGAAGGATCGCCTGAAGCCGGGGATACGGGACAGGCTCAGGGAGCTGAGCGACATGGGGCTCAAGATAGTCATGATAACCGGCGACAATCCCCTGACCGCCAGGGCGATCGCGAACGAGGCCGGCATAAGGAGCGTCATAGCGAGGGCCAGGCCCGAGGACAAGCTCAGGGCGGTCGAGGAGGAGCAGTCGATGGGGCACGTCGTGGGCGTCGTGGGCGACGGGACTAACGACGCGCCCGCCCTCGCGAAGGCCGACGTGGGGCTTGCCATGAACAGCGGCACCGCGGCCGCCAAGGAGGCCGCGAACATGATAGATCTGGAGTCCGACCCATCCAGGATAATTAGGGTGATCCAGCTCGGCAAGCAGCTGCTCACCACGAGGGGTGCGATAACCACCTTCAGCATTGCCAACGACATCGCCAAATACTTCACCATACTCCCCATGATGCTCCTCACGATGGATCCGAAGGCCGCCGCGCTCAACGTGCTCCACCTGTACAGTCCCGAGACGGCGGTCCTCGCCACCATGATTTTCAACGCGGTGATAATTCCTGCACTGATACCCCTGGCCCTCAGGGGGGCCGGGTTCAGCGCGACCTCACCGCGCCGGATGCTGGTGAGGAACCTTCTCATCTACGGGCTGGGCGGGGCGGCCCTGCCGTTCGTGGCGATAAAGGCTATAGACTACCTGCTCTACCTGCTGGTGTTCGCCAGGTGACCCACCTTGGCATCCGCTAGAGAAATCGCGGCGCCCCTCATAGTGGCCGTGCTGGCCCTGGCCGTGCTCGGCGTCGCGTACCCACTGGTCACTTGGGCCCTGGGCGCGCTCGTGGCGCCCTGGCAGTCGGGCGGCAGCCTCCTCGCTCTCAACGGCACCGTCCTGGGATCGGACATCGCCGCGCTTCCCGTGAATTCCAGCAAGCTCTTCAGCGCGCTGCCGCCGTCCAAGACCACGTCGGGGATCGATCCGTACGTGCCCCTGGGCTACGCGCTCTCGCAGGTGCCCAGGATCTCCAACGCGACCGGGATACCTCAGCGGCAGCTGCGCCAGCTGGTGTACAGGGTCGCGTCCGAGGACTCGCGCAGCGTCCTCTTTACCTTCGGCCCCAGCTACCCCATCGTCAACGTGGCGCAGCTGAACTACGAGCTGATCAGACTATACCCGGGCGTCTACGGCAGGTGATGCGCACGTACCTCCCGGCGCTGCTCCTGGCGGCATTCCTCATTTTATCCGGCACGGTTATAGCGTGGTCGCTCTGGAGGTCGTGAAATGCGCGCGTCCTCCCTTCGGCCGATCCACGCGCGCACAAGGGTGCTGCGCGTGGATCCCAGGAATCCGGACGAGTCCAAGATAGCGAGGGCCGCTGAGGTGATCAGGAGCGGGGGACTGGTGGCCTTCCCCACCGAGACCGTCTACGGCCTGGGCGCAGATGCCTTCAATCCGGAAGCTCTCAGGAGGATCTTCCTGGCCAAGGGGAGGCCCCAGGATAACCCACTGATAGTCCACGTGCCGGATCGCGAGTGGCTCACCAGGGTGGCGTCGAGCGTCCCGGAATTGGCCGGGAGGCTCATCGAGCGCTTCTGGCCCGGTCCCCTCACGCTCGTGGTTGAGGCGTCGCCCTCGCTGCCGACCGAGGTCACGGCCGGCCTGCCTACCGTGGCTGTCAGGTGCCCGGCCCATCCCGTGGCCCTCAGGCTCATAGAACTGAGCGGGACCCCGATAGCCGCGCCCAGCGCCAACCTCTCGGGGAGGCCGTCGCCCACGAGCGCCGAGCACGTGATATCGGATCTATGGGGGCTCGTCGACGTCATTGTGGACTCGGGGGAGACGCTCTACGGGATCGAGTCCACGATAATCGACGTCACGCGCGATCCCCCCGTGCTCCTGAGGCCCGGCGCCGTCGCGGTGGAGGACGTCGAGGGTGTCCTCGGGACCCGCGTCGAGGTGCCAGAGGAATCGCGCGGCCTGGCGGAGTCCAAGGCGGCGCTCTCGCCGGGGATGAAGTACAGGCACTACGCGCCCAGGAAGCCGCTGGTCCTCGTGGAGTCCGACGACTACTCAGGTGCCGATTATCCTTCGAAGGTCGCATCCATCGCGGCTTCCCTGGCGTCAGGGGGCAGGAAGGTCGTGGTGCTGTCCAGCGATGAGGACATCGACGCCTACAGGTCGGCCGGGCTGGAGGCCGTGGCGCTCGGCCCCAGGTCCAACCCATTCGAGGTCGCCCGCAACGTGTTCAGAGTCCTGAGGGCGCTGGACGACATGGACGCCGACATAGCGGTCTCCGAGGGCTTCGAGGAGCGCGGCTTGGGCCTCGCCATCATGAACAGGCTCAGGAAGGCAAGCGGCCGCACGATAATACGCGCGCGAGCGCGGCCCACGGTGCCTCCAAACGCTTAAATCCGATCACCGGCCCGTCGGCCTGCGTGCCAGCCCGGCTCGGCAAGGTCGACCGCAGGCTCTTCAACGAAATAATATACAGGAACCTCGGGGCCCGCGATGCCTCGGTCGTCCTGGGACCCTCGTTCGGCGTCGACTTCGGCGTCCTCAGGCTGGGCGACGTGGACGTGATAGTGGAGGTCGATCCTGTATACGTCGTGCCCCAGTACGGCTGGAGGCGCAGTTCCTGGTTCGCGGTCAACATACTGGCGAGCGACGTCGCGGTCTCCGGAGTTCCCCCCCGCTACCTGTTCGTTGACCTCAACCTGCCGCCCGAGATGAGCGACGAGGAGCTGGGCGAGCTCTGGCGCGGCGTGAGCGAGGAGTGCGAGAGGCTCGGGATATCCATAGTCGCGGGCCACACTGGCAGGTACGAGGGCGTCTCCTACCCGATGATAGGGGGGGCCACAATGGTGGGCGTCACGGGGAGGGACCGCTGGGTCAGCCCGTCCATGGCCCGCCCGGGCGACGCCGTTATAATGACCAAGGGAGGCGCCGTTGAGGCCGCCGGGATACTTGCTGCGATGTTCCCGGATCTCCTAGAGAGGGAGATGGGGGCCGACTTCTCTAGGAGGGCGCAGGAGATATTCTGGAGGCAGTCCGTCGTGGAGGACGCACTGACGCTTGCAGGGCTGGGCCTGAGGGACGGCGTGCACGCGATGCACGACGCGACTGAGTACGGCGTCTGGGGAGCGTTGCACGACGTGTCGGAGGCCAGCGGGGTCGGGGTGCGCGTGAGGGAGGACGCGCTCTTCGTCGAGGACGACGTGCTGGAGGTCCTGCGCATCTTCTCTAGGACGACCGGTATCGAGGTCGATCCCTTCTCCGCGATAAGCGAGGGAACCCTGATAGCCGCGGTGGCTCCGGAGCGCGCGGACGACGCCCTCAGGCTACTCTCGGGCAGGGGCATACGCGCCTCCATCATAGGAGAGGTGACAGAGGGCTCGGGCGTCACTGTCGTCGGGAGGGGAGGGGAGAGGAGAATTGCCCCTCCGGAGCAGGATCCTTTCTGGCCCCTCTTCTTCAGGGCGATGGCCATGCGCGGCGGAGGTGCTGCGGGGTGAGGAAGGCGCGCGCGGTCGCGATGACCATAGCCGGCAGCGACAGCGGGGGAGGCGCCGGAATAGCCGCGGACCTGAAGACCTTCGCGGCGGCGGGCGTTCACGGCACCCTCGCCGTGACCAGCGTGACCGCGCAGAACACGGTCGCGGTCACCGGGATCTACGACCTGCCCTCCGAGGCCGTCAGGCGCCAAGTCTTGGCGGTGCACGAGGACATGGGCATCGATGCCGCCAAGACCGGCATGCTGAGCAACGCGTCCATAGTCAGGGTCGTAGCGGACGTCGTGGAGAGCATCGGTTTCCCGCTGGTCGTGGACCCGGTGATGATAGCCAAGAGCGGTGCCCAACTCCTGAGCGATGACGCGGTGGATGTCATGGTGAGGGAGCTGATACCGAGGGCCACCGTCGTCACGCCCAACGCGCCGGAGGCCGAGAGGATAACTGGAATGGAAGTGCGCGACGTCGCGGGGGCCAGGGAGGCCGCCGAGTACATCGTGGAGCAGCTCGGCGCCAGGGCCGCCGTCGTCAAGGGCGGGCACATGTCGGGTCCCGAGTCGGTCGATGTCCTGTACTACGGGGGCAGGTACCAGGAGTTCAGATCCCCCAGGGTGGAGTCCAGGACGACTCATGGGACCGGTTGCTCGTTCTCGGCAGCCATAGCGGCCGGCCTCGCCAGGGGAATGGGCGTTGTGGATTCGGTGAGCTTCGCCAAGAGGCTGGTCACCGATGCCATACGCTACGGCCTGGAGCTGGGAATGGGCCACGGTCCCGTGAACCCCAGCTCCTGGGTCGACGTGCCGGCCGAGCGCTACAGGGCGCTTCAGGACGTCCGGCTCGCGCTCCGCGTGCTCCTGGAGAACGAATTCTACGTCTCCAGGCTCGTGCCTGAGAGCTCAATTAACATCGCCGCGGCCCTACCCGCCCCCTATGCCTCGGGCGCCGGCGACGTTGCCTCCGTGGTCGGCGGCATAGGCAGGTTCGGTTCGAGGCTTGTCGCGAGGGGCGACGTGGACTTCGGTGCCTCGGAACAGCTGGCGGCAGCGGTGCTGGCGATGTCGGAGAGGTTCCCCGAGGTCAGGGCAGCGGCCACGATCGCTCACGATGAGGGCGTGTCGCGCGCCCTGGCCTCCCTCGGTTTCCTCGCATCGTCTTTTGAGAGGCGCCCTGGGGCGTCCCGGGGCAGGGACCTCGGGGCCGGCGTCTCCGAGGCGCTCAGATCAGCTGCGCCCGCTCAGCCCGACGTGGTGGTGGATCCCGGGGGAATGGGGATGGAGCCGCTTGCCGTGATCTTCGGCCGGTCGGCGGTGGAGGTGGCCTCGAGGGTCGTCGCCGTAGGCAAGGTCCTGGCGGGCGCCGCGGGCCATCAATGATCCGGCGCGTTTTGGCCCCGTCAACTTAAGCCCAATCGATGGATCCAAAATCGGGTGAGGTCCTCCTCCCGATCCGCCGCGATTAAGGCACAGATAGGAAGGGGGTTCCTGAGCTGGCTCCCGGCTACGAGCTCCTCCGCAGCCGCGCGCTGCGAGCAGGGGCCTGGGGAGGGCGCCGGCGGAGGGAACACGCCGCCGTGGAGGGATCCGAGTCCGGCGGGATCTGGCTGGTAGCCTCGCCCGGCTGGGAGGTGATTGCGCGCGGGCGTGCGGCCCGAAGTTGACGGAGCCGTGCTTTCCCAGGCCAAGTTAATTAGTGGTGAATGCTCGAAGTCTTTCCAATGGTATCATGCACCACGTGCGCGCACTACGTGCCTCACCCTCAGTACCGCTACCTGGGGTACTGTGATGAGATCGGCTCCGTGGTCGTGGGCGATCAGGCCTGCGACAGGTTCTCACCAGCGGTTAACGAGGATGCGCTCCGCGCGCTGGAGATGCGCGGCTGGATTTACTGCGTCGACTGCCGCAGGGTGATCTTCGACGCCGAGGAGGCGCTGGAGCACGCCAGGAGGGGGGAACTGCTCTCCTGGCGCTTCATGCCGGACGAGGTGGCCCGCGAGGAGGTATCAGCGGTAGATTGACCATGAAGTCGCTGGACATGCTGCTGGGTGGCCCACAGGGCGGGGGCTTGGAGACATCGTCCCAGGTGCTCACGTGGGCGTTCGCGCGGGCCGGGTACGGCATAATATCCGACAGGAGTACTTCTCCAACATAAGGGGGCGCCACAGCTACATACACGCTGAGGCCTCGGCCACCGAGCTGCCGCGGTCGCTCAGGTACCCCGTCCACTTGGTGGCTGCCATGGACGCCGAAACGGTGTTCACGCACTTCGGCGACCTCCAGCGCGGATCGTACCTCGTGTACGACCAGGGCGAGGACGGATCTGACTTCTCCAAGATCCCCAGTATGGAGCCGGAACTGCGCGAGAGGCTGAGGAATGCATTCCGGGAGGCAGGGATTGACGGGACCCTGGGGTCCCTGGTCCGCTGGCTCTCCCAGTCGAGGGGCGTGGTGCCGATCGGGATATCCTACGCGTCCGTGCTCTCGGACGCGCAGAAGGGCGCCGGGATAGTGGCTTCACAGGCATCGCGTTACGTGAGCGCGATACTTATCGGCGCCGTGGCCGGCCTCGCCGGCCTCAGCGACGGCGCGGTCTCCTACGGCCTCGCCAGGAGGTTCCCAAGGAAGGAACTCTACGAGCACAACCTCTACATAGTGAGGTCCGTCATGTCCCAGGTCAGGGAAAAGTTCGGATGCCGCTGTCGCTCGACCCGCCGTCCATCGGCCTCGGCGAACTGCTCGTCGCGAGCGGTAACGACGTTGTGGCCATGGCGAAGATCGTGGGCGGCCTGCGCTACCAGTCCTACTATCCCATAACGCCCGCGGCCGACGAGAGCTTCACCTTGGAGGAGTACGAGAGCCTGCACGGCGAGGGATATGACTCGGAAATAGTGGTCCTCCAGACGGAGGACGAGCTGGCCGCCGTTAACTCGGCAATAGGCGCGGCGCTCGCTGGCGCGAGGAGCGCCACGGCCACGAGCGGTCCCGGGTTCGACCTGATGGTCGAGGGGCTGGGCCGGCATGAACGAGGTGCCGGTCGTGGTCACCTACTACCAGAGAGGCGGTCCCAGCACCGGCCAGCCCACGAGGGGCGCGCAGAGCGACCTCCTCTCATCCGTCTTCGCGTCCCACGGGGAGTACCCGAGGATAGTGCTGGCGTCCGGCGACCACGAGGAGGCGTTCTACGACGCGATAGACGCGCTCAACTACGCGGAGCGTTACCAGATGCCCGTGATACACTTGGTGGACAAGTTCCTGGCCAACACGATAGCCACAATACAGGTCCCGGACATCTCCAGGATCAGGATCGACCGGGGCAAGCTCACCGGCGAGGTGAGCGGGGAGTACAAGAGGTTCGACATGTCGTCCCCAATATCGCCGAGGGCGTTCCTAGGCCAGGCCGTAATGTGGTACACCGGGGACGAGCACGACGAGGCAGGGCACATAACGGAGGACTCGGAGAACCGCATCAGGATATACGAGAAGCGCATGCGCAAGCTGGAGCTGGCCGATTCGGAGATACCGGAGGAGAGGAGGGCATCATACTACGGACCGGAGGACGCCGACTTCCTCCTCCTGGGGTGGGGCTTCGTGCGCGTGAACGGTGGGATGGCGGCCCTGGGTCTGGAGCTCTTCGCGATCGCCATGGCAGTGAAGCTCGTGCTGGGATCGCAGCTGGCTCGCCTGATCCGGGTCGACGGCATCAGGAACTTCTTCGCGATATCGCACGAGGGAGGCGTCGACGGCGCCATAATGCTCACGGCCCTCCAGCTGGGGCTAGTAGGTGGTGCCACTTACTCGCCCACCATGCTGGCAATACTCCTGATGTCCATCGTAGCACCGATAGGTTATGGCGGGAGGTCGGCGCTCGCCCGCCACAGGCCCACGTCATCGCTGGAGTTCGTGAGGTACGAGTTGGAGGACTCGACGGCCGAGGAGCTCTCCAGGACCCTCCCGACGGCGTACGTGCGCTGGCGCGCGACCCTGCGCGAGGCGCTCGAGTCGGCCCAGGAGCTCGACGCGCGCGTGCTGGTAGTTGTCGACGACTCGCTCCGCGTCCAGGGCTTCGTGAACGTGCACGATCTATTCAGCGCCGCCGCGTCCAGGGGCCTCGACGTCACCCTGGCGGACTCCGGCGTCCCCGTGCGCCCGGTGCCGACAATCGGCCGCGGGGAGAGCGCGGCGAGGGCGCTCGAGGCCTTTCAGGTCCTCGGACGCCCAGGTGGTGGCGGTCGTCGACGATGACGGTAGGCTCGTCGGGACGATACTCGAGAGGGAGATCCTCAGGTACCTGTTCCGCGGTGGCCGTCCTGACTGACGGCGGCACCGGAGCCGGCCCCATCCTGTCCCCTGCGCCTCTCTATCTCCCTGATGAGCGCTGGCACCACCTCGCGCCAGTCAGCGACTATTCCGTAGTCTGCGTTCCTGAAGATGGGGGCATCCCTGTCGATGTTTATCGCGACCACGATGCCCGCCTCCCTGATGCCCATGACGTGCTGCGCCGCGCCGCTGATCCCGACCGCCACGTACAGCTTCGGCCTCACGCTCTTCCCGGTCTGACCGACCTGCCTCTCGTGCGGGACGAGCCCCAGGTCAACCGCCCTGCGGCTCCCGGCGACCACCCCGCCGAGCACCCTCGCCAGCTCCTCGAGCGCGGCGAACCCTTCCCTCGTACCCACGCCCTTGCCCCCGGCCACAACGTACTCGGCCTTCTCCAGCGGCACGTCATCTTTCCTGAGGACCTCGCTCCTCACAAGCCTCATCCGGGGATCCCTCATGGCGTAAACCGACGCCTTCCTCACCTCGATGGTGCCCTCCCTCGCGTCGTCCCTCGGCGGCATGGGGAACACATTGGGGCGCGCCGTGGCTATCTGGGGCCTCCTGGTCGGGGTCTTAATGTAAGCCAGCAATATGGCCGCGAACGGTGGCCTTATCATGAACAGGTCGCCGCTGTCCTCATCCACGTCGAACTGCGTGCAGTCAGCCGTTATGCCGGCCCTCAGGAGCGACGCCACGTAGGGCGCGATCTCCCTGCCGCGCATGGTCGCCGACAGCAGTATCACGTCCGGTTTGCGCTCCCTGGCGAGCGCCGCCACGGCCGAAGCGTAGACCGGGGGTACCGGCTCCGATAACTCCTCGCCCACGATCAGGGTGGCGCGGTCGGCGCCCCTCTTTATCATCTCGGAGGCCGCGTCCCTGAGGGCGCCCTCGTCGGCTCCTAGCAGGACGCCCTCCACGAACGTGCCCAGCTTATGGGCCACCGCCTTGGCCGGGGTGAGCATCTGGAGGCTGGGCTCGGACACCGAGCGGCCCTCCATCTCGCCGACGACCCAGATGCCCTCGTGCTCCCCGGGCTGCCTGCACTCCCACTCGGGGCACACGGTCGAGCAGTCGACGCGCTTCGACTTCCTCTTCTGCGCGAGGCTCACCTTATCACTCCCTCCTTCACCAGGATGTCCACCAGCTTCCTGGCCGCCTCCTCCGGGGGTCCTTCGATAATCTGCCTCCTCCTGGGCACCTCAGGCGTCCAGGTCGATTTCGCCACGATGGTGGGGCTGCCCCTCAGCCCGATGCAGCGCGCGTCCAGCCTCAGGACCTCGTTTGACCAAACCCGTATGGGATTCTCGGACCTCACCCTGAGCTTGTCGCTCAGCCTGACCGGGCGCGGCAGCTGGCTCTTCATGGCCACGCCGAGCACCGCCGGGAGCTCCAGCTCGTACCACTCGGCCCGGTCCTCCAACAGCCTCCTCACGGTCACCCTGCGGGCCGGTTCGTCTAGCTCGACGTCCGTCACGTAGTACACGTAGGGCAATCCCAGCCATCCGGCGACCTGCGCCGGTATGTGCGCGGTCGAGCTGTCGATCGTCTCCTGGCCGAACATCGCCAGATCGAAGTCCCCCAGCCTCCTCAGGGCGCTCGATATCACGTAGCTCGTCGCCAGGGTATCGGCCCCCGCGAAGGCCCTGTCGCTTATCAGTATCGCCTCATCGACCCCCATTCCCAGCACGTGCTCCAGCCCCTTCGTGGCCGAGGGCGGGCTCATGCTCATGGCGACAACCTTCCCGCCGTACCTGTCCCTCAGCCTGAGGGCCAGCTCCACGGCGTCGAGGTCATGGGGGTTGACGATGCTCATGACCCCCTCCCTCACCAGCGTCCCGGTCTTCTCGTCGAACCTGACCGCTTGGGTGTTCGGCACCCACTTTATCCCCACGACTATCCTGAGCGGCAGGCTCCCACACCCCCTAGGACAGCCTGTACTGGACGCCCCTCCCGCTCAGCGGGTAATTCCACTCTATGGCACCCATCGGGCACACCACCCTGCAGGTGCCGCACTCCAGGCATCCTTCGTAGCTGAACACGATGGATCCCTCCACCTCCGTGTAGCAGCCGGCCGGGCACATGCGCACGCACGCCCTCGTGGGGCAAGCGACGCACTTGCTCGCGTCCAGCCTTATGTGCGGCCTGGGGTCCACGTCCCAGGAGGTCCTCTGGAGCAGGTCCTCGACCTTCATCCTCCTTCCCTCGGAGACAACTGCCTCCGTCAAAGCGACCTCACCATCCCCAACGCGTCCAGGAGCGCGCGCAGGATCGGGATTCCCGAGGCGCGCGCAGCGTCCCTCAATGCCTCGTACACGGAGGGGGACGAATCCCTCAGGTTGAACATTCCGTCGGCGACGGCGGTCGCCATGGCGGGATACTTCGAGAAGTACCTGTCGCCCGCCTCCATGATGCGCTCGACTCCCCTGAACCTCTCGAGGTCCCTGAAGGGCCTGCTCCTCCTGAGGGGCTCCTCGTAGAGCTCCCTGAGGTTGGCCTCGCTCGCGCCTCCCCTGTCGCGCGCGGCCGCCGCGGCCCTGCCGGCCAAGTGCCCGCTGTACACGGCGTAGTCCACCCCGCGGAACGTGTAGCCGAGGTTCAGGAGCATGCCGGCCGCGTCACCCACCACCATGAGCCCATCGGCCACCAGCCTCCTGGGCACGTACCTGTACCCCGATTCGGGCGTCAGTTTGGCCGAGTACTCCACGACGTCCCCATCCGCCCAGTACCTGCGCAGCATTTCGTGCGTGCGGAGCCCCTCGATCATCGAGTGCACTGGTTCCGCGATGGAGCGGGCCGCGGCGTCCACGTAGAGCACGAGCCCAAGGCTCACGGTGTCCTTGTTCGTGTACACGAAGGCCCCGCCCGGGAGCCCCCCGGTGAATCCGCCGACGAGTATCCACGAGAGCCCCTCGCCGGGCGCCAGCCCGAACCGCTCCTCCAGCTCCCTCTCGCCCACCCTTATGACCTCCTTCACTCCGAGGGCCACCTGCCGGGGACTGGTCCTCTCCGCCAGCCCCGCGCGCTCCAGGAGCAGCCTGTTGACTCCCTCCGCGTCTATCACGACGTCCGCCTCCACCCTCTCCCCGCCCGCCTCTATCCCCGAGAACCTGCCCGATGGATCCCGGACCAGGGAGTCCACCCTCACCTCGTCCACGAGCACCGCGCCGGCGGAGGTCGCGCGGTCCACCAGCCACGCCGTGAGCTTTGTGAGGTAGGCCGTGAACGCGCTGGCCTCCCTCCCCTCGTACTCCACTGTGACGCTCCTCCCCTGGGAGTCGGCCACCGAAATCCGCTCTTTCCTGACCCACCTCTCGACGGGCGCCCCCTTCAGGTCCCCGAACGCTTCCTCCAAGTAGTGCGAGTACACCTTGCCGCCGTAGACCTGCTTCGACCCGGCCCCCCTCCCCCTCTCTATCATGAGCACCTTAAGCCCCTCCTTGGCCGCCGCGTGCGCTGCAGCCGCGCCGGCCGGCCCTGCCCCAACCACGATCGCGTCAAATCTCACGGAGAACAATATTGTTATATCCTATTTAAACAATAATGCCCGGTCGCGGAACAGCCAACTTACACTATTGAGCATCAGCTATTAGATGGTCGCCCGCACCACAATCCGTGCGCGCCAACCGCGGGGTCCGGCTCCTCGGCGTGAGGTCCGTCAGGTGCGACGTCCTCGAGCGCCTGAACCGGTTCACCGTCCGCGTCGTCGCCCCGGACGGCGAGTCGCTCGCGCACCTGAACAACACCGGCAGGCTCCTGGAGTACCTGGACGGGCGCTCGGCGGCGTACTGCGTGCGCAGGTCGGCCCCCGGGAGGACCAGCTACAGGCTCCTGGCCTTCGATGACGAGGGCGGCGCCGCGCTGGTGGACACCCTGGTTCAGATGCGCTCGCTCGAGGTGGCGCTGGGGGCCGGCCTCCTCCCCTGGGCCGCGGGGTGCTCCATCTCTAGGAGGTCGCCGAGGCTCGGCGGCTCCACGCTGGACTACCTGATGGAGTGTCGCAGCCGCGCTCATCCGGCGCGGGTCTACGTCGAGGTGAAGAGCGCCGTGATGAGGGGCCCGGGGGGCGCCGCCATGTATCCCGACTGTCCGACCGAGAGGGGGCGCCGCCAGATATCGGACATGATCCGGAGCTCCCTCCGGGGCATCAGGTCGATGATAATATTCGTGGCCGCGCTGCCGGGCGTCACGCACTTCTCGCCGAACGCCTCGGGCGACCCGAAGATACCGGGACTCCTGAGGAGGGCCGCCTCGGCCGGCATTGAGATCAGGGCCGTCTCGATGCACTACGACGGCGAGCACGTGGTGCTGGACGACCCGGACCTCCCGGTTCACGTATGATCGCGCGCGTCAGTGACGGCCGTAGGTCGCCACGACCAGCATGGTCGCCGGCTCCTTTGAGCGGTTAACGATGGAGCGCTTCACGCCGGGGGCTATGTAGAGGGAGTCCAGGGGATTCAGCACGTACTCCTTGCCGTCCTCCGACACAACCGTGACGGTGCCCGAGAGCACCACGTAGACCCTCTCGGCGTCGGACGCGCTCATCTCGGCCCCGCCGCCGGGCAAGAAGTAGCTCAGCCCCACCCAGAAGTCCCTGGGTCCCCCCAGCTCCTTGTGCTGCATCTTGTAAGTCACGCTGCCGAAGTGGCCGCCGGCGCTGTGGACCGGCGCGTCCTTGAACTTCACCTCGACGAAGCCACCTTCGCTCATTCGGACAACCGCCCGCGCGCCTCCGAATATATCCTTAACTCAGCCATACCAGGTGCGCACCGAGCGCGCACGCCGCGATGGACGGGACCGCGATGGCGAAAGCGAGGCACAGGGTCCTCATCGCCAGGCGCAGCCCCCGCGCGATGTCCCCCGGTCCCGGGAGATCCCCGTCGCCCAGACGGTATTCCCCGGCCTTCTCGAGCGCCACGCCCAGGCAGCCGGCGGCCGCCGACATGGGATGCCCGGCGTTCAGGCTCGCCGTGGACCTCCTGTGGCGCTCGTACGCGCGCGCTGCCCGGCGGCTCCCTCCGATCCCGCACGACGCTATCTCGAGGAGTGCCGTGAGCCTGGCCGGCAGGTAGTTGAGGACCGTGTCCACCTTGGCGGAGAACCACCCCACCTCCGAGAACTGCGGATCCCTGAAGCCGACAGCGCCATCCATCGTGTTGGACAGCCTCTGGAGGAGCGCTCCCATGGGGCCCATGAGCGCGTAGTACAGGAGCGGCGAGGTCACGCCGTCCACGAGGCTCTCGAAGAGCGACTCCAGGGCCGCTGACCCGACGTGCCCGGCATCCGCAGTCCTCAGGTCGCGCCTCACGAGCCCCTGGGCCACCCCCCGCGCGCCTTCCAGGTCGTGGTCCTCCAGGCGCCTGCCAGTTTCCCTCACCTGGTCCACGAGAAGCCTGATCGGCATCGACACCTTGACGACGTACGCCGCGGCCAGCGTCCACGCCAGGATTCCCAGGCGCCACGCAGCCCAGAGCGCCGCGCCGTAGATCGCCAGGTGCGAGCCCACGACAATCACCCAGAGAGCGATCCCGCCGGTCCTGCCCATCCCCCTGAACCTCCTCGCCAGCGAGAGGGCCATCGAGTAGGAGGTGTGCACCGGGTGGATCGCCAGCAGGAGGCCCCTGTGGTAGGGGTACGCGGCGTCGAGGACGATGCCCAGCACCAGGGGCGCGATCGCTGCGACAAGGAGCTCCTCATGCATGCGCGATCATCAGGAGCGACGCCAGGTAAGCTACTTCTCCCGCGAACCCGATGGCGTCGCCGTTCGTGAAGCCGACGATCCTGTTCGCGGCGGCCGCCGATGCCCAGCCGGCGATCGCCGCGGCAATGGGCACCCCTACGACCAGGCCGCCGCCTCCCAGCAGGAATACTATGATCGCCGACAGCAGGTATATCGCGGCCAGCATCCCGTTGCTCATGTGCTCCTTGAAGGTCCTGGCCATCCCCTCGTAGGGTTCCTCCCTCCCGGCGCGGATCGCCGCCGCCATGCCCATCACGTGCCCCACCTCGGCCACGACGAACGCGAGGAGGTAGCCTGATGACGCAGCGTAGAGCGACGCCGAGAACAGGAGGGTAACGAGCACGGCGAAGGACGCCACGGCGAACGATCCCCTGTGGGTGTCCTTGAGCACCGCGCGCGGGTCAGCGCCGAACCTGGACGCGGCCAGAGCCTCGCTGAAGTCGGCGAACCCATCCGCGTGCATGAATCCCTGCCCCACATAGTGCAGGGCCACCGCGAGCCCCGCCACCACATAGGGCGGGAAGTGCCCGAGCGCGAGCAGCGATATCGAGGTTATCAATCCCCTGACGAAGCCGATTACCGGCACCGCGTAGAACCAGCGGGCGGCCTCCTCCGGTGACCCCCTGGATGGAATCACCGTGAAGATCCCCATCAGAGCTGCCAGCCCCCTGAGCGGGTCATCGCGGTCCATGCAGCGCCACCTCCAGCTCGCGGAGCAGCACTTCGTTGTCCTCGTGGGACCTCACGGCCACGCGGAAGAACCTCTCGTCGAGTCCCTCGAACGTCCAGGCCTCCCTGATCCTGATGCCGCGGGATCCCAGGCGCTCCGCCAGCGGGCGCGCGGACCCCTCCGTCTCGACCAGGAGGAAGTTTGCGGCGCTCCTGAATGCGCGGAGTCCCAACGATGACATGCGATCGGCCATCTTGGACCTCTCCACGTGCACGTATTGCCTCGACCGGATTATATGGTTGAGCAGCGCCTCCCGGGCGCCGCTGAGCGACGAGCGGGCGAAGCACTCCGCGACGGAGTTCACGTTCCAGGGGGCGCGCAGCGCGTCCATTGCGCGCGCCACCTCCCTCGGCGCGACCGCGAACCCCACCCTCAGTCCGGGGACCGACAGCCACTTCGTGAGCGACCGGAGGACCAGCAGCCTGTCGCCCTCGGGCGGCCTCACCCCGGGGTACGCGTCGCTCAGCTCGGCATACGCCTCATCAATCAGTACCCACGACCTGCAGCCGGACGCGATCTCGCCCAGCGCGCGGGGATCCACGATCGCCCCGGTTGGATTGTTGGGGTTCGAGATATAGATCAGCGCCTCGGGATCCGCGCAGCGGGCCTCCAGCGCCCCGGGATCGAGCGAGAACTCCCGCTCCCCGCGCCTCATCGCCACGGAATCGTAGCGTATCCCCAACACCTCGGCCAGGTCGCCGTGCTCGCCGTACGTCGGCTGCACCGCGATGAGCCTGCGCGCCCGCGTGGCCAGCGCCGCCAGGAGGATTCCCTCGGACGATCCATTCAGCGGCACTACGTGATCCACGCCGTAGAACGATCTGATCGCTTCCCTGAGATCCCTGTACTCGTAGTCCGGGTAACGGCCCGCCGCCTCCTCGGAGAGGCACCTCCTCAGGTTCTCCGCTGCCTCGGGGGGAGGAGGCAGCGGATTCAGGTTGACGCTGAAGTCCAGCCCGTCCCCCCTTCCTCCATGGTAGCGCATAGGGATGCCGCCTCCTCCAGGTCCTCCGGGTAATCCACGTCCATCAGGGCGCTGCGCCACAGCATGTAGATGTCCTCCCAGTCGCCCTCCCTGGACTTGAAGAGCGAGATGCCGGTCGCGGAGCAGCGTCCCCTCCTGCACGTGTTCAGCGTGGCCACGCGAGCCCTCGACCCGAGGGCCAGACCAACGAACCGCGCGACCTCGTGCAGGCCGCGGTCCAGGAACGGCATGTCGGCCGGAATCACGAGCGCGGGGAGTCCGGCCGCCTCGAGTGCCTCGTTCAGGTCGCTGACGTAGCTGCCCGATCCCACGACGCAGTCGTTGTCCCCGCAGTAGAGCCTCGCCGCCGCGGTCGAGCTGCTCACGCAGATGAGGGGCTCGCCGAGCGCTGACGCGGCCGACAGCGCCGCGTCCAGCATGCGCCGCCCGCAGACCTCGATGAGCGGTTTCTCCACGAAACCCATTCTGCTGCCCCTTCCCCCGGCCATTATTATTATCCTCAAGGCTCCCTCCGGCCCCGCCCCACCAGCCTCAGCGCCAGCTCGGTGAAGTCGGGCGGCGCATCACCCTCGGCGCGCCCAAGTTCGCCGAGCAGCCGCACAACGTCTCTCGGGTCAGTCTCGAGCAGCCCCGCCGCCCTCGCCAGGTCCAAGTGCCTCAGCGCCCTGACCAACGCCTCGGCGCCGCGATCGATGCTTTCAGCATCGACATCAGCGCCGAGCGCGAGTTCGAGCCTGCGCGCCGTCCCCAGCCTCGAGATCGCCTCCGAGAAGGCAGCCGACGTCGCGCACGCGATCGCCCTGCCGGTGGGCGTCCCCAGCCCCGAGTAATCCTCATCCCCCCGGGGCGCGGCCACCAGCGTCGCGTCAGAGACGGTGCCCACAGCGGCGGATCTCGGGCACGATAGGCCCGCGAGGACCGAGAGGGCCCCCTTCACCTCGGAGGCTATCCTGAACGCGTCCAGGATGCCTTGCCTGGATAGGCGTGAGCTCAGGACCAGGAGCAAGTTTATGGTTCCATGGGCGTCCTCGTCGCCGTCCCCTCCCAGGCACGCCATGCCGGACAGCCCGAAGGTAGCGTGGGCGTCCGCGGCGACGTCCTCCACAATGCACGAACTGTGCGCGTAGGACGAGCGGAGGTCGGCCGCCGTCAGGAACACGGGCGAGCCGCCGGGGACGCCGGCCCTCGCCGCCAGCTCCTCGGCGTAGCGCTCGAAGTCCAGGACGTACTCGCGGACCCTGCCCATCAGCGCGTACCTCGCTGATCCCGCACCCCCCACCACGGTCGTGCCCAGGACGCGCACGGTACCTCCCATGTCGATCAGGATGGCGTCGTCCCCCAGGAACATCGCATGGGACGTCGCGCCCGCGACTTCGTATGTCCGCGGCGTCCTCCGCCGCGCAGGCCTCAAGGCCCCACGCCCTCTAGGATGGCGCGCACGACCTCAAGTGTCCTGGGCCTGAGCTCCTCCGTCGTGAGGATCCTGCTGCGGGTGTACAGGTTGTTGCTGACTATGAGCGCTGCTGCCGCGCTCAGCCCGCGGGCGGCCGCGACTGCGAATATCGTCGCGCACTCCATCTCCACCGCGATCGCCCCCGCGGCCCTCCATCTCTCCACGATCTCCGGCCCCTCCAAGTAGAAGGCGTCGCTCGAGAACACGGGCCCCCGGTGCACCCTGAGGCCCGCGGCGCTCACAGCCCTCGCCACGGCGTCCGACAGGCCCCGATCCGCGGTCGTGGGCCCAGCCACGCCGGAGTACATGAGGGGGAGCGTGCTCACGTGGAAGGCCGCCTCCGGGACGACGATGTCCCCCTCGGACACTCCCGGCACGAATGCGCCGGCCGTCCCTACGCGGATTATCCTGCGCGCTCCCAGCATCGCCAGCTCCTCCACCGCTATGGCGGCCGAGGGCCCACCTATGCAGTGGCAAGCCAGGGTGAAGCGCCTTCCCCCGTAACTTCCCGTGTACGTCAGGTAGCCGCGGTAGGAGTTGACAAGCCTCGCGCCCTCCAGGAGCCCGGAGGCCTGCTCGACGCGGGCCGGGTCGCCCATGATTATGGCAGTCTCGGCGACGTCGCCGGGCCTGGCCCTTATGTGGACCGGTTCCCCCTCGAGGCGCCTGCTCAACGCGCTACCCCGGGCGCGGCTCTATTTTTGCGTCCCGCTGGCCATCTCCCTCAGGTGAACTTCTCCCTCACGTACCTGCTGGCGGAGTAGGCGGCGACCGCGCCCTGGGCCACGGCCGTGACCACCTGCCTGAAGCCGACCCACGCGCTCGTGCAGTCCCCGGCGGCGAACACTCCCGGCCTGGTCGTCCTCATCCACTCGTCGACCAACAGGTAGCCCTCCTTGTCCACCCCCAGGCCGTTCCTCCTGGCGAACTCTACGTCAGGCTCGAAACCTATCTCTATGAAGACGCCGTCCACCCCCAGTTGGGTCCTTTTCCCGCTCCTAATGTCCTCGACAACCACCCCGCGGACCTTCGTGTCGCCCGTTATCTCCCTGACCACCGTGTTGAGCAGGAACTCGACGTTGCTCTTCCTGCGCAGCGACTCCACGTTTATCGGCTGCGCGCGGAACGAGTCCCTCCTGTGTATCAGGTAGACCTTCCTCGCGTAGTCCGCGAGCATCGCTGCCCCCTCCACGGCCGAATCCCCACCGCCTACCACTGCCACCGCCTCCGCGCCCCTGAACAGAGGGGCGTCGCAGACGCTGCAGTAGCTCACGCCCCGCGCGTTGTACTTGTCCTCCCCGGGGACCCCCAGCTTCCTCCTCTTCGAGCCTATCGCCACTATGACCGCCTTCGCCACCGTCTCGCGGCCCCCCAGCGTGATCACGCGCTTCCTGGAGTCCCCCAGCTCCTCCAGCGCCTCCACGCGGTCCATGAGGAGCTGGACCCCGTACTTGTCAGCGTGGCCCCTGAAGCGCTCTATAAGATCCGGCGCGGCCACCTCGGGCACGCCCGGGTAATCGTCGACTATCCCGGCCAGCGTCAGCTGCCCTCCCGGCTCCTCCCCTATCATGACCGACTTCATCATGAACCGGGCACTGTACACGGCCGCGCCGAAGGCTGCCGGGCCCGCCCCCACTATCACCACGTCGTACTCCGGCGCGAGCTCCTCCTCGCTCACTGCCGAGATCTTGAGCTCCAGGTTTACGCCTGCGCCCAGCGACATGTGCGCGCGGGTGCATGCCAACGGTTAAAAGTGTAGCGCACTTAACGGCGCGGCGCCTCGCGATCCGGTTATATCCCGGCGCGCCGGACGCGCGGCGTATGAGCGGCTGCTCGGCTCCGAGGAGCGTCAGGGGGATCGTCTTCGACATGGACGGCACGCTGCTCGATACGGTCGGCCTTGTCTCGAGGGCTTGGGAGTTCGCGCTGCGCTCCCTTGGCTACCGCGCGAGCTCATCCGACATAGAGCCCCTGGTCGGGCTGCCAGCCTCGAGGATAGCGGAGGCCTTCACGGGCAGCTCCTCCTCGCTCGTGGAGTTGAGTAACCTTAGGGCCGAGTACTTGGAGGAGCACGCGCGGGAGGTCAGGGCCTTCCCCGAGGTGCCGGGAGTGCTCTCTGAGCTCAGGTCGCGCGGCCTCAGAATGGCCGTTGCTACATCGATACCGTCGAGGATGGCGAGGCTGTTCCTGGAGACCGCTGGGATACTGGGCCTGATGGACGCGGTGGTGGGCGGCGACAACGTGGAGCACGGGAAGCCGGAACCCGACATATTCTTGGAGGCTGCGAGGAGGCTGTCCCTGTCGCCGGGCGACGTCGTGGTGATCGGGGACCGCGACTACGACGTGCTGCCCGCTAAGCGCATGGGCAGCTTCTCAGTGTTGGTCGTGAGAGGCGCTTACTGTCCCGCCGAGAAGCCCGATGCCGTGGTGTCCGACCTGAGGGGGCTGCTGGTCGTACTCGGCGCGCACCGGAGCCTGCCTATATAGCTGGTGGTCGTCCATCGCGCAAAAGGAAATATTGCTCCGCGCTCGCACGTGATGCGGTGTTCCGGGAGGAACCTCTGCTCAAGCTAGTCGATATATCGAAGCGCTTCGGAGGAGTGTACGCGCTGAGGGGAGTCAGCCTGGACGTCGGGCGCGGCGAGCTCGTCGCGCTCATAGGGCCGAACGGGGCCGGGAAATCCACGCTCTTCAAGGTTATCTGCGGGATAGTCAAGCCGGACTCCGGGAGGGTCTACTTCGAGGGCAGGGACGTGACGGGGATGCCGCCCGAGTCGGTGTGCCGCATGGGGATAGCGCTGACGCACCAGATCCCTCGTCCCTTCCACAGGATGACCGTGCTGGAGAACGTGCTTGTGCCGGCGTCCCACTCGAGGGGCCTCGACCTGCGGCGCGCCGAGGAAGTGGCGCTGGCCGCGCTCAAGGAGGTCGGGCTGGAGCACAAGGCCCATTCCCCAGCGGAGTCGCTGGCGCTTTACGAGCGCAGGATGCTCGAGGTGGCCCGCGCCCTGGCGACGGACCCGAAGCTGCTCCTGCTGGACGAGCCATTCGCGGGGCTCAATCCGGAGGAGGCCGAGCGCGCCCTGGAGCTGGTGAGGCGTCTCAGGGACGAGCGCGGGATGTCGATGATATGGGTGGAGCACGTCATGGGCCTCCTGAGGAAGGCCGCGAACCGCCTCGTCGTGCTCAACCAGGGCGAGAAGATAGCCGACGGACCCTTCAGGGAGGTCGTGCACAGCGCTCAGGTGATCTCGGCTTACCTGGGGGAGAAGATAGTGGATGACGTCGGATGAGCGCGGCGCGCTGCTCTCCGTGTCGTCGATCGACGCAGGCTACGGCGACCTGCGCGTGCTGAGGGGAGTCAGCCTGGACGTCGGGCGCGGCGAGCTCGTCGCGCTCATAGGGCCGAACGGGGCCGGGAAATCCACGCTCTTCAAGGTTATCTGCGGGATAGTCAAGCCGGACTCCGGGAGGGTCTACTTCGAGGGCAGGGACGTGACGGGGATGCCGCCCGAGTCGGTGTGCCGCATGGGGATAGCGCTTGTGCCGGAGGGGAGGGGTCTCTTCCCCAACCTGAGCGTCAGGGAGAACCTGGAGCTTGGGGCATACGGGCTGCGCGGCCGCCGGCTCGCGGAGGCGCTGGAGCGCGTCTACTCGCTGTTCCCCGTACTGAGGGAAAGGTCCCGCCAGAGGGCCGAGTCGCTGAGCGGGGGAGAACAGCAGATGCTCGCCATAGGGAGGGCGCTCATGAGCAGCCCGAAGTTGCTCCTGCTGGACGAGCCCTCGGCCGGCCTGGCGCCAATCATCGTGGACAAGCTCTACGAGACCGTGGCTTCGTTGCGCGGCACCACGTCCATACTTCTGGGGGAGCAGAGCATGAGGCGCCCGATGGCGATAGCCGACAGGTGGTACGTGATCGAGGGCGGCAGGATCGTCATGGAGGGCACGGCGAAGCGTCCGACGAGGCGCGCGCAGGCCGCATACTTCGGCGCCGGAGGCCACGACGAGGCGCGCGGCCGATAGCCGCGGCCCTTCCAGGAATGCTTATAGCGTTGCGGCGAGTTTCGCGCGTACCAATGGAGCCTGTGGTCGCAGCCACGCTGCTCGTCCAAGGGCTACTACTGGGCGGCCTCTACGCGCTAATAGGGTACGGGTTCTCGATCTCCCTCGGCATCATACGCGAGATAAACGTGGCCCACGGGGACCTGGCGGTGCTGGCCGCCTACATGTCGCTGGTGGTCCTGGAGGCCTGGAGGACCTTTCCCCTGATGAGCCTGGTGGTGGTTGTTCCCGCAATGTTTGCGCTGGGCTGGCTCCTCCAGAGGGCACTCCTGAACAGGGCGCTGATGGGGGGTCCGAGCCACGTGGTCGTCATCACATTCGCGCTGGGCATATTCTTAGAGAACCTGCTCCTGATACTCTTCTCGTACAACGACAGGACCCTGGCGACCGGCTACCTGCTCCAGGGGATCTCGCTCGGGCAGGTCAGGGTCCCCCTGGTGATGGTCGTGGACTTCGCGGCCTCCTTGATAGTGCTCGCCGCCCTCCAGCTCATCCTGAAGTTCACCGCGCTCGGCAAGGCCATGCGCGCGGTGCCGGCCAACGAGGAGGCAGCTCGGCTGGTGGGAATAAGGCCTACCGAGATCTACGCCGTGGCCATGGGACTGGCCATGGCGGTGAACGCCGTGGCCGGCGTGCTCCTGGGATCCACGTTCATCTTCTACCCCAGTGCGGGACCTGATTACATGCTCATAGCGTTCGGCGCGGTAATCCTGGGCGGCCTGGGGAGCATAGTGGGGACGCTGCTCGGGGGACTCGTCATGGGCGAGGTTTTCGTGGTCTCGGGGTACGCCTTCGGCGCGACATATCAGACCATGGTCACCCTCATAGTGATATTCGCGATAATGATCCTGAGTCCCCGCGGGATAATGAGGGGTGAGGTCTTCTGAAGTACCGCGCGCTCTACGCACTGGTGCCGCTCGCGCTCGCCGCCACCGTTCCGGCGTGGGGCGGCTCCCTCCTGGAGGGCTTCCTTACGCTGGCGCTGATATACGGGGCCTCGGCCCTGCTCTGGGGCTTCCTGGCGGAGTACGCCGGCGTCGTCTCGCTGGGGCAGCAGCTGTTCATAGGGATAGGCGCCTATGGCCTCGTGATCTTCGGAAGGCTGGGACTCCCCACGTTCCCGGCAATCCTGGCCTCGGCCGCCCTGAGCTCCCTGGTCGCGGCCGCGGTAGCCTTCCCCCTCCTCAGGCTGAGGGGCGCGTACTTCGCGCTCGGGACGTGGATAGTCGCCGAGATCTTCCAGCTCGCCTTCAACAACTGGGGCTACGTGGGCGCCGGTGCCGGTGTCACCTACGGGCCGGCGCTCTCCACGCCGGACTACCTCACCTTCTACCTGTCGCTCGCGCTGATGGCAGCGGCCTCCGTCGTCGTGTTCCAGGTGTACAAGTCCAGGCTGGGGCTCGCGCTCAGGGCAATCGGCGCGGACGAGGAGGCCGCGGCCGAGTCCGGCGTTAAGGTCTTCAGGACCAAGGCACTGGCTTTCGTGATCTCGGGCGCGATGACGTCGGTCGCCGGCTCCGCCTACGCCCTCTACGCGGCGTACCTGATACCCAACTCCATCTTCAGTATCTCGTGGATCATTGGCATGATATTCATAGCGGTCATCGGCGGGATGGGCAGGGTGTTCGGCGCGTCCGTGGGCTCTCTGATCTTCGTGGGACTCACCTACGCGACCTCAGCCTACGCGGGATGGAGTCCCCTCCTGGAGGGCCTCATGACGATTGTTGCCTGGTTGATCCTGCCGCGCGGCGTGTGGGGCGAGGTGGCATCGCGCATCGGGCTCAGGCCCCCCGCGTGAGTTCCTCGCCGCGCTAACATTTATTCCAAGAATTAATAATTATTCGCGGCAGCGGAATTCGTGCACGTTTAAATAAGGGTGCCGCTGAAGACGAACAAAAATGCGCAGGAAGAGCGCAGTGAGCAGGATACAGTACGCCATAATAGCGGTGGTCGTGATAGCGGTCGTCGCAGCGGCGGCTTACTTGGCGTGGCCGAAGGCGCCGCCAGCGCCATCAGAGATAAGGATAGGCGTGGTCGCGCCCCTGACGGGGCCGCTGGCATCGTTCGGCGCGCCAGATCCCTGGCTCACGGCGTACATCCAGAACTACATAAACCAGAACATGGGCGGGATATACATGCCGGCCTACGGAAGGAAGCTCCCGGTGAAGATATATCTGGTGGACACGCAGAGCAGCGAGAGCGTCGCCGCCACCGTGACGCAGCAGCTGATAACCCAGGACCACGTCAACCTACTCATACTGATGCACACGCCGAAGACCATCGATCCGGCGAGCGCCATGGCGGAGAAGTACGGCGTCCCCGCGCTCGCCATAGAGGGTCCCGTCGACGCGTGGATCGTCAAGGGCCCATACCACTGGACGTACATGGTCGGTTGGGCATTCCCGCAGCTCGTCGACACGTACATAAACATGTGGAATCTTGCCGGTAACCGCACGAACCGCGTGGTGGCCGTAATATCCACGAACGACATCGGCGGGCAGACCTTCGATAAAGTGATGATACCGGCCGCCGAGGCCGCCGGCTACAAGGTGGTCAACCTGGGGCTCGTGACGCCGGGAACCACCGACTACACGCCCTACATACTGGAGGCGAAGGCCGCGAACGCCACGATACTCGCCGGGAACCTCAATCCACCCGACTTCGCCACCCTCTGGAGGCAGGCCCACGCGGAGGGCTGGGTTCCGCTCGTCGCGACGGTGGCCAGGGCCTATCCCTACCCCTCGAACGTTGAGGCGCTGGGCGACAATCTGCCCTACGGACTCAACGTCGAGGTCTGGTGGTTCCCGTCCATACCCACATACTACTCGCCGCTGCTCGGGATAAACGCCTCCCAGTGGGCCCAGATATACGAGTCGGCCACCGGCAGGGAGTGGGACATGGCGATAGGATACGACCTGGGGGCTTTCGACTGGGCCACCAACGTCCTCGAGAGGTCCGGCAGCCTGGACCCGCTGGCGATCAATCAGTCCATAGCCACGACTAATATGGTCACGATGGCGGGGCCGATAGACTTCGGGCACCCGTTCCCCTCGCAGACGGTCGAGTCGCTGGTCGCCCAGTACGAGCCCTTCATGCTGCAGCCCCAGAACGAGGGGCACTACGTCCTGCTGCCGCTCTTCGGGGGCCAGTGGGTCCCGAGCGCGCGCTGGGGATGGAAGATAGTGCCCGTCTACAACGCCGGCCTGCCGATCGAGACGTACCAGGAGATCACCATACCCCCGAACCCGTCCAACGCGACGTACATCACCCAGACCTCCCCCTGATTTCCTCGAGTTTCATTTTCATCCTCCTCGCGTTATCCAGCATCGCGTGGTCGTTGTTGAAGAACACGTATGCCCTGGAGCCCCCCAGCGAGATCAGGCGCTCGACCACCTCGTCCAGCTCGCGGTCCGAGTAATCGTGCGCGTACCACGCGGTCCTTCCGTGCATCCTCAGGTACACGGAGTCGCCGCTCCTCGCGTAGAAGAGGAAGTCCGGCGAGTCTATCGAGACGACCGTTATCCCGAGCTCCCTAGCCCTCCTGATCCACTCGTCGGAGAACCAGCTGGGATCCCTCCACTCGACGGCCATCCTAGTGCCCAGGCCGGTGGCCTCCGCCACTGCCGTTATCCTGCGCCAGCTCTCGTCGCCCGCCGTGAACCCTGGCGGCATCTGGAAGAGGTAGAAGTCCACGATGCCGGCCTCTTCCATTGGCCTGAAGCGCTCCAGGAACCTGGACAGCGCGTCGATGGCGCCGGGCGGCCTCATCCTCCTCACGTGCGTGACGCTGCGGTGGACCTTGATGCTCCACCTCAGCCCAGATCTCCTGGACCATCCCCGCACCATGGACGGGAACGGGAACCTGTAGAAGCTCGCGTTAAGCTCCACGGCGTTGAGCCCCGAGTTCTCCGCGTACCACCCTATTCCGTCGGGATTCCAGGAATAGCTCCAGCCGCTCGTCCCCACGTAGAACTCCGCGAGGGCCACGGACGTCCATGGGCCACTGAGTCGGATATAAGCGCGCGCAGTTAAAGCTTATGAGCGGCCGCGTGGCCGCGACCCTGGCTTGATCAACTTGGGTGTGGCCGCACACAGCGAGCCCACGCCAGCCCTCAGGGAGCTAGCGCTGCGCTTCGTCTCGGCGCTCCCGCCCGACGGGGTGAGGCTCCTGCTCGGGGGATACTGGGGAGCCATGAGGTTCGTGGCCGATGCCGCGATCGATCGCGGCATCGAGGTCGTCTTCGTGCTGCCCCTGAATCCGCCCGCGGAGCCCCCGAGGGGGAGGGGCCTCGTGAGGATAGACACCGGGATGGACTTCAAGGGCAGGAGCGTCGTTCTGGTGAGGAGCTCAGACATACTGGCCGCGCTGGGCGGGGAGTCCGGGACGATGCTCGAGGTACTGATGGCCTACTCACTCGGGATCCCCGCGGTCGTCCTCAGGAGCGGCATGCCGAGCGACTCGCTGGAGAGGGTGGCCCCAGGAGGGCGCGCCGACACCAGGAGTGGTCCCGGCATCACGTTCGTCGACACGCCCGAGGATTTGGCCAGGGTCTCGCTGGAGGCGTCAGTTCAATGGTATCGGAGGACGTCCGCAGGTCGAGGCTAGAGCGCGCGGCGGAGGGCTACGACACCCTGATAGTGGCGGGGGATGCCAACGCGGAGTACCTCACGGGCTGCCACTGCCCGGGGTCCGCGCTGGTCTATCGGTCAGGATCGGCCGTCCTCTTGGTGCCGGCGCTGGAGTACTACAAGGCGGTGGAGCAGGTGCCCGGGTGGATGGAGGTCAAGCCCATCCTCAGGCGCTCCACGGAGGCCGTGGAGCTCCACGGCCTCTTGCAGGCCACGCTGCCCGAGGCCGCGGCCTCGCTGGCCAGGGGGAGGGTCGCCGCTGACCTCGGCGTCCTGAGCCGGGGACTCGCGGACGAGCTATCCAGCAGGATACAGGGAATATCGGACATCTCGCAGCGCCTGCTCGACATGAGGTCCGTGAAGGATCAGGACGAGGTGGACGCCGTGTTGGAGGCCCTGAGGATCACGGAGTCCGCAATGGGGAGAGCCCTCAGGGCTGCACGCGAGGGGGCGCTGGACTTCGAGGTGGCCGCCGAGTTCGAGGCGGAGGCCCGCAGGCTGGGCGCCGAGCGCTTCGCTTTCGACACGCTGGTCGGGGTCGGCCCGAACTCGGCCAACCCCCACGCGCTGCCGCGCGGCCTCCGCATATCGCGCGGCGACTACGTCGTAATAGATGCCGGCGCCGTGAGGCGCGGTTACTGCAGCGATATGACCAGGACTATCGCCACAGGCGACGACGGCCTCCTGGCGGGCGTTGATGCCGCGGTTCAGGCCGCGTTGGACGTCCTGGCACCCGGAGTGCCCGCCGGCGACGTCGACGCCGCGGCCAGGAGGGAGCTGTCCAGGAGGGGGCTCTCCAAGTACTTCCTCCACAGCCTGGGGCACGGAGTTGGCATCGAGGTCCACGAGCCGCCCTACCTGGCGCCCGGGGAGCGGAGGATCCTCGAGCCCGGAATGATCGTCACCGTGGAGCCAGGCGTCTACATCAGGGGCGAGGGAGGCGTCAGGATTGAGGAGATGGCGCTGGTGACCCCGCGGGGGAGCAGGCTGCTCAACTCCATGCCCAGGATCTTCCAGTAGGAGGCGTAGCCCCACGCTCGTTCGAACGAAACAGAATTATGTAAGTCGGGCGCTGCGCCGGGCGTGAAGCAATACGACATAATAGCCTTCGGCACCGGCTCCGCGATGAACATAGTATCCGAGCTGATAGGCAGGAACCCCAAGCTCCGCGTCGCAGTGATAGAGAACGCGCCAGTGGGCGGCATATGCCTGACGAGGGGCTGCATACCCTCCAAGATGATACTGTACCCGGCGGAGATAATGCACTACGTCAAGCGCGCCAAGGACTTCTGGATAAACGCCAGGGTCGACGGCGTCGACTTCGCCCGGATAATGGAGTGGGCGCAGGGCGAGGTTATGGGCGAGAGCAGGATGATAGAGGAGAACATAAGGAGCGATCCCAGGATAGACCTCTACAGGACCAACGGCGAGTTCGTGGACGAGTACACTGTCAAGGTGGGCGACGAGCTGATAAAGGGCGAGAAAATACTGCTCTGCACGGGGTCGAGGCCCCTGGTCCCCAGCATACCCGGACTGGAGGAGGCCGGCTATCTGACGAACGAGAATTTCTTCTCAATAAGGAAGCTCCCACCGAGGGTCGCTGTTATAGGGGGGAGCTACATAGGCCTCGAGTTCGGCTTCTTCCTGGCCATGATGGGGTCGCGCGTGACGATCTTCGACATGCTGCCCAGGATAGCCCCGGCCGAGGAGCCAGAGGTCTCGTACCTCCTCGAGGCCGACCTTTCGGAGCACATGGACATAGTGCCCGGGCACAGGGTGGTCGAGGTGAGGAGGAAGGGCGACTCCAAGGTCGTCACGGCCGAGGGCACGGAGGATCACGATACGGTCGAGGTCGAGGTCGATGAGATAGTGGTCGCGGCCGGCCGGAAGAGCAACTCGGACATCACGAAGCCGGAGAGGACGGGTGTCAAGGTAGATCCGAACGGGTGGATAATCGTGAACGAGTACCTGGAGACCACGAAGCCGAACATCTGGGCGTGCGGTGACGCGCTCGGGAGGCACATGTTCAAGCACGTGGCGAACTACGAGAGCCAGGTGGTCTACTACAACGCCTTCAGGGGCCAGAGGATAAAGGTCGACTACCACGCGGTCCCCCACGCAATTTTCGTGCAGCCCGAGGTGGCCGCGGTCGGATCCAAGGAGGAGGAGCTGAAGGGGCGCGAGTACTCGGTCGGGTACTACCTGTACAAGGACACCGCCAAGGGGCTGGCGATGAAGGACGAGCACCACTTCGCCAAGGTCATAGTCGAGGAAGGATCCGACAGGCTCCTCGGCGCGCACATAATAGGCCCCTACGCGTCCTCAATGATCCATGAGGCGATAGTGCTCATGTACACGCGCGACCAGTCGTTGCTGCCCGCCTACAGGAGCATGCACATACACCCGGCGGTCAACGAGGTCCTGGAGAGGGCGATGTTCAGCCTGGCTCCACCAGAGCAGTGGGAGGACCTGAGGGAACACATGAGGGAGCACGCTATGGCCGTCCGCGAGAGGACGCTGAAGCGCTTGGCGCACTGAGGCCCCGGCAAAGTGCGTGAATTCATCAATACGGGACGCTGTTCCACGGAAGCCTTGCAGATAGATGGCTCCGTC